>CAXTMN010000175.1:0-3156 GCA_964245395.1 uncultured Bryobacteraceae bacterium
AAGGCTTCTTCGGGAAACAGCCGAAACCCGAAGAGATTCCGGCAGAGTTTCGCCCCTGGCTGGGACATGTTACGCCTGAGAAGACGGTTCCGCAGATACAGAAGTTCGTCGAAGCCGGTGGCTCGGTCGTTTCTATTGGCTCGTCTACGTCCCTTGCCGGCTACCTTCATCTGCCGGTCTCGAGTGCGCTGACCGAACTGACCGCTGAGGGAAAAAGCCGCCCCTTGCCTCCCGAAAAGTTTTTCATCCCTGGGTCTCTCCTCACAGTCAGCGTCGACAATACGAATCCCCTTGCTTACGGAATGCCGGACCAAGTCGACGTGTTCTTCGACAGGAGTCCAGTCTTCCGTTTGAATCCAGACGCGAGCCTGAAAAAAACCTCACCGGTCGCTTGGTTTGCGAACGGAACGCCACTCCATAGCGGTTGGGCCTGGGGCCAGCAGTATCTCGACGGTGGTGTAGCCATCGCGGAAGCATCTGTGGGGGCAGGGAAGGTCTTCTTGCTTGGTCCTGAAGTTGCCTTCCGCGGCCAGCCTCAAGCTACGTTCAAATTCATATTCAACGGGATCTATTACGGCACGGCATCCAATGGCGAATAGATGGTTGCGTGTTCCAACTCTTGTTGCGACTCTCATCCTCTCAGCCGCCACACTGGCAGCCGAGCCGGTGCCTACTCCAGAGAGTCACTTCGGCCACAAGATCGGCGTTGACCGGGTGCTGCTCGATTGGGATCAGGTTGTCTCCTATTTCTACAAGCTGCAGAAAGCCAGTCCGCAGTCCATTCAAGTCCGTGAAGTGGGCAAAACAGCCGAGGGTCGCCCCTTTATCGAAGCCATTATCAGTTCTCCGGAAACGATGAAGCAGCTCGACCGGTATCGCGAAATTCAGCGCCGCCTGGCAGACCCCCGTCTTACCTCGCCCGCTCAGGCCGAACCGATGTTCCTGCAAGGCAAGAACATCATCCTGATCACGTGCTCCATTCACGCTACCGAAGTCGCCTCCACCCATAGCGCGGTGGAGTTCGCTTATCGCCTGCTGACGGACAAGTCGTCACGCTTCGGGACCATTCGCCAAAACACCATTCTGATCCTGGTACCTTCTCTGAATCCCGATGGGGTCGACATTGTCACGCGCTGGTATCGCAAAACGCTGAACACACCCTACGAAGGGTCAGGGCCCCCGGAACTGTGGCACCACTACACCGGCCACGACAATAATCGCGACTGGTACATGTTCTCTCAGCCGGAGACACGCAACACCATCGGTGGAATTCAGAACGTCTGGCATCCCGAAATTGTCTACGACGTTCATCAGCAGGGTGCAAATGCTTCACGTATCTTTATTCCACCCTGGCTCGATCCGATTGAGCCCAACATCGATCCCATCGTGGCTCAGGAAATGAACATGATCGGCACTTCGATGGCCACCGATCTCACCGCCGCCGGCAAAGTCGGAGTGGCTATCCATGCTGCTTATGATTTCTGGTCACCAGCCCGGCATTACCAGGCCTTCCATGCCGGATTGCGCATTCTCACTGAGTCGGCCAGCGCCGAACTGGCAACACCAACGACCCTTAGGTTCGATCAACTGGCCACGAATCCCCTCGGCTACAACGCTCAGGAGCGCAGCTGGAATTATCTGGAGCCCTGGCGAGGCGGAGTCTGGCATCTTCGCGACATCATCGACTATCAGCAGATCGCCTTCGAGTCCTGCCTTTACAATGCCGCGATTCATCGGGAAGACATGCTGCGCAATTTCTATAAAGTGAGCCAGCATCAGGTCGCGCGCACGACTCCGTACGCCTACATCATCCCTGCAGAACAGCGCGATCCGGGCGCAACCCGGCGCATGCTGGAGACCCTCGCTTTCGGACAAGTAGAAATCTCCAAGGCTTCAAATGGAGATCACGTGATACTCATGCAGCAGCCTTATAGCGGATATGCGAAAGCCTTGCTCGAGCGGCAGAACTATCCCGACGAACACATGTATCCAGGCGGTCCTCCCAAGCGGCCCTACGATACGACAGCCGAAACGCTGCCGCTCCTCTTTGGTGTCGAGGCCAGAACTACCGATACACCCATTGCGGGTCCTCTCTCGAAGGAGTCCTTCCCCTTTGACGCTGCGCCTCCGCAGGCTCTCTCCGCATCCGATACCGATTCGTGGCATACCGTTACCGCGCTCTGGGCTTCCGGCAAAACAGTCTGGCGCAATCATCAAACCGGCGATTTCTCCTCCTCCAGTCAAAGTGCGGATTGGCGGCAGATCCGGCAGCCTCGCATCGCTCTCTACAAAAGCTGGGTTCCTTCTATGGACGAAGGCTGGACTCGCTGGCTGCTCGAGAAGTTCGGCTTCCCCTACAAGAACGTAACCAATGCCGACCTGCAGTCAGGCAACTTGAAAGACAAGTTCGACGTCCTCGTGTTTCCGGACCAGACTCAGGCGAGCATTAAAGACGGTTTCGCCAAAGGCTCCATGCCGGACGAATATGTCGGAGGCATCGGTAGCGCCGGAACGGATGCCGTCAAGCAGTTCGCTGCGAGCGGCGGTACCGTGCTTTGCTTCAATCACTCCAGCGCATTCTGCATCGAAGATTTGGGCGCGGATGCGAGCGATGTTCTCAGCGGACACCGTGCTACCGCCGGAGGCGACCAGCCGGGCAACCCCGGAGTAAACGCCACGCCACCTCCGGGCGGATCCCGCCAGCGCTCACCTGCTCCTCGTGCCGCCGGCAGTTTTTATTCGCCCGGTTCTCTCCTGAACGTGAAGCTCGATCTCAGCAGTCCTCTTACACGCGGCTTGCCGGAGCGCATAACGATTTGGAGCGAGCAAAGCCCCACCTTCACCTCCAATCAGCAATCGGTCGCTTCCTATCCGGACGGGAACATCCTTGCCTCGGGCTGGCTCCTCGGCGCCAACTTGATTGCGGGAAAAAGCGCGCTGGTCGATGCGAAAACGGGAAGCGGCCACATCATTCTGTTCGGGATGAGGCCACAGTACCGGGCCCAGAGCTATCAATCGTTCAAGTTGTTTTTCAACTCGCTGATCGCATACCAGTGAGCGCCGCAACGAGGGACGGGTGATTAGTTGCCTAAGCCAATTTCGCGCTAGGTGATCGGCGTCTCAGGTTGAGGCCAACCCGAGCGGGACGATGACCCT
>CAXTMN010000175.1:3166-7517 GCA_964245395.1 uncultured Bryobacteraceae bacterium
CTGCGGACAAATTTACTTTTGCAATACCTGCTTTACAGGTGAACGTCGGAGGGCTGCTGAAACCGTGGCACCCGTATTTGCTTCTCCCGCTGGTGCGTTTGGGCAATGTTATAAGACGACTGCATTCGCATGAGCGTGTCCATCTTCACACCGAATGCCTTCTCTATCCGCAACGCTATCACCCGATAACCCGGCCTTGCCGTTCAGCAAGCTGGACATCGCAGGACGGGACACCCGAAGCACAGTGGCGGCCGCCGTTACGGAAAGCCCAGCGGGACGATTTCGGTGCGAATGAAATCTCCGGGATGCGGCGGGTTCTTCATGGGCATGGTCTCTTGCTTCTTTCTGTCAGTGGTAGTTTTCCAAATTGAGTTGTACATTCACACGGACTGTAAGTTGTAGCGTAATACTTATCTGAAGAGCTGTGATGTCTAGTAGAATGCACAGCGCATACCCACTTGCAGCGAGCTGTCACGAACACCCGAGGATAACGGCATTGATTTTTTGTCGCCGGTGATTGAACGCTCAGCGACGAGCAAAATCTCACCTACGGTATCTGCGCCTGGTCGGATGATGCTTGCTGACCTTCCAAGTACGGAAGGAAGCGCTGCGGGTTCCGGTACCGAGCCGAGCTTCTCAGGAGTAATCAGAAGCTTGTTTTCGCTGTCAAATTGGTGAACGCGAAATGTGTCAAGACGCAGCTAACGTGCCTGATCAGCACACCGTTGCTTCTGAAAAGACAGGAGCGTTCTTAACGGCTTCTTTTTTAAACCGAGTTACACAAGGAGAAATTATGAGACGGTTTTTGGTGGCGCCCTCCGTGTGCCTTTTGAGCGGGCTCGCCTTCATTGGCGCCGGAACGGGTTCAGCGGCGTCGGTCTACGTCGGACTCGGAGACTCGATCACCTTTGGCGAGACGGACTTGAATTATGTCCCCTCATACGGTGACCGCGGATACGTGGCCGATTTCGCCAGCACTCTAGGGAGCCGGAACGGTGGGACGGCGCCTACGGTTGTCAATCTGGCCATCGACGGCGAGACGGCGGCGAGTTTTATGAACGGTGCGGGGCGAACAACGCCAGTCGTGGGGCGCACTGATGCGCAACTGGCGGCACAAAATCTAAATTACGCCAACAGTCCAACCACACCACAGGCTGACATGTTTCGAAGCCTGGCAGCCTCGGAGTCCGCTGCCGGAAATACGATTAATACCATCAGCATCACTCTGGGCTTTAACGAGCTTGCTGCGCTCGCCAATTTGCCCGCCAGTCAGGCGCTTGCCATGTTGCCAGGAACGCTTGCGACCTACCAGACCAACTACGCAAACGTGCTCGCAGGAATTCACTCGTTGGAACCGGGAGCAAACCTCTATCTGCTCGGCTACTATAATCCTTTTCCGGCCGACCCGACAAATCCTGCCGCACCCATCTTTGCTCAAGGAGGACCGGAACTCAATGCGGTCATCCAATCCCTGGCTGCCCAATTCGGCGCAACGTACGTCGACACCAACACAGCATTCCTGGGCAACGAGGCTGCACTGACGTACATCAGCCAGTATCCGGCTGGCTCTACCTCTCCCGGAGCGGATCCGGGCATCGAACCGATTGGGAACGTACATCCGAACGCAGCGGGTTATGCGGTAATCGCTGATCAACTGGCTGCTACGCCGGAACCCGCCAGCGTGGGTCTCGTCGGTATCGCTGCGATTGGGTTTGGCGTACTGTGGGGAAAGCGTCGTCGCGCCTAAACCGATCAAGTCGTGCAATGGCCGAGGTTGTCCATCAGCCTTGGCCATTGCGTCTCGCGAGAGTCTTCGCAGAGTCAGCCTTAAGCAGGAACTCCGTTTGCGCTGGTGATCTCAGCAGTCGACTTGTGGTTCTCCGACCGCCGTATCTGAGACAGCGCACGGTAGGCCGCTAGTCTCGCGCGATTAATTGACCCTAACGGCCGGTGCGCCTGCAACCCGTGAGCAGGCGAGAACGAGAGATCTTCGAAAAACGCGTTCTTGGCTGTATCAAACGCGGTTTGCACCGGCAGAATCAGGCGGGCGACGGGCTGATACTGCGATAACGCTTCCGGCCATTCGGCTTGGGCATCCTCGATGGGCATCTCATCCAAACTAGTATTCAGTTGAGCCGCAACGATGAACTCAGCCGGTTGCGCGCGGAAAAAGGCATTCGTCGCTTCCCGGAAAGCGTCGGGCGTTTCGGGATCGTACGGCTGAGTGAAAAGCGCCTTCAACCCAGGCGTGTCCGGAATGACTCCTAGCTTCGCAATGTACTCTCCAAAGCGATAAGCAGTCTGTGAGTAATACTCTTCCGCCAAGGGGTGCTTTCTTTCATGGCCAAAAAAGTCCAGCTTTTCGGAGTTCAGACCGACAGCATTCAGAGCCGCATTGGTGACCCGCGAGATGTCCGAGACAGCGCCCTTCACCGAGTCAGAGAGCTTCGGAGCGATTGTGGCGTTCGGCTTGAATGTCTGGAGAAACGCCTTCGCTCCGCTATTAATGAATTGCTTGCCCGTATCCAGGACAAAGTCCTGCGTATCCGCAGTATGGCCAGGCAACTTGGGGCCCTGCACGTTGAAGATCTTGATCGCCATTCCGCGAGCGGTGTTCATCTTCGAATCATCATTGATCTCGCCCGGAGCAGTAGAAAGACGCACTAACACGGGGTAACTTCCCGGATGCGCGAACAGACCTTGCGCTAACTCCGGTGGCAGATCCTCCCGCACCAGGAGTTCACCCTCAAGCAGGCCAAAGGCTTTGGCATGGGAGATGCGGACGTTCTCGCCCGATTTTTCGCGCACCAGATGCATGCCATCCGTCATCAGCTTGATGATCTTGTCATGCGTTTCTTGTTCGTCAGACTCAACGGTCTCTATGTCGTCACGGTAAACAGTGTAAACAGCCATCTGCTTATATATTCTGCAACAGGGCTGACAGTTACCGTAGAGAAACACGGCAGGTATTCGTTTCGTCGTGCGGGGCAATGCCCCGGGCCCGTACGTTCTTAGCAGAAGCCAGCTATCTCCGTCCCGGTTGACGCATCTAACCGGCCTTGCGAAATGAAACGGGTAAAGACGCCAGCTTTACGACTGGCATACGAGGAAAATGGACCGAACACGGGCGAACCGCTGATCCTGGTGCATGGATGGCCGGACTCCCCACGTACCTGGGACAAAGTGCTCCCATTACTGCATGAGGCAGGGTACAAGACGATCGCACCCTACCTTCGCGGCTACGGACCGAGCACCTTTCGCAGACCACTCCTAGGACGAAAGCCGCGACGCACAGGACAGCCTGTCGCCTTCGCCCGCGACATCATCGAGTTAGCGGACCATCTCCGGTTGAAGCGCTTTCATTTCGTCGGACACGATTGGGGTGCGCGAACAGGGTATGCTCTGTCAGCGCTCTACCAGCAGCGGCTAAAGTCATTGGTCGCCATCTCGGTTCCATTCGAGCCGGGGAAGGCAACGCCACCGAAATTACCCCAGGCGCGAGCGTTCTGGTATCAGTGGCTGCTCTGCACCAAACCCGGCGAGAAGAAGTTCCGGGAGGATCCTGTTGCTTTCGGCAAAGCTCAGTGGGACGCCTGGAGCCCTGATGGCTGGTACGCCCTCTCTGAGTTCAACGAAGCTGCGAAGAGTTGGACGGGCGATGACTTTCAGACTGTTGTTCTTCACGGATACCGTTCACGGTGGGGCCACGCAGAACTCGATCCCAAGTACGCCGTACTACAGGCTCGCTTTGAGTCGGCATTGGCCCTAAGCACTCCCACTCTTCTGCTCCACGGGCTGATCGATCACTGCGAGTTGACTGAAACAACAGACGGCGCAGAACGCTACTTCACCAGCGGCTATAAGCGTTCGCTGCTAGAAGGGGTCGGCCATTTTCCACAACGTGAAAATCCAAAATCTACGGCCGCAGCAATCGTGGAGCATTTACAGGAAATCAATAATCCCCGCACGGGAATAAAAGTGCCTCCTCCCGTGTGATATTGCGTCGATTGTTTTTATCGAACGGTCAACAGTGTCTTAACTGTTTGTCTCACTCCAGGGGGCAGGCTCAAAGATTCCTGAGGCACCCTTGCCTCAGGTTGGCCTCTCCGCCCAACTTGATTGCTGGGAAAAGTGCGTTGCTCAATTCGCTGATCGCTAATCCGTGAGTGATGCACAAATCGAGAGTTGCCGAATCGGCAAGCTACTCGGCAATAGTCCTGTATCTCAGTTTCGACCTGGGAAGCGTTGTGAATATACGTTCGTAAAGCCCGGGCGACTGATCGAGAGTTATCGCGCCTCACTTCTCCGAGATGCCGACTTGAACGAAGCCGCTGGGCGGCGGGCGCTACGC
>CAXTMN010000176.1:0-7226 GCA_964245395.1 uncultured Bryobacteraceae bacterium
CAAGTAAACCGATTCGATGCCGAGATCGCGATAGAACTCCAGATAGGAGCGAATTTGCTGGCGTGTCATGCCGGTACGTTATGCCAATACGTCGTCGGTGCGCAAAGAGAGGTGAAGCGTGGCTACCTGGTCCAGAATCCGCTCTGCTATTTCGCCTTTGGCAGCAGGGCCGGCGTGCACTCTGTGCCCAGTGCGAGTGATGATTTCCACCTCGTTCTGATCAGATTCAAACCCGAGCCCTTCCTGATTGACTAGGTTGGCCACGACCATGTCGCAGTTTTTCGACGCCATTTTCCTTTTGGCTTCCTCGATCAGGTTCTCAGTTTCCGCAGCAAAACCGATCAGCAGGCGGTCGCCCTTGTGGTGACCGATCTCAGCCAGGATATCGGGCGTTGGATCAAGCTCCAGTGAAAGGCGTGTGGCTGTTTTTTTCAGTTTTTGTGTGGGCACGTTCGAGACGTGGTAATCAGCTACAGCTGCACTCTTGATGATGATCGTTGCGTCGCTCAGGTGATCCATGACGGCGTTTCTCATTTCACGAGCGGTCTTGACGAAAAGGGTGGGAACGGATTGCGGAGCCGGAATACTTACCGGTCCCGAGATGAGCAGAACTTGTGCACCACGGCGGGCAGCAGCCTCTGCGATGGCATAACCCATTTTGCCGCTCGAGCGATTGCTGATGAAGCGAACCGGGTCGATTGGCTCCTGGGTAGGGCCGGCGGTAATCAAGATGACCTCACCAGCCAGATCTTTCTTCGTGTGTGTGAGGGCGTCGATTCGGCCGGCTATTTTCTCAGGATCGGGCAAGCGTCCGGGCCCCATGGTGCCGCAAGCTAACCATCCCTCGTCCGGGTCGATAATGGAACACCGGCGACCTCGAAGAACGTTCAGGTTCGCCTGAGTCGCCGGATGGTTCCACATTGTAGTGTTCATTGCGGGGGCAAGAATGACTGGCCCTGTAAACGCAAGATACAACGTGGAAAGAAAATCATCGGCTAAGCCGGAGGCGAACCTTGCGATTAGGTCAGCTGTGGCAGGTGCAACAACCAGAACGTCGTTCTCCTGGGCGACGGCGATGTGTTCGACCGCGCTTGAGAGCGTATCCTCGGCGTCGTTACCGGACCAAAGGCCGGTGATGACCTTGTGTCCAGTCAGAGCGGCAAACGTAAGGGGACGGATAAATTCTTGCGCACCCCCGGTCATCACGACCCGGACACGATGCCCGCATTTTTGGAGAACGCGGACCAGTTCAGCGGCCTTATAGGCTGCGATTCCGCCTCCAACACCAAGGACGACGTTCATCTGGCACGCTATTCGGTGGCCAGGGCTCGCTCTAGTTCTTCCTGCTGGATTGCGTCTTCGTAAGGAACTAGTCCGCGGCGGGCCTCTTCCATCGCCAGCACGGTAGGCTTACGGTTTGTGGCAGGCAAGACGCTGCGCTGTCCGTTCTGCAACTGCCGAGCTCGTTTCGCGGCCACAATGATGAACCGGTAAGTGCTGCCTGAAACATCGTCCGGAATACAGTGGGTGCTTCTTCTTTCTGCCATTTTGTTCTCCTCTTGCTGCAAAAAACCGCTGCCTCTTTGTTCAAAAGAGGAACGGTGGTTGATCCTCAAAACTTCTCAGAATCGGCCTGATCTGTTCTTCCATACGGGAACGTCGAACGCGTTCTGCTTTGACAATAGACGTCAAGGTAGCGACCGATTCCTCTACCTGGTGGTTTACCAGTACATAATCGTACTGCTTATAGTTACTGATCTCGTCGGCCGCGTCCCGCAGCCGGCGCCGAATTGTTTCTTCGGAATCCTCGGATCGCGACCGCAAGCGCTGCTCCAGGATGTCGCGTGAGGGTGCCAGGATGAAAATGCTGACCGCCTCCGGAATACTTTCCTTCAATTGTCTCGCACCTTGGACGTCGATGTCGAGGATCAGGTCCTTTCCTTCGCGGTGAGCCTGTCGCAGTACTTCGCGGTTAGTGCCATAGTAGTTGCCAAATACTTCGGCGTGCTCCAGGAATTCGCCTCGCTCGCGACGTTCCTCAAATTCCTGGCGGGAGATATAGACGTAGTCTTCGCCGGCCCTTTCATTACCGCGTAGTTTTCGTGTTGTATAGGACACGGAAAACCGAAGACCCGATTCGCTGGCGAGCAAGCGATTAACAAGAGTCGACTTCCCGGATCCGGAAGGGGCAGAAATGATGAAAACGATCGTTTCGCGCTGGCCGGATTCGTCCCGGTTCTTCCAGATTTGATCTTCAAATGAGGGGCTATTCAAGATTGAGAGCCTGTTCCCGTATCCTCTCGATATTAGCCTTAATTCCAAGCGCAACAGCGGTAATGGTGAGACCTGTTTCGCCGACTCCAGATGTTTTGGAGAGGGTGGTATTTGTCTCGCGGCCTAACTCCTGAAGTAGGAAGTCCAGTTTTTTCCCGATCTCTCCGCCCCCGGCAATTAAGCGCCGCAACTCTTTGGTGTGTACCGCCAGACGGGTCAATTCTTCCTGAATATCGGAGCGGTCAGCGAGCAGGGCGGCTTCTTCGGTCAGGCGAGCCTCGGAAAGGCCCGTGCCGGCTAGCAACTCCCGAAGACGATCGCGTAGCCTCGCCTCGAAATGACTCTGCGCATGCAAGCGAATTGCCTGAATCTGTTCGGCTGCACTATCAATTTGATCTGCTTCCGCTAGGATCGCGCGGGCAAGTTCGAGACCCTCACGTTCGCGATAGGCATTGAGTTCGGTAAGGCAACGCTCCAGGGTCTGAAAGAACTCCGTTTCGAAGCCGGCCTCGATTGTATGGGAGTCACGAACCAATTCAAAGGCTCCAGGAAGTGCAAGAACAGCGTTGAGGTCGAGCTTGCTGTCGAGCCCAAACTCGGCACGTGCCCGTTCGAAAAGTGATACGTAGCGGCTGACGAACTCGTGGTTGTACACCAGAGGGTTCGCTTCGAGATCGCGGGTGAGCCCTCCGCGAATCTCAACGTGGCCCCGGGCGATATGCTTCTTAAGCAAAGCGCGCGAACCATTCTCGTAAGGAGCAAAGTCTGCACTCAAGTGGAAATGCAAATCGAGACCACGGCCGTTCACGCTTCGCAGACTGAGGGAAAGCTCGCCCGCGGTTGTCGGTCGGCGTACCTGCGCGAACCCGGTCATACTGCGGACCGGCGCTGTGCCGGAAAAGTGGTCTGAGGATGGGTCAAGCATCATTCCGGCTTCAATCGTTAGCCAGCAATCGCTCCGGAGCCGGAGTGTTGCAGGTCGTAAAGCCGTGCATAAACGCCTCGAGAAGCAATCAGTTGCTCGTGCTTTCCGGTTTCAGCAATCCTGCCGCCCTCGAGAACAACAATCCGGTCAGCTTGGCGAATGGTGGAAAGCCGGTGAGCGATCACAATCACCGTGCGCCGGTTCATCAAAGTGGCGAGCGCCTGCTGAACAAGACGTTCGGATTCGCTATCGAGAGAAGAAGTTGCTTCATCGAGAATCAAGATAGGCGCATCTTTGAGAAGTGCGCGGGCGATGGCGAGACGCTGGCGCTGTCCTCCGCTTAGCTTCATGCCCCGCTCGCCGATGAGCGTTTGGTAACCGAGGGGCAACTGCATAATGAAGTCATGAGCGAGGGCCTGTTCCGCCGCGGCAAGGACGTCGGCCTGCTTCGCCTCGGGACGGCCATAAGCGATATTGTCGAAAACGGTTTCGTTGAAAAGAAAGGTGTCTTGCGCAACGATACTGATGTTGCCCCGGAGGCTGTTCAGGCGGATGTCGCGCACGTCGATTCCGTCGATCGTCAGGGTGCCCGCTGTAGCATCGTAGAACCGTGGCACGAGATTAGCGAAGGTCGTCTTGCCTGCGCCGCTTGGCCCGACGAGGGCCACCACCTCGCCTGCTCTCACTTCTAGATTGACCTTGTCCAGCACGACACGGTCTGAAGCGGCAGGATAGCTGAAGCTGACATTCTGGAAACGGATGCTGCTTTCAAATCTGTCCAAGCGCACGGCATTCGGCTTATCGAGCACGCCCTCCCGCCGGTCAAGATAGCCGAACACGCGCAGCGCCGAGCCGATGCCAGCCTGGAAGATGTTGTGAATTCCGGTGAGCCGCTTGATGGGCTCATACAGCATGACTAAAGCGAGGACAAACGCGGTAAACTTCCCGGCGGTCATGGCCGAGGTTTGGACCTGCATGCGGGCGAAAGTGAGGAGGCCAACGATGGTGAGGGCTCCGAAAAACTCGATGATAGGAGACGCGAGCGCCTGTTGCGCAACGTAGTGGAGCGTACCCGCTTTGAGCCGCTGTAAAGCAAGCCGGAAGCGCTTGGATTCGTAGTCTTCGGCACCGAAACTCTTCACAACCTGGTGTCCGGTGATTGTCTCCTGGAGAATCTCGCTCATTCCGGCGGCCATATCTTGCGCATGGCGCGTTGTACTACGGATGCGTTTTCCGAGTCGCACCGTTAGAAACGCGACCACGGGAAAGACGATCAGGCTAACCAGGGAGAGCTTCCAATCGATGCTGATCATTGCGAGCAAGAGGAAGATGCCTGTAAACGTCTGCCGGAGCCAATCGGCCAGCATAGTTGACACAGATTCCTGGAGCCGGGCGATGTCGCTCATGATGGATGACATGATGCGGCCCGTCGACTGATTTTCGAAAAAGTTTGCGTCTTGTCGAAGAACGCGATCGAAGACTTCCTGCCGGAGGTCCTGGATAGCATTGATGCCCACCCAGTTGATCAGATAATTGCCGGCGTAGTCGCAGACGCCTTTGGCTAGAAAGCACATGAGCAGCCCAATTGCCACCATGGTCCAGATGTTGGTGACAAACGAAGGGATGATGTCACGCAGATAAACGTGAAAGCCTGTGAAGGGGATGGGAAACAACTCGGCTGGAGCGTTGTCGGCAGGATTGGGACGAAGGACCCGGTCAAGAATAAGAGGGATCAGTTTGGCCAGGAGACCCTGAGATGCGCCCACCACGGCCATGAAGAACACTGAAGCGAATACGGCAGGAAGATAGGGCCGGGCATACCGCAGAAGCCGGCCGAGTTCCTTCAAGCGTGTGCCTCTTGAAAGGTTCGAAGGCGTTCGAGGGCGGCGATTACACGGGAAACCGTTACCTTGGGCAGACCGTCGGGAGCAACGATGATTTCGGACTCGGTGCACCAAGGCCCCCAGATGGCCGGGTTTGAACTGCCAAACAAAACCAGGCTGGGAACGGCAAAGGCAGCGGCGATGTGCGCAGGGCCGCTGTCGTTACCGATAAAGACCGCAGCGCCCGAGATCAGTGCCTTGGTCTCAGAGAGAGAACCGCGAGAGACCTGGTGTGCCGCAAAAGGAGAGGGATCATCGGCAGGACCCGCAAGAAAAACAGGTTGCACATTCCAAAGTTTGAGGTAACGAGCCACCTCGCAGAAGCGCTCGGACGGCCATTGCTTCTCGGGAGCGGACGCGAATGGATGGAGGACGGCATAACGGCCCTGCATCGTTGTAGGTACCGCAAAGAGCTCTGCGCGGGGTACCGGCTGAAGCGGAACGCCAAGGGCGAAGAAGGCCGAGGCAAGATGTTCGGCGGTATGGACAGTGCGGTTTACGCCGAGTATCCGCTGGGCTCGCCGGATTTTCAGGTTGTAGGCGAAGGTAACGTTGTGATGGGCAAAACCGGCACGCCAGCGAGCGCCTGATAACCCCGTCATCCACTGGCTGCGTGTGCCGCCGTGCAAATTGACGCACAGTTTAGGTCGCCAGCTGCGGACTGCCTGCCAAGTGGGGGCAAGAACGCGCTGTACGTTTCCGTTTCCCTCAAACAGGGACGAGAAGCGCTCCTCTACGGAAATCCCGACACTGAGATCGGGCCGAGTTCGCTTGAGAAGACTGAGCGCCGGTGTAGTCAGAACGCAGTCACCGAGGGAGCGCAGGCGAATGATCGCAACGCGTGAACCGGGCGGCAACTGCTCCAGGAGAGTCATTGACTTTATGGCTCAATGGTGGCCTGATCGATTAGCATGATGGGAATTTCGTCGCGCACCGGGTAAACGCGGTGACAATCGACGCACTTCAATCCGCTTCCGTCTTCTTTCAGGAGGACTTTGGCTTTGCAAAAGGGACAGACTAGGATTTCCAGCAGCAATTCGCTTATAGGCATGGAATACCTCAGCTTATCAATGGCGGGCGGGACACGCGGGCGAGGAAAGTTTGATAGATGAATTGAAGTGGATTGCAATCTAGAATTGAGCATCTGAACTGTCAATCCAACGAATGCCGAACACACAGCACGAATTCCGCGCAAAGAAAACGCCCTACGCTGAACCCTTGAAGGCTATCCTAAGCCTTTCGGCGACCCTTGTCACGCTAGTCACAGCTTTCCTATTTCTCATTGGCTGGATCTATCTAAGCGAATATTACCTATATTTCGGAGTCGACGTTGCTGCCTTAGATCTGCCCGTATATGCTTTGCTCGTCAACGCCCTGATGACAGTTCTGCAGATTGCGATCACCTTTGTTCCATGGCTGTTAAAATTCATCATCATCCTTGGCCTCGTTTTCCTATTTCGTCGGCTTCAGCGGTCTATACGGTTTTCATCTTGGTTAAAAGAGCTTTCCTGGTTGAAGAATTTTCTAGGATTGCGCGTAGGTTCCGAGACTGCTCGCCTGGCTTATCGGGCGTTACGGGAAAACCAATCAATCAGGCATGGTACAGGATTCTACGCGGGAGCAGTGCTCCTTCAGAGGGTATTCTTCTAACGGTCATGAGGACCGGCTTAACTATCCTCCTTGTGGTTGGTGTTTGTGATAGTTGCTTGCTGGTGGCCGATAGGCTTGCTCTGAGAGATGCCCGCTCTAAGTACCGGGAACCGCAGACTATGACCCGCCTTGTATTCAAAGGTGATGTAATCCCCCTGCTCAGCAAACAACTTTTAGCAACAAACCAGGGCGGCGGTCTGAGGCTACTAGTACAGACGAGAGACTCTGTTGTGGTGTTCGTCAAGTGCGACAAGCAAGACTCACAGACAAAAGGATCTTTTATCATCCCGATGGCCGAATTAATTTCAATCCACAATGAGCCGGTTATACCTCATAAAGGAAATACTGGATCCTGCCCGTAAGCCGGTTGCAACCTGATCTGACATCTAGGAATGGAGTGATCAAATCCTACCTGCGCGATCGATAAGCCGGTTTTTGTCTCCCGCCGGAGCGGGCGGCAACCATTCGTCTAGGCCTTTCATTGCTGAAGGGCT
>CAXTMN010000177.1:0-7197 GCA_964245395.1 uncultured Bryobacteraceae bacterium
CCACTAAACCTAGTCCACCAAACCTAGTCCACCAAACCTAGTCCACCAAACCATGCTTCATCGCGAAGCGAACCAATTCGCCGGTGCTGTGCAAGTTAAGTTTCTCCATGATCTTTCCGCGATGGGAATCAACCGTATACACACTCAGGTTCAAGCGTGTTGCCACTTCCTTGTTAGTTTTACCTTCCGCAATCAGCTGCAAGACCTCCCGCTCGCGGCTGGAAAGCAAATCAATCGGATCTGTTACTGTCTGCCGGTAATCATTCAACAGAGCGCCTGAAATAGCCGGGCTGATATAGCCGTCACCTCTTGCAACGGAGCGCACCGCATTCAGAAGTTCGGTATCGATCGCGTCTTTGAGAATGTATCCGCGGGCACCAGCCCGCAGAATCTCTCGAATATAAACAGCTTCTTTATGCATGCTCAGGACCAGAACGCGCAGCCGCCCATTTGCTTCCACCATGCGCCGGGTCGCCTCGATGCCGTTCAGTTCGGGCATGGCAACATCCATCAAGACGATATCCGGCTTCAATTTGGCCGCCAGTTCAATTGCCTCCCGCCCGTTTGCAGCCTCACCGACCACCTGGAGATCAGCATGCGCAGAGAGAATCAGTTTCAAACCTTGTCTGACAATCGTGTGATCGTCTGCAAGAAGAATTCTTATTGCCCCGTCGGACACGTGACCTCAATTTCCAAGCCCTTGCCCGCTGCTGTTTGCATCTTCAGATTTCCCCCGCAACCGCGCGCTCTCGTTTCCATTCCTGCCAGACCGAGACCTGACCCGCCGCGCCGCCCGCTCATTTCGAGCCCCCGCCCATTGTCTCGAATCGTCAGAATTACTCTGTCCTCCCGCGCTCGCAGATCAATGGTTACAGCCGTTGCCTCGGAATGTCTTGCGATGTTTGTAAGAGCTTCTTGCGCAATTCTGTAGAGATTCGTTTCTGCGTTGTCTTGCAGGCGGCGCTGGGCCATGTCGCTGCTGTACGTCACTTCGGTTCCGGTGCGCTGCGAAAAGCTTTCAGTAAGCGACTGCAACGCGGCGTCCAGGCCGAAGTCATCGAGGATCGTGGGGCGAAGCAGCTGAGACATCTCGCGAACGTCACCGATAGCCCGGTCAACCAGCTGCATGCAGTCATCAACACGAGACTGGTCCGCACTGACTCTCAATGCTGATAAGTTCGCCTTCACTGCCGTCAACGCCTGGCCGAGTTCATCATGCAGTTCGTGAGAAAATCGCCGTGCAATATGCTCCTGTGTTTCCAGAAACTGGTATTGCATTCGTGTCAGTTCGGCCGCTTGCTGTTCCAGTCTGCGAAAAAGTCCCGCAGAAGCTCTTACTGCCCAGCTTGCACAAACTAGCGACAGCAAAACGCAGACGGAAAAGAGCCAGACTGTCCAGCGAAGCAGCCCATGCCCTTCCTGATAAATACTTTCACGCAGTAGTTCCGCCTGCTCGTAGGCCGATTCCAGAGCGCCGTCCATCTGCCCTTGCGCCTGAACCAGCTGGTCCATGATTTCCTGACGACTTACCAGGTCTTTTTTGCGAGCTAGCTGAAGCCAGCGGGTATTGAGCGTGTGCTGCTGACGTTCGATATCGTCGATAGCTGCCTTGGCGAGCGCCTGGCGGTCTGCGAAGGTTTGGGTGTTGCGATCTATCTGGTGAACTGTGCGCAGGGCCACCAGCAGCGCGGAAAGCAGCAGCAATGCCGATAAGCCAAGCCCGAGCAGAAGCAATCTTTGGAGATGGGCCTGAGTCATGGAAGTGTTTGCACGCACGATGATGATTCTTTCATTAAGGATCTTTTGTAGCTATCCCCAAAAAACGGGATCAATTTCTACCCTTCGGAGTGATGGTGCTCAATCGGGAAAAGAGCGAAAGTTAGATTGTGAGCGGCGAGAGAGAAAACAGAAACGCAGGGGAGAAACTAAAAGCAAGAAGTCAGGATCTGCTGCTGATCTGTTCGGATCAAGATATTCCGCCACAAGTTGAAGGAGAGACTATCATGAACAAATTTTTCACATCCGCCCTGCTGACCGTTGTTGCCGTTCCATTTTTGATGGCCGCCCCGAGTGCAGCAAAGAAAGTCCAGAACACGACAACTGGTGACACCGCATCGACCCAGACAGCTGGAGCGAAGAAGGTTAAAAAGCACGTTAAGAAGGCTAAGAACAGCACCAAGAGCACGGAATCGAGCACGATGTCCGGCACTTCCTCGAAGAACTAGCTTCTTCGCTTACCAACCGGCCCGGGTTCAGGTTTCTGAATCCGGGCCTTCTTTTTTGGTTAACGAGCCTTCTTGATGCGGCCACTCTCGATGGCCCTCTTGAAAGCTGCGAAGTCGGATTCGGTGACGTCGGCGTAGTCCATCGCATAACGCGCAATTGCCTGAGGTACCTTGCCGCCGCTACCGATATAGCCCTTGATGGCGAGAGCGTCACCTGACCGCGCATGCCCTCGGGCAAGTAGTTCACCTGCTACCGTCGCCAGACTGGTCAGACCATCTTCCTCCAGATTTTCCAGATCGATGCTGCCCTTATGATCGTTTAGTTGCCGAACGAGAAAATCGTTGCCCTCAATGCGTGTCCAGCCCAGGAGCATATCTGAGATCGGCTGAATCTTGCGTTGGCCTTCTGCTACACGCTGGCCCTGGTTGGAGTAAGAAGCGTGCTTCAAGTAACGGCTGTAAGCGGAAGCTACTTCCTGTTTGATTTGGAGAAACAGTGGATCGCTGGTCCCGTTGCCCTCCATAACGACCACGTAATCGCGCAGACCGACACTACCGGTGCCGACGATTTTGAACGCGACATCCCTTGGTTCGAAAAAGCTGAACAGATGCAATCGGTCAGGTGAGAGCACCTTCGTGTACTGAGACAGGCTCTTCAAGGCTTGATCCCGCGGTTTGCCGGACAATCTCCATATCACCCCATCTACCTTCTTAAAGCGAAATTGTCCTTTCGCACTCTCGGCTGTGTATTTTCGTAAGAGATCAAGCGGAGTCGCACGCCGCGCCTGTTGTAAGGCTGCCGATATAGCTTGTGATTGCTTCAGCCGGCGAATGACGTGCCTGGCAGCAACAAGAATAGGCTGCTCGGCCAAATCTGCGATGGTCAAACAATAAGTCTCGACGAATGATTCTGCAGCCGAACGGCACGCAGCCTTGTTATGTCGCGATTCAGCGCCTGCTAATACAATGCTGGCCGCCATGCGCTTGACATCCCATTCCCAAGGACCCGGAATGGTCTCGTCGAAGTCGTTTATGTCAAACGCAATACGCCCATCAGGGGTTTCGAAAGATCCCAGGTTCTGAACGTGGGCATCTCCGCAAAGCTGGACAATGCACCCTGTGTGCGGCTCTCCCGCCAGATCGGCAGCCATGATCGAAACAGCGCCGCGGAAAAACGCAAACGGCGACGCCGACATGCGCGCATACTTCACCGGTAGCAACTTTTCGACCCGGCCAGCCCCGGAGCTGATAAGGTGCTCTACCGGATCGAATTTTCTTTTATGCGCGCCCGACTCGCCAAGCTTGCCGCGGCTTAGTCGCTCCCTCGCTTGCTGGCCTTGCCGGAGGCGTGCTTCCCGGCTTTGGATTTTACTCTTTGCTGAAGACTGGATGGAATGCTTTATCGGCGAGGCCAAGGGACAGTCCTGAATAATCCTTACAAGTGTATGTCAAATTCAGAGGGCGCAAAATACTCGGGAGCTTTAATCCAAAAGCGTCAGCGGCGATTGACTTTCACGCTGCACCTGGCTCAGTGTGCAACTCGAAGGCGATTTCTCCGGCCTCCAATGCAGTAGTCTGGTGCCGTGCCGGAAGCGATCTCCCGAGAAATGATCGTACTGCACTTCGATAACGAGTTTGGGCGCTAGCGGTTGCCACTCTGTGCTGCGCTCCGTGCTCCATCGGCTAGGCCCGCCAGGAACCGCGCCCGTGAAGCCTGGTGGCTCGATCAGAGCTTCTAGTCTCATAGTCAACGCCGGTTTGTCCACCGCAGCAAGTCCGGATGTAAATCCGACGTGGTTCAATTTTCCTCGGTCGTCGTACAGTCCCAGCAGCAGCGAGCCTACTATCTTGGCCTTTGCTACGTAGCGAAAACCGCCCACAACGCAGTCGGCAGTGCGAAGATTTTTGATTTTCAGCATGGAGTTACGCGTCCCCGCATCATAAGGCCGGTCTACCCGTTTCGCAATAATGCCATCAAGCGGTCCAGCCATGCGTTTGAACCACTGCCTGGCTACCTCGAAATCGCGCGTTCGCGGCGAGAGCCGGATCCGCTCGTTTCCTCTCAAGAACTTCTCTGCAAAATGCTCCAGGTGAACGCGTCGCTCCTCCAGTACTTCGCCTGATATGTCATCACCCTGCCCGTTCACGAGAAGGTCGAATAGAACAAGTGTGGCCGGTGTCTCCTGAGCCAGCTTTTTAATCCGGCTCGCCGCCGGGTGAATGCGTTGAAGAAGCGCGTCAAAATCGAGGGTACGCTTCTCGGTAACGATCAGTTCTCCATCGGTGACAAATTGCCTTGCCTTCACGGCCAATACGGCTTCGACCATCTCCGGGAAGTAGCGCGCCAGCGGCTGCCCTGATTTCGACATGATGTCCACCTGGTCACCGTCGCGAAAGACCAGAGCGCGGAAACCGTCCCACTTGGGCTCGTACTCCCACTCCGTTCCCTTCGGGATTTCGCGCGCCGTGTCCGCTTCCATCGGCGGAAATTCGATGGTCAGTGGCAGGCTCATTGCAACGCCTCAAGAGCAAACCGCGCTCTTTGCCGCAGCAGAGGCTTGAACAGATCGCCGGCCCTTGCAATCCGCTTCGGAACCGTGTCCATAGTCAAATCGCACATCGAAATACCGCTCTCAATCTCTTCCCACGTCACAGGCGCGGAGACGGTTGCCTCGGGCTTAGGCCGGACCGAATACACGGACGCAAGCGTACGTCCCCAGGCATTCTGGTTGTAGTCGACAAGCACTCGGCCGGGAGGACGCAAAGAAATCCGGTATTCCGAGGTAATCAGCTCAGAGTGAGTTTGGGCCAGATACACTGCCACGCTTTTAGCCACGCGCCAAACTTCCTTCTGCAGCGGTTTTCTTTGAATAGGAACGTAGACGTGGATGCCTCGTGAACCGGTGGTTTTTGCATAACTCTCTACGTTTTTTGAGCGCAGAAAATCGCGCACCAGGAGCGCGACTTGGCGAACCTCTTTGAAGTCTGCAGGCGGCACCGGGTCTAAATCAAAATGCAGATAGTCAGGGCGATCCGAATCATCGCACGTCGCATACCAGGGGTTCAGGTCGACGCATCCTAAATTCACAATCCAGAGCAGGCACGCCAGGTCTTGCACAATCGGGAAATCGATAATGCTGCCAGACCTGTGGGCAATAGAGCAGGTCGGCAACCATTCGGGCCGGTAAGTGGGCGTGCGTTTCATAAAGAAGAACTTGCCGTCAATCCCGTTCGGATACCGCTTCATCACCATCGCGCGCCCACTCAGATGCGGCAGAAGCACGCTCGCAACGTTTGCGTAATAAAGCAGCAGGTCCCGCTTCGTCTTTCCCAACTGAGGCCAAAATATTTTATTCAGATTGGTTAGCGTGATCTTGTGCCGGCCACACTTTACTTCGAAGGTTTCCTTACCGTACGGAATCTCAATCGGATCGCTGGGGCACGTATCCACGATTATTCCTGACTGCTAAATGGCGTCTCGCGTCAGTTGCCCGTTCACGCGCCGCCAGATCTGACGAGGGTTCTTGTCCTGCAGTTCAGCTGGAAGAAGTTCTTCCGGGAAGCCCTGATAACAGACAGGGCGCGCAAAGCGGACTATCGCCGCCGTGCCGACAGAGGTGAACTTCGCATCGGTTGTTGCCGGCCATGGTCCCCCGTGATGCATGGCGTAACCGACCTCGACACCGGTCGGAAAAGAGTTGAAGATAATACGTCCTGCTCTTCGGCTGAGGATGTCAATTAATTCGCCGTTTTCGGCCAGCTCTTCCGGAGTGCCATGTATGGTTGCCGTTAACGAACCTTCAAGATTCCGGGCCGCTTGCAGAAGCTCTTCGCCTGAGCCGCAACGGACCATCACCGTGGCGGGCCCGAAAATTTCTTCATGCAGTTCTTTAGTATGGAGCCACGTTTCTGCATCGGTGACGAACGCGCCCGGCCGTCCCTCGGTTCTCGCCGGATCGCTATCCTTCGACGAAAGTTGTGAGCTTACGCCTTTCAGCGCGGCGAACTCCGCCAGCTTGTCACCGTACCCTTTGGCCACGTTCTGATTCAGCATTGTGCCCAAAGGCGCCTGCTCGAAAAGCGGCAGAATGGTTTCCCGGAAGCTCTGAAAGCCGTTAGCTTCTACACCAAACACAAGACCCGGGCTGGTGCAAAACTGGCCAACGCCAAGCGTAACGGACCGAAACAGGCCCTCGGCAATGCTTGGGCCTCTGGTCTTCAAGGCTTCGGGCAAAATGAAAACGGGATTGGTGCTTCCCATCTCCGCGAACACCGGGATCGGATCCGGCCGTTGGGCAGCCACATCGAACAAGGCCCGTCCCACTCGCAGCGATCCCGTGAATCCAACGGCCTTGACGGCTGGATGCTTGACGAGCGCGACGCTGACGCTGGGGCTATGGCCATGCAGCATCGAGAATGTTCCTTCCGGATATTTTTTCGCGCGAATCGCACGTTGGACAGCGTTCGCTACCATCTCCGACGTACCGGGGTGAGCAGGATGCGCCTTGACGACCACAGGATTGCGGGCCGCGAAGGCACTGATCGTATCCCCCCCAGCAACGGAAAATGCCAGCGGGAAGTTACTGGCCCCGAACACTGCTACCGGTCCGACCGGCTGCAGCATCCGCCGCAAATCCGGTCGCGGCAAAGGTTTGCGATCGGGAAGAGGAGTTTCAATATGGGCATCCACCCAGGAACCGTCGGTCACCACCTCAGCAAAGAGCTTTATCTGGTTGAGCGTGCGATCTCGTTCACCGTTCAGCCGCTGCAGATCGAGTCCTGTCTCCTGCGACGCGCGTTCGAGCAACACGTCTCCAATTGCCAGGATCTCCTCTCGAATCGCCAGTAGAAATTCTGCCGTCTCTAAGGCGGTCTTGCGCCACAACACGGGCACCGCTCGTTCAGCTAATTGAAGTGCCCGCTCGAGCTCGCTCGCCGTCGCCTCATGAAAAACAGGCTCGGTATCTTTGCC
>CAXTMN010000178.1:0-6612 GCA_964245395.1 uncultured Bryobacteraceae bacterium
ATCGAGTGCGCCCAGCGAAAGCAGGTTTGCCGGAACGTGACTAAGGTCGAGACAGATGGACGCAAATAGAAGTGAAAAAGGAATGGTGAGAGCAACGATGAAAGCGCCTCGAAGATTCCCGAGGAACAGGAAGAGGATAATCGCTACGAGAAAGATGCCCTCGATGAGATTATGCAGGACCGTGTGGGTGGTGTAGTGAAGGAGATTGCTGCGGTCAAGGAAAGGGACGATTTTCACCCCTGGCGGGAGCAGATGATTGTTCAGCTCATCTACCTTCTGATGAATGGCTTCCAGCGTAGAATCCGACTCAGCTCCTTTGCGCAGAAGAACGTCTCCCTCAACGACATCGGGGTAGTCTAAGAGCTGCCCTGTCGGAACGTGGGTGGACTTACCGATTTGACCCAGGCGGATTTTGGGTCCTTGCAGAACTGTTGCCACATCTCTCACGCGAATCGGCGTTCCCTTCTGCGTCGTCAGAACAACCTGTCCAATATCCTGCGATCGATCAATGAGGCCTACCTCACGAATGTTGATTTGTTGATTTCCCTCTTCGATGAAACTGCCGCCAGAGTTAATGTTGCTGTTAGTCAGTTGTTGTTCCACCTGGCTGATTCCGAGACCGTAGCTAACGAGCATGTCCGGGTCGATTCGAACCTGATACTCGCGAGTGGTTCCGCCAAAGCTGGCAACGTCTACCACATTCGGCACAGACTTAAACTGCTTCTCAAGGGTCCAATCCTCGATCGCCTTTAGCTCCATCAGGTCGTACTGCGGATTGGTGCTCTTCAGGGTGTACCAGAAAATCTGGCCTACCGGGCTGTAGTCAGTGCCCATCTGGGGCTGGACCCCTGATGGAAGGCTCACCTGGGCCAGACGCTCGAGCACCTTCTCACGATTCCAGTCATCTTGCGATTGGTCATCGAAGATCATCATGAGGCTGGACAGACCGAAGAGCGAAGTGGAGCGCAGGTATTGCAGGTGAGGAATACCGTTCATCACGGTTTCAAGCGGGATGGTGACCTGCTGTTCAATTTCTTCCGCCGCACGTCCGGGCCACTGGGTAATGACCTGCACGTAGTTGTTGGCCACGTCCGGATAGGCTTCGATCGGAAGATTATGGAATGCTACACCTCCCCAGGCGAGTAACACCATCGCCAGCGCAAGTACAAGCAACCTGCTGCGAAGAGCAAAATCAACAAACGCGCGAATCATAGATTTCGAATCCTGCGCTCTTGCTATTGATCTGCTTCGGCGGAAAGCCCCAGGGCATTGTTGACGACTTTCTGACCCGGCGAAAGACCGGAAAGTATCTCCTGCTGGCCGTCGACCAACCGGCCACCTGTGACTTCCGTTCTGCGAAAGGCTCCGCTGCCGGCAGGAACAAAGACCCAATCGCGGTCGTGCAGATGGAGGACTGCGACAGCCGGTACGGTTGCGAACCTCTGGCTGCTGAATTTATAGAAGGTAGCGGTCACAAACATACCGGCGCGCATGATGCCTGGATTCGCCAGCTGCACGCGGACCTTGGCGGTGCGGATGGCAGGATCGAGAACCTTGCCAATGTTGGTGATTCGGCCGTGAAACACCCGGTCTGGATAAGCGTTAAGTTTCACGTCCGCTATGTCGTTCAGCCTGAGAAATGAGATGTCGTTCTCATAAACGTCGGCAATGACCCAGACCTGGGACAAGTCAGCGATGGTGAAGAGGTTTTGTTGATTGTCAGGGGTATGTACGCTGGCCGAGAGTACGGCGTTCTGCTCGACGATCGTTCCATCGGAGGGGGCGTATACATTGATCACCGGGTCTTCGTGATCCGGGTCGCCGCCGATGGTGCGGAGTTGCTGCTTGCTAACATCCAAAGCGACTTTGGCCTTGTTCTCCGTATCAGCTGCTACTTCGTAGTCACTTTGTGAGATAGCGCCATGATCCAGAAGCAACTTAGATCGGTCCAACTGTTTGCTGGCCAGGGCCTCATCCGCTTTTGCTTGCAAATAAGTCTGGAAAGCAGCCGCAATGTCGTTGCTCAAAACTTTCAGCAGCAACTGGCCTTTTTTCACGTCGTCACCGATCTTTGCGTAGATCGCGACCACGCGGCCTGAAGCCAGCGAAACCACCGGGATGGACTTCTCCACGTTCGGATTGATCACTCCGGTTGTATGCAGTTCTGGACGATCGTCCCGTTGACCAGCCGTGACCAGGGTGAAGCGCTCCGGACGGTCGACTTTGACCAGGTTGAGGTCGGGCTCCAGAACGACGTTGGGTGGGGGCGGTGCTGCCGCGGCTGGGTCCACTTTACCGGCGTTTTTTGATCCGCAACCCGACAGCATGGCGATGAGTGTCAAGCACGATAGCGAGGCGAAACCAGAGCTGGTCTTTTTCATTGAATGACCTCACGTCCCACTGAGAAATTCAACTGATTCGCAGCCGATAGGTAGGCACCTACCAGATTGAGGTAATTGAGTTCGGTCGTCCTATATTCCTTTTGCGCATCCAGAAAATCGAGTAGTGAAGCGGCTCCGTGCTCGTAGGCGAACGAAACAGTAGACCGGACGTCTCCAGCTTCTGTCAGGTATTTCTCTTTGTAAGGTTTCAACTGCAGCAGCGTACTGTTCAGAGTGGCAAAAGCAGAATCAACGTCGTGCAGGGCGGCGCTCTGCGCACCATCGCGTACCTTTTCGGTTCGTCCGATGTCAAGCATGGTATGTAACTTGTCACCTTGATTCCGGTCGAAGATGCGGAGCGGGATGCTGACGCCGAAGCCGACATAGGTATTGAGTGGAGCTGCCTGGCGGGCAATATCAAAAGAAAAAGTAGGATCAGCAGACCCATTCGCGACCGAGAGCTGATGATTGGTCTTGGCGAAATCGACAGACTGTTCGGCTTGTCTCAGGTCAGGCCGGGTTTCAAGAGCGATTTGGCGGACGCTATCTAAATTCGGCACCACCTCTTTGAAATCGAAAGATTCCGTCACGTCAAACTGCTCCACCGGTGTACGATCGCGAAGGAAGGCCAGCAGGTCAATCTTGGCTGTCCGCAGGTTCACTTCGGCCGTTGCCAAGTCAGACTCAAACTGCACCCGCTGCAACTCCAGACGTTGGAAGTCTACCCTCGCCATAGCGCCTGCCTTTAACCGTTCACGATTAATGGTTATTTCCCGGTCGTAGTATTCGATATTCTCGGTAGCAATCTGACGAACGGATTTTGCCAGCAATACGCGGACGAAGGCGTCCCGCAGGTTATACATTAGGTTGCGCTCCAGATCTTTCTGCGTCGAGATCGCGATGAGCGTTGTTTTACGTGCAGTCTCGAGGCGCAGTTCGCGCTTGTGCTCTCGCTCGTGCAAGTAGTCGATGCTGGCCGACGGATAAACCTGAGACAAGGGCCGGTAAGGGGTTCCGTAGAGCAGGATCTGATCGAGGCCCAGATTGAGATTCGGATTTGGACGCAGGTAGGCGGTAATCTCATCGGCGCGTGATTCATCAATGGTGACCTGTCCAGCTAATAGGGTTGGATTATTCGCTCGGAAGTGAGCTTGCACTTCCTGCCAGGTCAGCGGTTGCTGTGCTGTGGCCTTTTGAGCAAGAAGACAGGAAGCGAACAAAAAAATCGCCGCACGCCGGCTTAGGTTCCGCAAGCGAGCTCGCTTGATTGGACTGACACTTTCATTTAGACGCGGCAAGACCAAGGCAAGTAGCATCGGCTTGCTTCTTTGGATAATAAAAAGCAGGTGGTGAGGAAGGCATAAAGATCACAGGCTGCACAGCTAGCAATCGGGGACAGGCGCGGGAACACCGTCAGCGTGGGCGGCGACACCAGAGGCGTAACAGCTCCAGTAATGGGCCTCAGTTCGTAAGGTAACAAGTCCCGCGGGTTACCACCAGTATCTTTCGGCCGGTATCTTTTTATCAATCTGTCGCGTACGGAAGTGACTGAGAATAGAGGAGCGGAATCCTATTTGGAGCGAATCGGAAGCACCAAACCAAATGTTCTCTGTACTTCTAAAAGGAAGTCCCACGACAGTGGTGCTGCGAGCGGGCGCGATGATTGCGGGTATAGCGCTCGCAGACTGGTGGGACCGAACCGATCTTCCACTTGGATTTCTTTACTTGTTTCCGATGCTGCTACTCGGAAGCTCGCTCAGTCGCTGGCAAATTGCCATTGCGGCGAGTCTGTGCACATTCCTGACTGAATGTTTCGACAGCTTTGACTGGCACCCGGAAGGGGGCGTCTCAAGAGACATTCTGATCTTCGCTGCGTTTTTCTGCATGGGCCTGTTTGTCTATGAGGCGATCCGGAACCGGAAAATTGCCCAGGAACATTTGTCGCAGATCGAAAGCCAGATAGAAGCCCGCAGGGAAGCCGAAGAGCAACTGAAAGTACTGGTCGAAAGCAGCCCTGCTGCTATCTTCACAACGAATTCAGACGGCTGCATACTGCTGGCCAACGACGCAGCCCACCGGCTGTTTGCTGTGCCGACCGGAACGCTTTCGGGTACATCTCTCCAGAAGTTGCTTCCATCGCTCGTAAAGGCGGCGGCCCTCGACCAGAATCGGCTGTCGTTTCGAACAGCGATGCAGTGCCGGGGCCGCAGAGCGGATGGAAACGTCTTCCTGGCAGATGTCTGGTTTTCTACATACAGAACAAGTGCAGGGCCGCGGCTTGCAGCCATGGTCGCCGATACGTCCGAAGACTTGCGCACGAGGGAAGAGATGGGGCTTCACCAGCTGCTAGCCAGTTCGCGGATCCTGGTGGGCGCAGTTTCCCACGAGGTGCGAAATGTCTGCGGAGCAATCGCCATGGTTCACGAAAATCTGTCGAGAACTGGCACTTTGGCATGCAACAAAGACTTCGAAGCGCTCGGAACGCTGGTGAAGGCGCTCGAAAAGATTGCGGCCATTGATCTTCGAACGATTGCCGATCAGGCAACGATAACGGATCTCTACTCGCTGCTTGAAGAGCTTCGGATTGTCGCGGAGCCGTCGCTGAACGATGCCGGGATAACCGTCCGCTGGGATCTGGATGCTTATGTGCCAACCGTTTGGGCCGACCGTCATAGCCTGATGCAAGTGTTTTTAAACGTCATAAAGAATGCTCAGCGGGCGATGCAGGATCGCCCCGTTCGCGAATTAACCGTTCGCCTGAAGGAGGAGCAGACATCAATCTATGTGAGCTTCACCGATACGGGTGGCGGGGTCGCGTATCCTAACCGGCTATTCCGGCCTTTTCAACAGGGCAGTGAAGCTACCGGGCTCGGGCTCTATCTATCGAGGGCCCTGATGCGTTCTTTTAAGGGCGATTTGCGATATGAACCTCTGGCGGGTGGTTCAAGCTTTGTTGTGGAGCTCCTGCCAGTCACCTCTGAGAGTCAAGACGAGAACTATGAGCAAAGAGATCCGGATTCTACTGGTCGACGATCACCGTTTGTTTCGGGAGAGTCTCAGCCGGTTGCTCCAGGGAACGCCTGATTTCAGGATCGTCGGCGACTGCGGCTCACTGGCAGAGGCTTGGGCATTCCTAAGCGATCAGACGGTCGACATTGTTTTATTGGACTACGACTTAGGAGAAGAACAAGGATCTACATTCTTGAAGGAAGCACGCGATCGTGGCTTTCAGGGCCACATTCTTTTAGTGACTGCCGGGATGGCCGATTCCGATACCTTACGGGCCATGGAGAATGATGCTTCCGGCATATTTCTGAAACACAGTCCGCCCAGTCAATTGGTCGAGGCCATTGGCAAGGTGGTTGCCGGGGAGACGTGGCTCGATGCAAAGGCAGTGCGCTCCCTTGTTGCGGGAGCGACAGGAAAAGCTCAAGAGCGCCGGATCCCGCAACCCTTAACAGACCGGGAACGGAGTGTACTGAAAGCCGTACTGGAGGGTTTGACGAATAAGGAAATCGCCTCGAACCTGCAGATCTCCGACGGGTATGTAAAAAATGTGATTCAGCAGCTATTTGATAAAACCGGGGTCAGGACCAGAAGTCAGCTGGTTCGCATTGCCTTGGAGCACTCCCAGGATTGGCTAAGCCGCTAACCCATGATAGAGTCCGTTGGATAACAAACGGCCCGCAAGGCATCTAATCAATCAGTAATTGCAAAGAGGAACTATGAGAAGTCCATTTGTTTTGACAGCCGCTTCACTCACTCTTCTGGCAGGCGTTTTAGTAGCGCAATCAGGTTCCGGAGGCGGGTCCGGTTCAGGTAGCGGAGGCGGACACGCCGGCAGTGCCAGCGGTGGCGCTGCGGGTCAGGCGGGAAGCTCAGGCAGCGGGGTGGCCGGAGGGAAAGGTGGACACTCTAGCAGTGGCGCTGCCGGAAGTTCGGGAGTGGCAGGAGCGCAATCCGGGAGCTCAAGCAATGGGAATACGCCGCAAGCGGGAGCCTCAAGTAACGGGAATACTCAGCAATCGGGAACCGCAGGGCAGTTGGGAAACACAGGCGCAGATGGGTCCAGCGGACCTCATACAGGCCAGACAAATCAACCGGGGCGGGAGGGCCGAGGACCCCAATCTGGAGAAAGCTCAAATTCACAGCAAACCTCCACCCCTGGGCAGGGGAACTCGACTCCCGGAAACAGCTCTGGGCTGCCAAATGGCTCGGGGCAGTCGACCAA
>CAXTMN010000178.1:6622-7136 GCA_964245395.1 uncultured Bryobacteraceae bacterium
ATGTCGGGCAAGCAAGCAACTCTGGACAGATCAATAACTCTGGACCGGCAAACAATTCCGGACGGTCCAACGACTCGGGGCAGTCGACTAATTCAAGTCAGTCGAGCAACTCCGGGCAGTCGAGCAATGCGCAGTCAAACACCTCGGGTCAATTGAACAACTCGGGTCAATCGAACAACTCGGCCGGGCCGAACAACTCCGGTCAGCCGCGCAGTTTCAGCCAATCGGGTAATGCACAGTCGAACACTCTGGGTGAATCGAACAACTCGGGGCAATCGAACAACTCGGGTCAGTCCAGCAATTCCGGGCAATCGAGCAATGCGCAGTCGAACAATTCCGGGCAGTCGAGTAATTCCGGGCAACTCACCAATTCCGGGCAACTCAGCAACTCCGGGCAGTCCGACAACTCCAGTCAGAATCATGGCTCTGGGCAGGGACAGTCGGCTATGGGTCAGACCGATGCCGCAGGGCAACTAGTCTCGGGTGCAACTTCGCCGGATGGGAGCGATGACAG
>CAXTMN010000179.1:0-2026 GCA_964245395.1 uncultured Bryobacteraceae bacterium
CGACTTTTCAGGTTGCGGAGATTGCATATCCTGTCCTCCTTTTAAGCAGGCCGAGATGAGCAACAGCGAGCCGAGCGCGACGGTTTTGCAGGATATTCAGTGCATGCGTGGATTATAAGCAAGTCTCGACTCGAAAGGCTGAGTGAAAATGTTTGAACTACGTAAGATTGACTTGCAGTTTTGCGACGCAGGCCGGGGGAAAAGTAAAGTGCAGTACGCGCCCCTCCTTCTTGATAGCGGCTTCTTTCGGCCGCACGGCATCCTGCTGCTCAAATGTGTTGTGCGCGTGAATGTCTTTACCGGTCAGCACTGTGGCAGCAGCTGACGCTACATTTGCTCCCCGGATAATAATTTGAGTTTCGCGTGTGGTGTCCGTGCTGGGATTCACGGCCGTGATTGTGAGATTTTTGGCTTTGAGCGAGGCAGATCCTTTCAGGCCCCAGAAACCGTTATCAGATCCGGTCAGGGCGGAAGAAATTCTCGGGGCAGCGAAGCTCGCGCGCACCGCATGTGCATCCTGATGGGCGGAGTACATATCGAACACATGGAAGTTCGGAGTCATCCAGAACCTGTCCCCATGCGCCAGGAACAGGGCATTCAGATTGTTCACAAGCTGAGCGCAATTGGCCATGGTCACTTTCTCAGGATGCCGATTGAAGCAGTCGAGCGTCAGGGCGGTGAGCACAGCATCACGGATAGTGATCTGCTCTCCGAAGATGTGTGTAGGATCGATTTCTGTTCCGGCCCGATGCCACGAGCCGTACTCATCGACAACGAGTTTGATGTGGTGATCCCGATCATATTCACCCATGACCGCCCAGTTGTCAAGAATGATCTGCTCCATTTCGTCCCCGCTACGAAGCAATCCATACCACTCCTGGGGACTGAAGCGGAGGGCGTCGCCGTTGTGAACCCGTGCGTAGTGATGAATGGACCAGCCGCGGAAATGCCGGTTTCGGTAGGCGTGTTGGCCGGAAAAGACATGGTCGAAGAAGCGACGGGTCCAGTCCACATCGTCATTATTCGGACCGGCTGCTATGAACCATAGATCCTGACCGAAGCTGGGCACCCAATCGGTAAAGCGGCGGAACTCGGAGGCATAATCTTCGGGCCGGAAATTGCCACCGCAGCCCCAACTCTCGTTGCCGACGCCCCAGTATCGAACATTGAACGGCTCAGGTGAGCCGGCAGCTTCGCGGAGTTTCGCGTAAGTTGTGGCGCCTGCGGGCGAGTTGCAATACTCAACCCAACGATCGAAATCAAGTGCGGGAAGGCTGCGCAAATTCGCCGCCAGATAGGGTTCTGCGCCGGTGAGTTTGCAAAATTGCATAAACTCACCGGTCCCAAAGGAATTTGTATCGAAGAGCTGAACGCCTTGTTCATGAAGCCGCTTTGCGTCCGGATCCACTTCCCAGAAGTTGGTACGCGTGGGTCGTTGCGCGGAAGGCCCGACGCCGTCCTTCCAGTCGTAGCTATCGGCGAAGCAGCCGCCGGGCCAGCGAATCACGGGGGCTTTGATGCGTTTCAAAGCATCTACGAGAGACTTGCGGATGCCATTCACATGGGGAATCTCCGAGTCTACGCCGACCCATACGCCGTCGTAGATGACGCCGCCGATATGCTCGGTGAAATGCCCGTAGATGTTGCGCGAGATGACGCCGATCGGCTCGTCGACATATACTTCGACAAAACTGTCGGGGCTTTGCGCTCTTAGCGGAAGGATCGAAGATAACGCCACGCTCACACCTGCTGCACCGGCAAGAAAGTCTCGTCTTCGCATTGGTAGGATCTGTTCTTTTAGAACTGTAAACTTATCAGAACGTTTACCTATGAATATTTCGCTTCAAAGCAAAGTTGCCGTCATCACTGGCGCCTCTTCCGGGATTGGGCTGGCAATGACGCGCCAGTTTCTCGAGTGTGGTGCGGCGGGCTTGATTGGCGTGGACAGGCAGCCCGGAATGCCCGATGGGCTACGCGCCTGTCAGGAGGAATACGGCTCAAAGCTCGTCATGGTTCACGGCGATGT
>CAXTMN010000179.1:2132-7007 GCA_964245395.1 uncultured Bryobacteraceae bacterium
GGGAGAAGAAGGCACGGCCGAACAGTTTACGCGGGCTGCCATGGACAACTTCGGCCGCATCGACATTCTCGTTTGTAATGCCGGGGTCAGCGTGGTGCGCGCCATTCATGAGCATACGCCTGAAGAATGGGATGCGGTGATGAACAGCAATGTGAAGGCGGTATATTGGGCCGCTCGCCACGTGGTTCCCATCATGATCAAACAACATAGCGGCCTTATTCTCCTGACTGGTTCGATCTCAGGTGAAGTGGGAATTCCGACGCAAGGAGCGTACGGGCCTTCGAAGGGGGCGCTGCATCAGATGACGCGCCAGATGGCTGTAGAGTATGCAAAGCACAATATACGGGTGAACGCGGTTGGATGCGGGACGGTCGATACGCCGATTGTGCACAGTTCGGCCAAAGCGTCTGGCAACGAAGAAGCCTTCTGGGAGATGCTTCGTAGCAATCACCCGATTGGCAGAGTTGCAACAGCGGACGAAGTCGCCGGATTTTTTGCTTACCTGGCGAGTGATTACGCAACGTTTTTTACCGGCTCCATTTTGATGATGGATGGCGGCTATACAGCACATTGAGCACGGTAAAGAAATCAGCAGATGGAACTGGAACTTGGCGGAAGTGTTGCCGTAGTTACGGGTGGAGCGAGCGGGATTGGGTGGGCGTGCGCCCGGATGCTGGCGCGTGAAGGATGTCGCGTTTCCTTGTGGGACCTTGCGGAAGCAACCGGGGAGATCGCCAAGAGCTTATCCGGTGAGGCCGGTTCGTCGCACGGTGTGATGGTGGACGTGAGCAATGCTGCGGCAGTTGAGACCGCGCTACGTGAAACTGAAGGGACATTGGGCCCCGTCGCACACCTGGTCCATGCAGCGGCGATCGGGTCAGGTAAGTTCGGTTTCCCGTTCACCCATTTGAAACCGAGCGACTGGTTCAAGGGACTGGACGTGAATGTGATGGGAATGGTTCATGTTGCGCATGCCATCGGACCGGCTATGATCGCGCGCAGAGAAGGAACGATGGTTTTTGTGGGATCGATCGCCGGCCAGATTGGTTCACAAACGGACCCGCCTTACAGCGCCAGCAAAGCGGCCAATATCAACTTCGCGCAGTGTTTAGCAAAGGACATGGCTCCCCACAACGTCCGTGTGAACGTGGTGAATCCCGGCATGGTGCGAACACCACTGAACCGTCAGGTCTGGCAGGCATGGAGCGACCAGCAAACTCCGGATAAGCGTCGGACGTATGAGGACTGGGCAGACGAAAAGGTACGAAGTGTGGTGCCTCTGGGCCGCTGGCAGGAGCCGGACAATGTGGCGGATATGGTGGTCTTCCTCTCGTCGCCACGGGCTGCGCAAGTAACAGGCCAGACGATCAATGTCGATGGTGGTCAGGTTATGCATTGGTAGAAAAGCCGCAGACATGAAGAGGATGGACGTTGCAGGGTTCGCCAGGACGCCGCTGGCGACACAATCGGCGGCAGGATACCTTACCTGGCGGCGACGCCGGGGAACCAAAATTTTCAGGTACACTTCGAGTCGGTAACGGGTGAAAATGATGGACAATTCCGGTTCTAATGAGGTGAAGGGTGACCTTGTCCCGGTTCGCACGTTCAGGAGCGAGTCCGAGGCCACCATCGCGAAGGGAACGCTTGAAGCGTTCGGAATCGATTGCATGCTAAGTGGCGACGATTGCGGCGGGCAGCGGCCCCATCTGCTCATGGCGGCAGGGATCCGTCTCCTGATCAGGCCGGAGGATGCCGGACGGGCTGACGAAGTGTTGGCTAGCCAAGCGGAAGAGTCAGGCTGAATCAGTCTGCTCCGAAATGTTTAGGTGTGCCTGATCTTGAATTGCTTGAGGTGACTGCGCGGTCATGGACGACGTCACATCGTAGCGAAGAGTCTTCCTGTGGGGATACGAAGATTGCTGCTGCGGGTCTTGAACAATGGAGTTTCAGGCGAGCGCTGATTTAAGCGGTGTTCGGCTATGGTTTTGGCAGAACGCGCTAGCTGTTATACTGCCGCCGGGTATGGCTGCTGAAGTTGGTCCTTTGCTCGAATTCATCCAGGCTATGGAAGCCCAGGGCGCCTCAGACGAATTCGTAGTGGCTCTGTTGCAGGAGAACGAATGGTCGGAGAGGCGCATATACCAAGCTTTTAGTGCTCTGTATGAGGCGCGTACTGGAAGAGCGATTCCGAACGGAGGCGGCCGGATTGAAGCTGCAAAGGTGCTTTTCTCTATCTGCTCGCTTTCATAACGCTGGGTATCTGGGCAATTCAGTTTGGGCGCGCTGCTATTTACAGCAATCGATCGGACTTTTCCCAATCCGGCGCTGGATTACACGGACTTCACGAGGGTGAGCACCATGCTGGCCAATAAGCTCGCCAGCGTTATCGTAGCGTTTCCGTTGTTTCTGTTGGTAACTCGGGAATTGTGCGCAGCGTTCAACGGCAACCGGAGCGACTCGAAAGCCCGGTGCGAAAATGGCTCACCTACATTACGCTGGTAATCACAGCGAGCACCATCATTGCTGATGTGGTCAAGTTTCTCGCATACTTTCTACGCGGCGACCTCAGCCCGAGAATTGCTTTGAAGGTGGTGACAGTGGTGGTGATCGCAGGTGGGGTGTTTGCACACTACCTCGATTCACTTCGTCGCGATACTGTCTTCTCGACTCGAAACCGGATTTTTGGATTCGCCGCGCTAACCATAGTAGCGTTAGCGATTGTTGTAGGATTTGTACAAATCGGGTCACCGGCAAGGCAGCGAGCTGGGTCGGAAGATGCTCGTCGGCTGTTTGATTTATCCACACTTGCCAAGGGACTGCACGGCAGATGGCTGACCCGCGGTGAAAGGCCATTCGTGCTGGCTGTGACAATTCAGGAATTGCAGACAACCGTGATACAAGGAACGGCCAGCATCCTCGATCCGGTCAGCGGACAGCGATACGAATACGTTCTCTTGCGGGGGGACTGCCTATCATCTGTGTGGCACGTTGGCTCATCCGAGCCCGGCTGATGTTCCCGCGCAATGGCGCCAGGCGGCCGGGCATGTGTGTTTTACTATCGACGCGACCGACGATGTGCAGATAGTTCCCCGGGAGTGGTGAGCGAGGTACGCAGTTCAAAGGGCAAAGTGCCTTGAGGATCTGTTAGCGCCGCTGGCGAGCAGCTTCCCAGGTAATCAGCTCCGGGTCATCATCGTCCAGCATAAATACCGCCTTCATCCGCTCGCGCTCGGCGGTAAATCCCTGCAGCAGTCTTGCGTGCGGCACAGCAGTGTTCAAACGGACGAACTCCTTCAGATATTTCGGGAGGTTGGCAGAGGCCAAAGAATTTGGTGGGTAGGTAAACTGACCAGGCGATCTTTGACGCTCTTCCTTTGCTCGTTCGAAAGCGGCCTGCTCTGCTTCACCCCTCCGTTTTGCTGCCTCAATAGTTCCTAGATAGGGGTTCCAATTGATGCGCGCGTGCCTACAAGCAGCCTCAGCCCACAAGGCTGCATCAGCGCTGCCCATTTCAGCGCAGTTTCCAATCGCAATCTCTGCCCAATCTGGAAAGTTGCCTCCAGCAAGGCCTACATGGGGAGGGGCCGAGCGAAGCCAAACCTTAAGCGCCCCTCCTGTTGCCACTTCACGCCTCAGAGCACCGAGTGTCTCGTAAAAAAGTCTAACGTTGGTGGTATCCTCGTGCACAATTTCGAGAAAGCCACAGTCTGCCCATAAACGTGCAGAATCAGTCATCTCCAGCCTCCCGGGATTGAGAGGATCCGGGTTAGCGACTTGCAAGACCCTGGTCCCCGCCCGGCAATTTGCAGTAACGCTGACAAGCCGATCTACGAATGATAGGAAGTCCCTGCCTAATCCCAATTGATCGAAAAGTCGTTGTACCGCGCCCCTGCTGTTGCGCACGCTCGTTCGCCAGTCCTGATTCTTTGTTGCCTGAGCTGCAATCCACATGTCGAGCGCTCTCTTTGCGGCGACAGGGTTTCCGGTGCCAATCGCGTCGTCTAAGCGAGTCAGTTCAGGACTCCTTCTATGCATTAGCGAGGAGGTCTCTGTTATCCATTGTTCTCTTGTAATTGAAAGTGGCATGGTAATTACCTTTAAGGATCTTCCGTGAGTACATTGATATTAAGCTAATTTTGGTCGAAATGTTGGGACCGAACAGGAATTAGAGAGGCATTTCGGCAAAGCCAAACGAAATGATGTTTCTTAATAGTGACTAGGGAATTCGCGGACATGGAGGTCGAAAAAGGCCGCTGCTGCTCGGGCCGGATAAGTTATACGGAGCGCGCCAGCGGAGATCCCACCACCAGTCTGGCCAAGTCGTCGAATCAAAGCTTGGTGCTGCCTTCGATGTTTGAAGGAAGCAGCCTTGGGCGTTAATCACCCGTGTCGTGACAGTTTGTTATTTATGACGTGTGATCGAGCGCAATCTGCCAGGTCCCCTCAATCAACTCGAAGACAAGACTGAAGACGCCGTCGACGTGGCCGGTGACGGCTGCGGACCGCTCAATGTGCCAGTGTCCGGTAACCGTTGCGACATGGTCGTCCAGCTGGTGAATGGTCAGATCGGAGAAGGCTAGCTTGCCCCTGGCATCCGGGGATGGATACTTCACCTGGTAATGTGCAAGCACCTGGGCACGGCTCGTCTCGGAGATCTTTTCGCTTACGAGCGTGCAGTGTTGAGCGTAGGAGGAGACGAACTGCTGGAGGTCGCCCCGGTTCCAAGCCGCAACTTGCTGCTTCAGAACATTTCGAATGGCGGTTTCGGGGGGTTCAGCAGCAGGTACAGCAGGCGTTAGAAATAACAGGCAGATTAGGACGGATCTCATCTGCCGAATGGTACATCAAGGAGTGGGGAGTGGACAGTGGGGAGTG
>CAXTMN010000180.1:0-6901 GCA_964245395.1 uncultured Bryobacteraceae bacterium
CGAGAAATTGGGCGGTGATGCGGTCGTCCGGGGGGTGAGCTTGGGGCTCTCGCGAGAACTTGCGCTGGTAGCCGTGAAGCCAGCTTCGGGCGGTGCTCAGGAGCTCGGGTTTTATTGTCTCAGATTTTGCTTTCAACAGTCGATCGAAGGTTTTGTCGAAATCGGAATCGATCGATGCGCTCGCGCGCGTAGGATTCGCGCGCGGATGTGGGTCTGTAGCGAGCCCAGGGTGGGTCTGATTTAGACCCAGGGGTGGGTCTAATTTAGACCCACGTCCTACTGGTACTGCCGGTAACATTTCCACCGCGAGAAAGGCGAGCTCGAAGCGAGCGGCACGGGTGGCGGTGCCTCCGTCTGAGGCAATGAGTCCTCGATTGGCGAGCGAGTGCAGGGCAGCTTTGGCGTTGCCGCGGGCGAGGCCGGCGAGCGCGGCAAGTTCGCGGGTGGATCGTCTGGCGGTGGCTGTCAGCACGATGAGCACTCGCAACTCGGCATGACTGAGCTGCGGTAGCAGCGCTGCAATCTGTTGCAGCGGGTCTTTCATAGGTTCGGCTCCCTTGTTTTGGGGCCGGGGATCGCTCACAATGAAGAGGTCTCCGGCGTGGTTACGTTTGAGCTGGCTGCCACTGTGTCTTGGCGGATCGAGTGGGTCAGCTGTTTATTTCTCGCCGGAGCAAGAGATTCCGGGCGGAGTATGCGCTTACAATAGGGTTTATTTCGCTATGCAGAGCTGTCAGCACGAGCGAACCGAATTTCTATACCGTCGCGACGGTATAGATTATGTACGGTGCCTGGATTGCGGTCATGTTTTCGAGGCCGAAGATTTGGATACTGTTCCGGTTTATGAAGACGAAGAAGAGAAGCCTAGAAAGCGCCGTTAACGGGCTACGCCCTTCGTGTTTCCTTGCGAATCTCCGCCGGTTGTCAATTTGGTTCGTGGCATCCTGAAATTATTTAGCTATGCCTAAGCTGACCCGCGCCTTGCCTGCGGAGAGCGGCGGATTGAAGCAGCCTTTGCGCGTTGTCGCTATTGGAGGCGGAACAGGCCTTTCAACTCTACTTTCGGGGCTCAAAAAATATGCGGCCGGAGCTCAAAAACAGGTCCGCTCCGTAAAACCTGGCGTTGAGATTACTGCTGTGGTCACTGTCACCGATGATGGTGGCAGCTCGGGTCGGTTGCGCCGGGACTTCGACATTCTTCCGCCTGGAGACATTCGGAACTGCATGACGGCGCTTTCCGAAGACACCGATTTGATGTCCCAACTTTTCAAGTACCGGTTTGCCAGCGGGCGGGGCTTGAAAGGTCATAGCTTCGGGAATCTGTTTCTTACTGCAATGCATCAGATTACCGGCGATTTTGCTGATGCTGTCAAACTCTCTTCGGAGATTCTCGCCATCCGTGGCCATATCTTTCCTGCGACGTCGGCCAATGTTTCACTAGAGGCAGTTCTGGACGACGGCTCGGTGATTAGAGGCGAAAGTAAGATCAGCAAAAGCCGTCGATCGATTTCGGAAGTACGCCTGCAACCCGGTCGATGCAAACCGCTTCCTGAGACGCTCGAGGCAATTAGCCGGGCAGATCTGATCACCTTTGGTCCCGGATCATTGTATACGAGTGTGATCCCCAATATTCTAGTGAACGGGATCGCGAACGCAATTCAGACTGCCCCCGCTCTGAAGGTGTATTTCGTAAATCTGATGTGGCAGCCCGGAGAGACGATCAATTTCACCGCTTCCCAACACCTGGAGGCGATCTACAAGCATGCCAAGGGCAACCTGATCGATTGTGTCGTCCTGAACTCGGGCGTTATACCCCCTTCTCTTCAGCGCAAATACGCACGAGCTCTTGTAAAACCCGTCAAGAACGATTTCGGAGTTCTCGAACAAATGGGAGTAAAAGTGGTCACAGCAGACCTGGTAGGTGATGTACCGACAGGGCTCCATAAAGTGCGGCACAGTCCCGAAGCACTAGCAAACGTTGTCTTAGATCTGGCAACACGAGCCCGCGCACACCGGTTGCGGAAAGAGCTCTTACGAACGAAGCAAACAAAAAGCTGATGAAAGAAAACGTGACAGTGATAGTCCTGGCCGCAGGCTTGGGCACTCGCATGAGGTCGAACAAGGCTAAGGTTCTCCATGAGGCCGGAGGAGATACGCTTCTAAACAATGTCCTTCGGGCGGCAAGCCGGATTGCACCGCCGGAGCGCATCATAGCCGTTGTGGGACACCAAGCCGTTCAGGTTCGAGAGAGTGTGAAGCTCAGCAGTGTACGGTTCGCAGAACAACTTGAGCAGAAGGGAACCGGGCACGCTGTTCTGTGTGCGCGCCAGGCGGTGACGACCGAAGAGGGACGGCTGATTATCCTGAACGGTGATGGCCCGCTGGTAAGGCCGGAAACGCTCGAAGCTCTTCTTATCCGCAGCTTTCAAGCCCCCGGGGGAAGTATCGTCACCACCGAACTCCAAGACCCGACCGGGTATGGAAGAATCGTCCGGGACGATCAAGGCATGGTTTCGTCCATCATCGAACAAAAATCAGCAACCCCAGCGCAAATGGAAATTCGCGAAGTGAATCCGGGGCTCTACTGCTTCGATGCAGCCCATTTCTGGGCTCATGTCGGCGAGATCAGGCCTGAGAATGCCGCCAAAGAATACTACCTGACAGACATAGTTGAGATCTTGACCCGTCACGGATTCCCAGTGATTCCATCTGTGGTTCGTGACGAAACTGAATTGCTCGGTATCAATACCCGCGCCGAACTCTCCCTAGCTGACCGGATTCTGAGGCTAAGGAAGGCGAAAGATTTGATGCTCTCCGGTGTCACGATGGAATTTCCGGAAACTATCCTGATTGATGCGGATGTCACAGTCGGAACCGATTCCTATATCGAGCCGAACGTCCAACTGCGGGGCACAACACGGGTCGGTGCAAATTGCCGGATTGGATCGGGATCGATTCTGCGCGACTGCGAGATAGCCGACAATGCCACCATACTTCCCTACGTAGTGGCTGACAATTCCAAGATACAGTCCGGTGCGCATGTTGGTCCATTCTCGCGCTTGAGGATGCGGGCGGAAGCCGGTCCGGAATCCCACATTGGAAATTTCGTCGAGCTGAAAAACGCGAACTTGGGCCGAGGCTCGAAGGCGGGTCATCTCGCCTATCTAGGCGACGCTCTGATCGGGTCGAAAGTAAATGTCGGGGCCGGAACGATCACTTGTAATTATGACGGGGAAAAAAAGCATCGAACACTGATCAGTGACGGCGCGTTTATCGGGAGCAACTCAACCCTTGTCGCTCCTTTGGAAGTCGCCGAGGGCGCATACGTAGGCGCCGGGTCCACCATCACCAAGAACGTGGAATCGGATGCCTTGGCGCTTGGCCGTGCTCACCAGGTTGAGAAATCCGGTTGGGCGAAACGGCGGCGTAACTTGCAGAGTCTTAAATAACCGTAGTTGGATGGTAAAGGTTTGGCATCCGCAACTCGCCGATGGCGATCAGGTCACCTGAACGTGAAAGGGCGCGCACGAAAGGGACGCCGCAGGCGATCACAAACGGGGATGTTCTGAAGTCTCGTCCCTGACGGATCATGGCTTCGGAACCGTTTGAAAAGTGCTCCCCTGGGAAATGCGTGAGCATCCGGCCAATCGGGATCAGGGCTTCTGCTAACCGGTCGACGCCTGCCAACTCTCCAAGCTCGTCCAGTGTTCTTGCCTCCGTCAGGTTATATTGTCCGACCTTTGTGCGACGTAGACTGCTGAGTATGGCTCCACAGCCAAGGCGCTGGCCCAGGTCATGAGCGAGACTGCGGATATACGTTCCTGCGGAGGACGTCACTGTAAGCTCTATTCGCTCTGGCGTAATCATTCTCAGGGTCAACTCGGAAATGGACATTTCTACAGGCGCCAAATCGACCGGTAAGCTGGCCCGAGCCATCTTGTATGCAGGCACCCCCTTAATCTTCTTAGCCGAAAATGGAGGCGGCTTTTGCATGAACGTTCCCGTAAATTCTTCCAGTGCGTCGAGAACTTTGCCAGGAGTTTCAGGTGGCGGAACTCCGGTGCTTTCAACAAACCCTTCCGCATCGTATGTGTCCGAGATCAAGCCAAAGGTTACTTCCGCTATATAAGTCTTCTGTTCCTTTCCAAAAAACTGAGCGAGCCTTGTAGCTCGCCCACTAATCAGAACAAGGAGCCCGGTGGCCATGGGATCGAGAGTGCCGAGATGTCCGACTCGTTTAGTGTTTGCGAGTCGCCGCCAACGATTTACGACGTCGTGGCTCGTGCAGCCCTTTGGTTTGTCAATCAGTACAAGTCCGTCAATAAGCATCTGTGTTCCACTGCCAGAGCAGCGGCTGAGTTAGCCTAATATTTGCTCTCTTTGTAGCGCAGATTAAAGCTCGAGATGGAAAGGTTTGTTCGCAATTGGAAGAAGAAGTATTAGGCAAAGCTTACGATTCACGGCTCATGCGCCGGCTTCTGTTCTACATGAAGCCTTATAAAGCTATCGTAGTCATCTCGTTATTCCTGTTGCTCGTAGACTCGACTCTTCAGATTATCGGACCGCTTCTCACAAAGCTCGCAGTCGATCGCTATCTAGTACCGACCCAAGTTCTCCAGCATGTACCCTTCCTCGAAGGCTGGCTATCGCGAGACGCTCTAACGGGCCTCTCGCAGATTGCAGGCATTTACCTTGTGGTGGTTACACTTGGTTTAGTCTTCGATTTCGGCCAGACGTACCTGATGCAGTGGACGGGCCAGAAGGCTATGTTCGATCTGCGCAAGCAGCTGATGATGCATCTGCAGACTCTCGACGTTACCTATTTTGACAAGAATCCCGTGGGCCGGCTAGTGACTCGGGTTACAACCGACGTTGACGTGCTTAACGACCTGTTCTCATCCGGGTTAGTGACGCTGGTCGGCGACATTCTGATGCTGATTCTTGTGCTTCTAGCCATGGCGCGGTTGAGTCCCGGCATGACCGGACTCATGTTGGCTGTAATGCCCTTTGTAGTGCTCGTTACCGTTCAGTTCAGGCGGACGGCGGCCCAAAGCTATCGCCGGATTCGCGTGGCTATCGCCAAGATCAACTCTTATCTGCAAGAGCACATCGCCGGTATAGTCGTTCTGCAACTTTTTAACCGGGAGAAACGAAGCAAGGGCGAGTTCGAGGTCATCAACCGCGACCACATGGTTGCTTTCAAGGACTCCATAACCGCTTACGGCTGGTTCTACCCGACGGTTGAATTCCTCGGAATGCTTGCATTGGCTCTACTGCTTGCCTATGGCGGCTTTCGAATTCGCCAAGGTGCACTGACCTTGGGTGTTCTCGTCGCCTTTTTTCAGTACGGCCTCCGGTTTTTTCGTCCAATTCAAGACCTGAGCGAAAAATACAATATCCTACAAGGAGCCATGGCGGCATCCGAGCGGGTCTTCGAACTCCTGGATACCGAGGCCGCCATTGTGTCTCCCGAGCAGACGATTCCAGTGCCGGACGGGCGTTTGTCTATTGAATTTGACCATGTCTGGTTTGCTTACAACGATCAGGACTGGGTGTTGCGTGACGTAAGCTTCCGCATCGAACCGGGCGAAACTGTTGCAATCGTCGGACATACGGGCGCAGGCAAAACGACATTGACGAATCTTCTGCTTCGTTTTTACGACGTCCAGCGGGGAAGTATTTGCATCGGCGGGGTCGATGTGCGACGGTTTGATCTCGTCAGTCTTCGCAAGCAGTTTGGCGTGGTTCTGCAAGATCCCTATCTTTTCACTGGAACTATTGACAGCAACATCCGTTTGGGTACGTCGGGCATTGGCCCGACCGAAGTACGAGACGCGGCTCAGCAAGTCAACCTGCTGGACTTCATCGGCGAGTTACCCGACGGCTTCAACACCCCCGTCAGAGAGCGTGGAAACGGCTTTTCGACAGGACAAAAGCAATTGATCAGTTTTGCACGGGCGCTCGCGCATGATCCGCGAATTCTGATTCTGGACGAAGCCACCTCTAGCGTCGACACCGAGACAGAATTGCGTGTGCGCGAAGCTCTTGCGCGACTGGTTTCCAACCGTACTTCGTTGGTGATCGCGCATCGCCTCTCTACGATCCAGAGGGCGGACCGAATCATAGTCATGCACAAGACACAACTCCGTGAGATCGGAACACACCAGCAACTCTTGTCTCAACGAGGAATTTATTGGAAGCTCTACCAGCTGCAGTATAAGGAGCAGGAACTTGACAGCCGAGCGGAACTTGCGCCTCAGCAATTCTAAACCTGTAAGACCACCCAATTCATTCTTTCGCGCCTTTGGAGCGTTGAAGGTTCGTCAAAAGCTAGTAATCCTGCACAATCTGTTCTTCCTCGTGCTCGCAGTCGCGGTGTACGGTTCGGTTATCCCTGTTTTCTCTCGTCAGATCGCAGCAGCACGCGAACGGGAATTTTTGATGGTGTCCGAAATGTTCTCTTCTGCGCTCGCCTATAACGGACCGCACCCGAACGATAAGCAAACTATTTATCATCTCCAGGAAGGTTCCGCAAACGACCTCCGGTTGCCGCAAGCGGTCCGTTCGTTTCTTGACCAGCATCCTGAATCGTCGTGGCGCCTGAATCGAGACACGATGATCCGCACAGGAGCAAGGAGAGGCTCTTATGCGCGAGTCGATTTTCAAGCTGGTGTCTACGAAGCGACACTTCGGCGAGCGCAGATCAGTTTGTTTGCCGTCCTTGGGACTATTTACGTGTTGTCCATCATTGTGTTGGAATTCATGATCCTCCCGCAGTATGTGTATCAGCCCCTGACTCTGATGCTGGAGGCGGACACGGCTACACAGGGAGATGACCGCGAACACGAATTGATCGATGAGCGCTTCATCATGGACGACGAGATCGGACAGATCATGCGGT
>CAXTMN010000181.1:0-6844 GCA_964245395.1 uncultured Bryobacteraceae bacterium
TCTCTATACAGCCCACGACGAAAACGGCGCAGGTCCCTGGCTGTGGTCTCTGGATATCGGAACCCGCATCTCACGGCGTGTGAGCTTGGGTGTAGAGCAGTACTCGTCTGTCGCCGCTAGTGCGGATGGACGCCGGTTGGTGGCTAGCCTGATAAGCTCTCAGGTCAATCTCTGGAGCGTGCCCATTCTTGATCGTCCCGCCGGCGAGCGCCAGGTCAGGTCCTTCCATCTCCCGACGGCGCGTGCACTCATGCCCCGCTTTGGGGGCGCATGCTTGTTCTATCTTTCGTCCCGTGGAGGAGCAGATGGCTTGTGGAGCTACCGGAACGGTCAGGCCGTCGAAATCTGGAAGGGTGCCGAGGGCGCGCTGCAATCGCCCCCGGCCGTCTCACCGAATGGGCAAAGTGTCGCTATCGCGCTGCGGAGAAGCGGCAAGATGCTGTTGCATCTACTCGCAGTCAATGGCAGGCAGCTCCGCCCTCTTGCTGTCGCTGTCGACATCCGGGGCACAGCCTCCTGGTCGCCGGACGGTAAGTGGATTGTGGCAGCGGGCGTCGACAGGGCGGGTCCAGGCCTCTTCAAAATTCCCGTCGATCACGGTCTGCCTGTACGCTTGACCTCAGGAAATGCGCTAGATCCTATTTGGTCGCCGGACGGCAACTTAATCGTGTATGGGGGGACAAACATGTATACCCATATGCCCTTGCTCGGCATCCGGCCGGACGGAATGCGCGTGGAAATTCCTCCCATAACCGTGCGTCGCGAGGGCGAGCGCGCCCGCTTCCTGCCGGACGGAAAGGGGATCGTTTATATGCAGGGCACCAGCGGCAAACAGGATTTCTGGCTGCTCGATCTGCAGACCATGAAGTCCCGGCCGCTGACCCGCTTGACTAATCCCGCAACCATGCGCACCTTTGACATCACACCCGACGGTAAACAAATCGTCTTTGATCGCTCACGCGAGATTTCCGGCCTGGTGTTGATCGATCTGCCCGCAAAGCATTGAGCCAACTTTGTCCCGCGCTGTTTCCTCGATTGCCGTAATCAGCGATCTGCGCCAGCAGCGCGGCTCTACGAGAAGTTACTTAGCGCTCCGAGTGCCGCGGACGAAAATGCTGTCCGTTGACCTCACTGGCAACGCTGCCTCCCAGCCCACGCCCAACCTCAAGGGAATGGTAGTAATGGAAGCCAGCATAGATCCGCGCCCAGAAAACTTCGTCCATCAGGTCGCGCGTATCCTCGAAAACGTGCTGATGCACCGAGTCCGGAAACACCATGCTGTCGACGATCACGTGTACTGTCGTCCTGCCGAAATAGTCAGCAATAAGAGGCGCCACAGCCCCGGTGATACAGCCGTGTGCAGCCGGGTACTCAGGGTGAGCCGGCGTAATGCCCAGCGGCAACCATGACGGGTCCGCGGCCAGCTGGGAGTTTCCGCCGCCCGCCGGAATGGCCGTTACCGGTCGCCAGAAACCATACTTGTATTTCGCGTTAAAGCACCCAATGGCCGCGTCAGCATAACCGGTCCAAAGCATCGCCATCATCCTTGCCGACTCCGCCGTGTCCAGATGATAGGTACTGACAAGATAGTTAAAGGCACGCGCATACTGCTGGCCGGTGTGCTCGGTCCAGAAAATACCGATCTCCGATTCGTTCGCCGACCGGACGGTACTGTTCACGTCTCCATACAAACGGGTAAGATTGTAGTCCCTCATCCACGTTTCACTGCTCAGCGAGGGTGGCCCGTCTGGCAGGAACTCGCTTGCGGTCTTCATCGCGAACGGACGCATCGCACCTAACCACGGCGTCACCGGCGCGGCGAAGGCGGGAGGTGTGGGAATCCACGCACCCGGGCCCGATCCGGGAACATAGGGCACGTCTGCCTCCAGACCATCGTCGGTGCGAGCGCTAATCACAGCCATCGCCGCAGCTTCCCCAACGGCCACGCCTTTGTCCTTGGCCTTATTGTCAGCAATGCCCGCCAGCGAAGTGGCCAACTGCGCATCCAGAGCGGACTGTTGCGAAGGAAAGTAGTTGACCAGAACGCGATGAGCGGCTGCCGCTGCTGCCGCCTCGATCGACGCGTGCGGCGGTCCTTCGCTTGTGTAGTAGAACGGTCGATACTGGCCAGTAATCGCGTTAATTGCATCGTAGACGGCGAGGCTTGAGTAGGCAAACCAGACTGCCGACGAGCCTGGGCTCTTCCCCCCGTTTTTCACGATGGTTGTGGAGGCGATGGTGTTCCAATCCGTGACTGCGTTCTGCGCGCTAAGTTCCGCCGCGGTAAAGAACAAAGCGGTGACCAATACTGGTGAGAGTGCCCGCCGCACTCCTGCCCGAAAATCGGGGTTGCGTCTCATATACTTTCTTCCTTCTCGTAAATAAATTGGGAACCGGGAGCTCCTTGACTGACTGCCCGTGGAACTCTCCTTCCGCTCTACAGGCGCAAACCGCCTGACAGAACCGTCACGGAATCTCAGATTTTTCGAGTTATCATCGTTCGCAGTTCTCTTGCATTCCCAAGCTCCCGAAACGGCATGCAGGATGCTATGTTCAGCTAAACGGTATCGCCGATGTCCTGAAGCTCAGGCCCAGGAACGATGAGCAGCATCTCGTGGCTTTCCCATTGCGCTAGGTCAGCCTCAAGTACTTCCGTTGATTGCACATCCAAGTGTTCGCGAATATTACGTGCGATTATTGCATCAAGAACACTCTGCCACTCCTGGCTGCGCGCTAATTCGATTGGGGATTCCGGATCCGGGGCAGATTTCCTATTTTTTGTTGCGGCCGCGTCCTCGTCTAAATCTTTTGGGCCGGTGCTCTCCTGCACGGTTGCACTGAGCGCTTCTCGTATGCCACACACACAAGAAGAGGTGAGTATGCTAAGTTCTGTCGGGTGGCTCCACGCCAACAAGATCGCATCGAGGCTGAATTTAAATCTTGCGTCACTGATCAATTCGAATTCTGGTTCATCAGGTAAAGCGCGTCCGAATTGTTGTATCCAACCCCGCGGATTATAGATGATGTTTCGGGGCCACTTCACGGCAGGCCACCGGCTTTCGAAAAAGGGCAAATAGTGCCGGACGGCCTCGGCAGTAATCTGCAGCAAGTCCATGGCTGGAGCACCATACAGCACTCGGTAGAGCAGCTCTGGACATGCTCTCCAACGCCGTTCAGCGATTGCTGTTGAAAAATCCGATAACCAATCACTTCGTCTTGACATTTCAGCTTCGTCTCCGCGACATTACACGGTTCCACATAGTTCCGATTTTTGTGGACCAGTTGCGGTATCGGTGCAACAGGGGCAACAAACGATAGACATGTAGTACTCTCCATCCAAACGCACTCCTGTATGGGTTCCCTGGCCCTGGCAGGGGCCACTCGTAGTAGGCCGTTCTTTCTCGAGTTTAAGATTCTTTCCCTTATTTTTGAGGCTCGCACGGATGGCCTGAAAAGCGGCCTGTATGGATGGATATCTATAAATACCTGGCGGAAGGATATCGCACAATACAAGCTCCGCGTGCTCCATTGCACAGGTGGGTCGCTTCGGCGGGTCATCAATTTTTGGTACCGGAGGAGCCACTGAGTCAGGTGGTGCATACGTCTCCGGCCTGCAGTGCTCGACAAAAGTCCGGTCAACATCGTCGAAAGTAGTGTCTGCGTCCTTGTCTGCCTCACTAATAAGAGCCGCCCCCACTGCCACCGAAGCCACAGCGAGTAACCCGTAAAGAACCCATCCCGGTGGCCCTCCAGCAAGCAGCGGGGCCGCGGGTGCCAGCGTTGCCATTCACTTGCCTCCTGTTATCTCCGACTGCCGCACCCTGATGTACAGAGCATCCATGAGTGTGTTGATTTTCGTCGTCGGATCAGGTGTCGCGTCTGTAAGGTATTCGTGCAGTTTCGGTTCTTCATCAAACGTCTCGCTCGTCACCATTGCGAGAAAGCACCACTTCGCGATCGCGCGTTGCGTCGTGACACCAAACCGTCCCGCACGAGCCCGCCAAACATCAACTCGTTTGTAGAGTTCCTCATCATCAAGGCCTGCTGTGTGCTCCGGCAGATTTCGGCGTAAGTATGCTGCAACCCGCTCCTGAAAAGCTTTGTCAAGAAAACCGGTGAAAGCATCTAGTTGTTCCGAACGGATGATCATAGGGTCGAGCCCACCTCAGATAATACTGTCTTCTAAGTTGCTTGGGTTCATGTACGACAGTCCCGGCACGCTACTGGTGCACCACCTCGCCTGAGAAGGGAATGCGTCCCCTTGCGCGCCAATACAGGACAGAAGCCGCGCCGTGACGCGAACGATGATATGCCCTCCATCCTAATCGTGTCGCCGCCTCCAAGAAACTCCGACCCTCGTCGTTGTCGAGCTCGCTGTTGTCGGCCCACAAAGTCGTGATGATCATAAACGTTTGAGCAGTCAATCGGCAGGGTTTTCTCGAAGTAGCTCCGATCAAAGGGCGCTTTTCGTTTAGTGGAGGAAAGGTTCCTAATCCTACCTGCAGATTGGAATCGAGGGCTCCTCGATCGACTTCCCAGAAACCCTCTACGGCTCTACAGGCGCAAACCGGCTCGCAGAACCGTCACGGAATCTCAGATTTTTCGAGTTATCATCGTTCGCAGTTCTCTTGCATTCCCAAGCTCCCGAAACCACTGACCTCCTTCATGCCTGGGCGCAGGGAGATCCGGAAGCGCTCAGAGCGCTCACTCCCCGCGTCTATCAGGAGCTGCGACGTATGGCCGCCCATCACCTGCAGAACGAGCGGGCGGGAAACACCCTACAAACAACTGCGCTCGTTCATGAGGTATACCTGCGGCTGATCGCTGTTCAGAACGTCCACGGGGAGGGCCGGGCCCACTTTTTTGCCATTTGCGCTCAGTTGATGCGGCGCATCCTCGTCGACGCCGCGCGCGCGCGTTCCGCCCTGAAACGCGGTGGTGACCGGGACCGCATCGACCTCGACGAACTGCCGGACTTGACCAGTCACCGGGACCAACAGTTGATTGCCTTGAACGACGAACTGAATGATCTGATGACCTTCGACCCGCGCAAGGCCCGTGTCGTCGAACTGCGCTACTTCGGTGGATTGAGCGTCGCCGAGAGCGCGACTGTGCTTAACGTTTCCCCGGAAACAATCACCAGGGATTGGCGAATGGCCCGGGCCTGGCTGATGAAAAAACTAAACCGGCCTTGACACTCGCGACTTCCCCCGAATAGCCGATGGTTCCGGGTGAACAAGGAATAGATCTCGCCTGACACCAAGGACAATTCACCCAAGCCGATCACCCCCTAGGCTAGGTCAAACCACTGTCTGACATGCCGACTTTACGGCAATGTAGTCCGAGTCGAGATGTGCGTCTACTAGACCGATGCGGGTACAAGCGCTAAGTTTTGTGCTGCTGCATGGTGACTTCAAGGGCGACTCCCGCTTCGGTTGACAATGTACACTTCTTTGCTATAGTTGACATTGTCAACCTTAGGGAGGTTCAAGATGCCCACAGTTCTCATTACCGGCGGTCATGCAGGTATCGGCTTCGAATGTGCAAAGCAACTGGCGTCTCGTTCGCGCTGCGATCTAGTCCTTGCCGGACGGAGCGTAGAACGGATGAAGCCCGCTGCACAGCACCTCCGGACGAGCTACGGCGTAAGGGTCACGACGCTGAAGCTGGATACCTCCTCCCTGGCGTCGGTCAGAGAGGCCGCCGCGGAGTTCCGAGCTCTGCTCGACAGCGGCAAGGTGGCCTCGTTAAAAGCGCTCCTTTGCAATGCCGGCGGCAGACATAATGGGCCGACAACCTACAGCCCCGATGGTTATGAAACGACCTTTGCAACCAACTGTCTCGGACATTTCCTGCTGATCGAGCTGCTTGTTAATCATGTGGCCCAAGGCGGACGCATCGTGTTTACCGCAAGTGGAACGCATGATCCCGATACAACCGACGGAAAGATGGTTGGCAAAGTGGTTGAGCCGGACGCGATTGCTCTTGCTAACGATGGAAAAGATGGCAAGAAACCACTTTCTGCTGGGATACGCTACTCCACCTCAAAGCTCTGCACCATGCTGTATGCGTATGAACTACACCGCAAGTTACGTCGCGCTGGCAGCTCGATCGCATCGATTGCGTTCGACCCAGGATCCATCCCTGAGACTGGACTGTTGAGAACGATGCCCAAACCCGTGCAGTGGCTTGCGAAAACTTCCCTGATGAAAGGCCTGATGAAGCGCATTGGCGTAACGCAAGGATCTGTCAGCTTCTCCGGTGCCTCCCTCGCGCAAATTGCAGCCGATCCCATTTACGCAAACGCGTCCGGCAAGTATCTCCAGTCGAACGATGGCGCATTGAACGAGACCCGCTCCTCTAAAATGTCCTATGACGAACAGCGAGCAGCCAAACTATGGAACGACTCCAAGACGCTCGTCCGGTTGCAGCCAAGCGAAGAGTCAACTCAGCTGCGGTGACGACGGACAAGAAACTGATTCTTGCTGCGACCGCGCTGCTCGATTCCGGTGGCGAGGACGCCGTAACGCTACGCGCGGTCGGCCATGCCTCCGGGATATCTCACAATGCTCCCTACAAGCATTTCAAGAGTCGCGATGCGTTGTTGGCTGCGGTCGCCACGGCCGATTTCGTGATGCTGACGAAAGCTTTCAAAGCGGTCCGTCAGAGTTCCATAAAGCCATCCGCGAAATTGATGAAAGCGCTCAACATCGTGGTCGACTTCAGCGTAAAACATCCGGCACGCTATAGGTTGCTTTTTAACGATCCAGCCATCGCCGCACAAAAGGGTGAACTGGAGAAGACTGCTTTAGCAGCATTCGCTGAGTTTATCGTGATTGTCCAG
>CAXTMN010000182.1:0-6835 GCA_964245395.1 uncultured Bryobacteraceae bacterium
GTTGTCCGACCCGGACTTTCAATCAGCTCTGAACCACTTTCGTCTCAAAATAGACGACAAACGCTGACCGGTTACCACCCTCACAGCCCACACTCAAAATGCAGTAATCGCCTTAACCCACCCCGCATCGGCAGATTTCTCTCCGTTTCCCCACCCAGCACAAAGCCATTCTTTTCAAGTACGCGTTTCGAACGAGCATTGTCCGGAAACACCTCAGCAGCCAGACGGCTGATCTTTCGCTTCCGCGCTTCTTCCATCAGCAATTGAAGAGCACTCGTGGCGTAACCCCTTCCCCAGAACACACGGCCAATCCAATACCCCACCTCAACCGTTTCGCCTTCGACGATCATACCGATCATCCCGACAAGTTCGCCTTTCACTTCAATCGCGAAGGTCAGCGAAGGATCCACAATCTCTAGAAAAGAGCGCGCGTCTTCGATCGTGTAAGGGATCGGGATCGAAGCCGTCGCTAACGCAAGCTCAGTGTCGCCTGCCAGCAAGCGGCAGACAGCGCTGGCATCTTCAGGCGATGCTCCTCGAAGCTTCATGTCGAACGGCTCAACTCTGTTTTAGCTTCACCCAACTGCTCAACTGGGCGGAGCGGAAATCGCTTCGATCACGAGCTGTAGTTAGCCTGAGTTCCACTAAGAAAGGGTATCGAAACGTCCCGATGCATCAGACGATTCCCCTTCCTTCCACAATGTGAATGTACCGATTCACGTCCAGGTCCGTGAACTTCTGGATGCACTTACTAGGCGGTGCCCATTGAATCGTCAACTCGTCGATTTTCACAGCCGAACCAACTCCTAAGATTTCACGCGGATCATGCGTGGATAGATAACTGCCGCCGCTGTTTTTCAAACGTCGTATCGTTTTGTCCCCAACCATCCAAGTAATCTTGGTGCCAATCGCATCACGGTTGCACGCAACGCCTTCCAGCCGGATACCCAGCCAGTTATGGCCTTTTGACGCGTTGTTCCGTAGTAGCACCGGAGCGCCTCCATTGTTGGCTATCAGGACATCCAACGCGCCATCATTGTTGTAGTCGCCCACCGCTAACCCGCGAGCTGGAAAGGACTTTTGAAAAACGGGCCCACCAGCCGCGCTCACGTTAATCAGCTTGCCATCTGCTTCCTGATGAAAAAGGAGCAGCGGTTCTTTGTAGTGAACCTGCTTCGAATATTCATCGATCATGTCGTCAGGATGTCCATTCGCCAGGATCAGGTCCACAGCTCCATCGTTGTCGTAATCAAAGTACTTCAGACCCCAGCCGCTCATCAGGCGAGTTGCCTGTGCCACGTTGTTAGCACGTGCGGAATCACGGAAAGTCTCGTTTCTCGTGTTTTGATAAACAGAGTACATCTCCTGATCGACATTCGCGACGAAAAGATCTTGCCACCCATCGTTGTTCAAATCAGCGGCATCCACACCCATCCCTGAACGGGCCTGCCCATTTTCGCTGAAACCTACCTCTGCCTGTAAAGCAATCTCTTCGAACTGCCACTTTCCGCTTTTATCGGGACCCCGATTTGCGAACAGGAAGTTCTGAACGGTGTCGTTGGCGACGAACAAGTCCATCCGGCCGTCGTTATTAATATCGGTCGCGACTACGCCCAGGCCCTTGCCTTTGGATTTAGCAATGTCGGTCCCGCTGCTTACTCCGGTAAAAGTGCCATCACCGTTGTTGTGATAAAGAAAGCTGGCCGTTCCTTTGAAGATTCGCGGGATGCAATAGTAATGCCGCCCTAGCTTGTTGTCTCCACACTCGAATTTATGCGTCGAGCTGTAATCGACAAAGCTGCATACAAACAGATCGAGTCTTCCGTCGTTGTCATAGTCGAACCAGACCGCGCTCGTCGTCCAGCCAGGGGTCGCCAGCCCAGACTTGTCGGTGACATCCGTGAACGTGCCATCGTGATTGTTTTTGTAAAGCGTACATCGCCCATACGCAGTGACAAAAATGTCGGGCCAGCCATCGTTATCGTAGTCACCGACAGCCACGCCCATGCCGAAGGTTCTGCCTGCCACGCCGGCTTTCTCCGTCACGTCCGTGAAGGTACCGTCTCGGTTGTTCTTGTAGAGTGCGTTCCGTACAGGTTTTGTCGGCTTCCAGAAATCGCACGGACCGCTGTTTACCAGGTAGATGTCCATCCACCCATCGTTATCGAAATCAAGGAAAGCACAGCCCGGACCCAGGGTCTCCGGCAAGTACCGATTGGCTGACATCGCGTTATCATGGACCCAATCGATTCCGCTGTTAGAGGGCGGAATCTCAACAAACAACGGTTCCGTCGCCTGCGAATACCCGAGCCGCCAAGGCGTCACACCTAGCATCGCCCCGCCCAGCAGAAGGTGTCTTCTGGTGATCTTCAATTGTTAGCGCGACCTCACTGACACCGAAACGCGCTTCAGGTACGATTCCATTTCATCAGCCCGAAAATCGAGTTCGGTTAATCGAGTGCTGTAAACCAATCGCCCGTCCATTCCGAGAATAACGGCGCGGCTGGGCCACGCCGCGTAAGCGGTTTCAACTGCACCGTCTAAACCGTCTACCGCTGCGGGGAAATCCAGATGCAGCTTCCGGCTGCACATTGCGGCATGTTCCTGTTTCTGAGCTAACGTGACGGCCCCGGAGACAGCGACTCCCTCCCTGACATTGCGCGTACTTTCCCAACTCTGCCCAGTATGCGCTTCTCGAATATAAACGAATAAAAAGGGAACTCTTTGTCCGTACCTCGAGTAAAGATTTTCCAGCACCGCTGAAGAGGCTCGGAGGTTCGGACACGAATAACTTCCAAACACCAGCACCACCGGCGTTTTCCCTTTGAAATCGTTCAGACTCACCTTCTTATCACCATTTAGTGACGCTAGCGAGAAGTCGGGGGCTAAGTCGTTTAACCTTGGTCCGCTTTCGCCGGGCGGTGTGATCTGAGCTTGCACACTCGCTTTGTTCTCCCTAGCTGCTTCTGCTGAGAGGCCCAGGCGAGCATACACCTGGCCTAGATCCTCATGCAGCTGACGTGAACTCCCGCCTCCCTGTTTGGAAGCTTCCAACTTCAAGCGGGCCTCCTGCACCTGATTAAGGCCCAGCAAGACATGGCCTAAAAACTCAAGAGCTTCCGGCGATTGCGGCCGCAGCAAAGCAGCTCGCTCTAACACAGGCAAACTCTCTTTATATCGTTTCCTTTGGGCCAGAATCTCACCCAATCCAAGATTGGCGCGGTAATCATTTCCGTTACTTGCCAGCGCCTTCTCGAATGCTTGTGAGGCGCCGTCTGGGTCGCCGGTAAAGAGCAGAGCCTGTCCATAAAAGGATTGCAGCTCTGGCAGATTCGGATTTAACTCCGCCGCGCTGGCAAGTTGCTTTACCGCTGCTGGATAATCACCTGACTCGAACATGCTGGTGCCTAACAGGAATCGTGCCTCTGCACTGTCGCCACGACTTAGAATCCGGTTCAGTACCACCTGCCCTTCATCTATGCGTTTGCTGCGCATAAACGCCGTCCCCAGCATGTAAGTGACAGCCATATTTCCGCCATCATCAAGGGGTTTGAGCAGATTAATGACATCTTGATACTGACCCAATTGCAAACATGTATCGGCAAGCAGCAAAGTAACCTGATTGTCCTGAGGATTCGTTACATGAAGCGGGTCGAGCTTTTCTTTAGCTTGGGACAAACGGCCGCTTTTCGAATACGCCAGCGCGATATTCAACTCGATACGCGGATCGTTAGGATCGAGAGTTTCCGCTTTATCGTATTCTGCAATCGCTTCGTCGTAGCGCCCGAGTTTCGCCAGCACCACTCCGAGATTCGCGTGCGCACCAACTTCGTTTGGATTCGTAATGAGGAAATCGCGATAAGCTGCGGCGGCTCCAACCCAATCCTGCGTTTGTTGCAGCTCCATAGCATGCTGAAAACGCGCGGCTGCTTCGTTTGTTTGCGACCAGAGAACGCCGGTGCCAACCGTGAGCAGAATAAGCACGGCACTATTCCACCGACTTTGCACTTGCCCTCACAATGCGGATGTCATGGTCTGTGAACTTGTGATGTGAGCCCGGCAGTTCCAGTTTCGGCATGTGGCAGCTTACGCAATCCTCTTTAGCCACTCTGCAAATCTTTACCGCGTTTTTTCCCGTTCTCGAATGACATGCCTGACATTTCGTATCGTAGTCAATGTCCTTGCGGCTTATCTCGTCATGCGGATTGTGACAGGCCACGCAACTGATGCGCTTGTCTTCGGTGTCGTAGCATCTGCTATTCGTTAATCCATAGGGTTGGAAGCGCACGTTTACAACCCCATGAAGCCCTCCTGCTGCGATCTCTTCCCAGGTGCGATGACACTGTCCGCAAAAGTTTGACGTTTGCTCCGTGGTGAAGCTACCCAGCCTCTTCATTTGCGCTAATTGCACGTTGCCGCTTCTTAAACCCGCCAAATGATTCTCCGTGGGTCCATGGCAGCGTTCGCATTGAACACCCGGCGTCATTTTCTCGATTGTCAATTGCTTGCCTTCAACAGCATTAGTCGAATGACATCCAAAACAGCGCAATTTCTCACTCCGGCTGATGATGCGCCCGGCCGCTTCCTGAAGAGTCCGTGGCTGTGTCCCGTCCGCACCTAAAGTCAAATCCAATCCCTTTAACTCGCGAAAATAGCTTACTCGACTTTCATAAAGCTCACCTTGGATCTCGAATACATAGGTCTGCCCGGCAGTCCCGAGTCCAAGCGCCCAGGAGATAGGAACAGAAAGTTTATCCACGCCGTCACTCACAGAGTAAATGCTTTGCTCATTCCTACGCTCAATCTGGTAAGAGTACTTTCCACTCTGAAAAGTTAATGATTGGTTGTCTTGAAGAATGGCAGCTTGCTGAACGGGCTCCAGAGCATGCGCCATAGACGTAGCCGGATGAGGTTTTGCTTGTGCTGGGTGACAAGTGACACACTCGCGCACTTCAGGTGGAGCCGAACTCACTGCTCCTGTGCCAAAAGCAAATAGCACTCCGAGAACAACCATCTTCATTGCGCTGTTTTCTGGGCTGGCTGATTTGCTTGCTGAGCGGCATTCAACCGCGCCACGATAGCGCGTTCCTTGTCCCCATCAACTTTCCGTTTCTCCCGATAATAGATCGTCGCCAGCGACACGTGAGCCTCAACGAAGCTGGGCGCTTCTTTCAAAATGGACTCAAGCCCTTTCCGAGCTTCTTCCACTCGGCCCTGTGCCAATTCGACCGAGGCAATTTGGTAGCGTACTCCGAAGTCGCCAGGACGTAACTGTAAAGCATGGTTGAAAAACTTCAGAGCCCCATCCTGATCCTCGTCTTGTCGGAGCAATACGCCCATGCGCAGATTTGCATCGAAATTGTTCGGATCGCTTGCTAGTTCCTTCTCGAACGCTTTTCGCGCACCCTCCTGGTCGCCACTGGAGAGCAAAGCTAACCCGTAATAAGCGTATCCATCCGGAACATTCGGATTTAACTCTAAAGCCTTTTGCAACTCCGGCAGGGCGCCGGCGAAGTCATTGACGAAAAACTTGGTGGTTCCTATGAGCAGCCGCGCCTCCGCTGAATCACCATTCCTCAGAATCCGGTCAATCAGCAGTTGCCCCTTATCGATCTGCCCATCACGTACTAACGCGGTTCCCAACATATAAGTAATGGCGTCACCGTCCGTGTTCAGTTTCTGGAGCGGCATCAGAAGCTCAATTACGCGCTTGTTCTCGCCGGCCCGCAGGTAGCAATCGGAAAGCAGCAAAACTGCTTGCATGTTTTCAGGCACTGCCTTGTGTACCTTTTCAAGACTTTGGATTGCTGGCGCGTATTCGCCTTGCTTGTAATAGGCCAGCGCCAAATTTAACCGCACCTGATTCAGATCGACTTGGCTGGCACTCCGGTTTGCAAGCACCTGCTTATATTCGATGATTGCCTCGTCGTATTTGCCGAGCCCTGCCAGCGCTGCCCCTAAATTGGACCGCACGGGAGCCATCCCCGGGTACTTCGTGAGCAGTTCACGATAGTCGGTAGCCGCCTGCTCCAATTTGCCGGCCTGTTGCAGGGCGACCGCAGTCTTATATAGCTCTTCGGGAGATTCGGCACTTTGTGCGCTTAGGCAGACTGCACAAACTGCGATTGCCACAAAACGAAACATCACTGCCTTGCCGTGATTATATGCTCCGGCTGCGAAGACGGGCGCTCTTGAAGCGCTCATTCGTGCCGTAATCTTCCACACTAAGCTAAAAGTAGAACTTCACAACCATCTCTACGATTCGATTTCCCTGTTTGAAAGTTGTCTTGCCGAAGTCTGAGTTGGTCTGCGAAATACTCCCGTTTGGTGCCTGAGCGAATTGAAGAGTCAGATTGTTGCTATTCGGGAACGAATACAAAGGATGATTAAGGAAGTTATACGCCTGAACACGAAGCTGTACCTTCATGCTTTCCTTGATTTGGAAATTCTTAAACAAGCCCAGATCCGAATCAAAAAAGGCAGGCCCGTAGATGGGCGGCAGCAGCGTTGGTCCATTTTGTCCAGGAACGGTTGGCAGCGTAAAACAATTCCCATTGATGAACTGGTGCGGCCCAAGGTTCGCGGTTGGATTACACGTCAATATGGGATTAAGCTGGATAGCGTTCGTGCCTAATATCGACTGATTGCCAATTGGGATTCCAGTTGGATTTGCGGCACTTACCGAACCCGGAATAATTGCACCATTCAGCTGCATGTTGAAGTTTTCACTGGTTCCGCTATTGTAAGTTAAATTTGCGCCACTCTCCAGTTGAGTCACGCCGGACAGCTGCCATCCATTAACCACCCCACTCACAATCCTGTTGCCCTTGTAGGG
>CAXTMN010000183.1:0-6832 GCA_964245395.1 uncultured Bryobacteraceae bacterium
GGATTGAATAAGATCAAGACATATGCCGAGGAAAAGGGCGTCACCGTCAACCTGGAACTGCTGAACAGCAAGGTCAACCACAAAGACTACATGGCCGATCACTCCGCCTGGGGAATCGAGCTGATGAAGCGCGTGGACTCGCCCAGGGTGAAATTGCTTTATGACATTTATCACATGCAGATCATGGAAGGCGACCTGATCCACACCATCACAGACAATATTCATTTTTTCGGCCACTTTCATACGGGCGGCGTACCGGGGCGGCATGAATTGGATGAGTCTCAGGAAGTCACCTGGAGAGCCGTCGCGACCGCCATCGCCAATACTGGCTACCAAGGCTTCTTCTCGCACGAATTCATTCCGGCCAAGACGCCTCCGATCAGAGGCTTAGAGCAGGCTTTCCAACTCTGCAGTGTGTAAACGTTAGCCTTGCACAACGGCCGTTTCGACCGTAACGCGCACAGGGCCTCGCGGGATGATCACCTCGAACCGTGAGCCCTTTCCCGTCTCGCTTTTTACCCGGATCTCACCGCCGTGCGCCTTGACGATCGCAGCGACGAAACTGAGTCCAAGACCGAGACCTTTTTCAGGATTCGGATCGGGAACGCGATAGAAACGGTCGAAGATATGTGGCAGGTGATCCTGAGGAATGCCCACACCCGAATCCTCGACGACGAGGCATACGTTGGGGCCACTCGTTTGCGCATAGGCTCGAATCCAGCCCCCGGGGGGCGTGTACTTGATGGCGTTCGATAACAGGTTGGTGATCACTCGCTCCATCTGCGTGCGGTCGACTTCACACAGAGCGGCTTTGTCATGCTGCTCGGTGAGCTTCACATTGTGCACCTCAGCGGGAATTTGGAACTGGTCGACGAGGTCGGAAAGGAGCGCGGCTAAATCGACGACTCCCTTGTGCATCGGAATCTGACCTGATTCCGATTGCGAGAGCAGCAACAAGGCCTTCACCAGATTGGAAAGCCGCTCCACATCCTGTAGTGCGTTCTCGATGGCCTCCTGCAATTGTTCTTTTCGCGTTGCGGTGAATAAGGCCACCTCGAGTTGTCCCTGTATAGCCGTGAGCGGCGTGCGCAGCTCATGCGAGACATCCGTCGAAAATTGCCTCATCTGCTCAAACGACGATTTGAGACGCCTGCTCATCTGGTTGAAGGAGTCGATCAAGCGATCCAGTTCGTCGTCCGCACCTCGCTTCGGGATCTGCAATCCCAGGCTCGAGCCTGTGATGCCTCCTGCGGCCCGTTCTACCGAGTGTAAAGCTTTCAGCGCGCCTCCCGCCGAATACCAGCTGACCAAAGCAGAAACGATTAAGGCGACCGCCAGGAAGATGAAGAAATTGCGCTCAAAACGAATCAGCACACGACGATCCTGCTCCAGGCTGCGCCCCTCGGCAAAATACCACTTCCGTCCGTGCTTCGCGTCCACCAGGGTGCTGCTGATGACCTGATAGGGCACTTTGTCAGTCCCGCGGATGGTTTTCATCACAGGCTCGTGCGTCTGCCCGATCTGCGCCATCTCGGCCAGAATGGTCTTGCGGTCGTAAAGGGGGGCAAGCGTCGAATCCGACGAACCCTTTTCAATCCGGCCGTGGTCATCGGCGATCACCCACACAGTTTCGAGTAATGACACTTCCGCATTGGTCTCGGGATCGGTGCGGTCCGCAAATTCCAGCGGCTGGCCGGTGTGCTCGTCAAAGTAAAACCACCCCTTGAGGGCACCCAGCTGCTCCCTCAACTCATCCTCGCTCTGATCTTCGAGAACGTGGCGCAAGCTCACCGTCCCCACATAACCGACAATCGCGAGAATGATGCCGAGCAGCACCAGAAACGTGCTCGCTAAGCGGAAGCGCAGTGTCCGAAAGAGCTTAACGTGGTGCAACTTTGCCGGCATCGGGGAAACCTAAACGCTCTGGCTCTCAGCCGTAACCGGATCGGCCAACTCGGGCATATCCAGCATGTACCCGATTCCGCGGACAGTCCGGATCATTTTCGCCGCAAACTTATCATCAATTTTGCTGCGCAAATGGCGGATATAGACATCGACGATGTTCGTCAGGCCGTCATAATCCATGTCCCACACGTGCTCCACAATCATGGTGCGGCTGAGCGGCCGGCCGCGATTGCGCATCATGTATTCAAGAATGCTGAACTCTTTCGGCGCGAGCTCAATGTTCTCGTTGCTTCGCGTCACTTTGCGGCGGATGCAATCGAGACTCAGCTCCCCCACTTGCAGTTTCTCAGGCGTTGGTTGCCCGCGCCGCAGCAGCACCCGGGCGCGCGCCAGCAGTTCCACAAACGCAAAGGGCTTCACCAGGTAATCGTCAGCGCCTTGTTCCAAGCCCTTCACCCGGTCATCTACCGAGTCGCGAGCGCTTAGAATTAAAACCGGCGGAATCGTTTTGCGATTTTTCACCTTCTGCAGAACCTGCAATCCATCGATATCCGGCAGCCCGAGATCCAGCACAATCAGGTCATACTCGGTCGAATGTATGCGGTCGATCGCATCGCCGCCCAGATGCACCACATCGACGGCGTAACCGGCGCTCTGCAATCCGCGGGATAAAAAATCAGCAATTCGTTTCTCGTCTTCGACTACTAAAACTCGCATGCGCTTTACCGTCCGTGCTGAAATTAGTCTACCGTTTACTTCGATCGGTGGGGCTGGAGGAACGTTATAGGATTTAGTGGGAAGCCCATGGCAACGACCTTGCCTCGTCTAACTGCCGTCCTCGCCAGCCTTTTCGCTGTACAGACTGCACCCACTGCGAAGGGGGCGACACTTAGTGGGGTCGTCATGATGGATGGGGGAAGCAATCCGATGGCTTGGCCTTTTGAGGAATGCAACGTACGCCTTCTTTCTGTTGATCGAGTGTTAGAAATACGCTCTGATAAAGGAGGCCGCTTCCAGTTTGCGAATCTGACGCCCGGCCGCTTTGAACTGGAGATTACATCGCCGGGATTTATCCCTTCCTTACTGCGTAATCTCGAAGTCACAGAACCGATGAACTCGCTTGCCGTTTCACTGAGGATGGCCAACATCCCGGATCATTGCGGTCCCGTCACATCGACAAGGTATGGACTTCCCCGTTCGGGCGCAACCGAACTCTCGGTCGTTGTGCTTGAATGGCCGCGCGAGGAGAAGCCCTTGAAGAAGTCGAGGGTGGCCGTATTCAGTCCCGGCGCATCCAGCCCCATAGCAGTCTCTTTGACGGACAGCACCGGTCGCGCTTATTTGAAAGGGCTACCACCTGGCCGCTATGACCTTCGCGTTACGCACTCGGGCTACTACCGCCAGAACATCATGCGAATACTGGTGCCGAAAGAGAATTCCGTGCTGATCAGGTGTTCACTTGAAGAAGAACGTGAGAGCTTTAACATCTGCCAATAAGAGCTGGCGATCTTGCGTGCTAATCGCCCGAAACTCGTCCCGGCTGCGCAACCAGAGACGACCAGGCCAGGTTGACCCGTCCTGTCCAGCGTGTCCGCAGAAGAGAGAGAACGATCATCAATGCGATCAGCACCACCGTGTACACCACGACTTGGGCAACGGTCAGCTTTTCTTTCCAGATGCCAAACCAGCGGCCGTAAACCAGTTCGATGTGCACCCAGTACACCAACAGGGAGGTAGTCCCTAACTGGCGAAAAACGCTCCAGCGGGTCCCGGCCCCCAGTTGCACCCAAAGGTACGAGAATGCCAAAAGGCCCAGGACAACGCCGGTCTTAATCATCGTGAGCGCCGGACTGTTCAGCCAGAATTCGCTTTTCGCGTAAACCGAATACGGCATTGCCGATAGCTGCTCCGCTGAAACGATCAAGGCGATCCCCAGGCCTAAAGCCCACGGCATTGCCTTCCCGAGATCTTCCTTTTTCAGCACGCGGATCACACTTCCAGATACCATTCCAAACGCCAGGAACGCTGCCCAGGGGAAAAATCCGAAAAACCGATAACTAGGAAACACATAGGCGCGAAGGAGCGACGGGATTCCCTCGCCATCGATCAGACTGACCACCGGCGAGAGCAGTGCAATCGTAACCCCGAGGATCGTGCATAGCCGTATACGCTCGAGAGTCGTGAACACAGCCATCGGCGATAGAATCAGCATCGACATTCCCATGCAGTTCAAGATGTCTACGCGCAGCAGTTCCGAAGCAGGGCTCGTCGGAAATCCGAACAGATAGAGTTGCAGCCGGAACAGGAACGCAATCAGAAACAAGTATCGCGATCGCTTCAGAGCCGCGACGACTCGCCGCCAGGCCACCGGCTGCTTTTTATCCTGACTGTCCATCAGGAAAGCGAACGTGATGCCGGTAAGAAACAGGAACACTGCGGGTGGCAATCCACCGAAAAATTGTGAGAGAACGAAGGGTCCCTTATTGCGCAAGTCCGTACGCGTGAAAGAATCGAAGGTGTGACCCTGAAGCATGACGAGCGCCGCAAACCCACGCGTCCAATCAATGAACGCCAGGCGTCCCGTACTACTCTTCGCTTGCTCCATCTCGAACTTTGACGATCACCTGCTTGAACAATCTAATGCTTTTGCTTCGACGTCCCGGCGGGCACGGTCAGTTCCAACGTTCCTTGGATCGGCGGATTTCGCACCATGTTGCTATAGATGACCTGTCGATAGTTGCCGGAGGGTTCATAGAATTGCTGCTGCACAGGAGAAGTGCCCGCACCAGGGATCCAGATCTCGGCCTTTTGCAGCCGGTCAAGCAGCTTTTTGTCTTTGGGGACTAATAGCAGTTTCGTCGTGTCCTGTCCGGCGATCCTCTCTGTGCCCTCGGCAGTGACGTCGTAGCTCTGCTGTAATTCTTTGCCGGATGAGCCAAAACCGAGCAGGAGGAATTGATTCAAGACATCTGTGTTCTTGCCGACCGGATACTCATCCACTTGCTTGAGATTTGGATAGTAGACCTCGACGATTCTGCCAAGAAACGCAATTGTCCGCGCATCGCTGCCTCCGGTGAAATCCATAATGGCGCGCAACTTGCCTGGCGCTTGCCGCTGAACCTTCAGCGTACCCATCTCTTTAGTCGTCTCGCTCAGGACTGCCGTGTACGTATTCAACACCATGTCCGCTGACAAGGCGTGAAAGCCCGGCGCCTCTTTATCCATTCGCGCCAGAATAGACTGAACGTCTTCGGCATTCGAAACTCCCGCAATCGCACACACGAGGCACAATCCGATTACGAGGTTTCTCATCACTTAATCAGAGACGTCGGACTTATCGCGTCGTGTACGCGATGTAGCCCTTCGTATCGCCGTCGGCCTCATCTTTGATCGGTTCGACTCGATCAACACGCCACGGTTTACCGGTGCGCTGCCGGATCAGCTCGGTCGCCTGTTGAGCGCGTCGTTCTTCGGCTACATTGGCCAGCAGCTCTGTCGAGATAAACACCCGATTCGCGCCCCGTACTGACGACAGGAGGACCACACTTGCTGCCTTAGGCTGATCACGAAACCACTCCCGAGGGACGGCAAAAATGAAGAGCAGAATGAGGGCTACGACAATGTCGTACTGCCAGGAGGCACGCGGGAAATCCCAGAAGAGAAGCCGTTTCCCCATGCCGATCCCGGAAACCTTGTGCTCGTCACTCACTTTGTCGAGTCTAACATTCAGGCTAATATTTCCGCATAATGGCAAGCACACGGCCTTGAATCTCCAGATTCTCCGAATTCACATAGATCGGCGCCATGGTTGCATTCGCCGGTTGCAGCCGCACCCGTCCATCTGGTTCGGGATAGTATCGCTTCAGCGTCGCTTCAGCGCCATCCACTAAAGCGACCACGATCTCGCCGCTCTTTACCTGGTCTGTTTTTTCGACAAGGACGAAATCGCCGCTGCAGATATGGTCCTCGATCATCGATTCGCCCCGAACCTCCAGCGCGAAAGTGCCCTCGTTGCGCGCGAAGTCCGAAAAGTGAAGCGTCTCCGGATTTTGAATCGCCTCCACAGGCGAGCCGGCGGCAATACGGCCTAATAGAGGGATAGAAGGCTCCGCCGTTTTGGGCAGTCGTGCGTCTTCCTCGGTTACAAAGCGATTCCCAATCTCCAGCGAGCGGCTATGGTTGTAGTTTCGGCTGACATATTGTTTTCCTTCAAGGGCCTGAACATGTTTGTGCACTGTAGCCAGTGAAGCCAACCCAAGCCCGGCGGCAATTTCTTCATAACTGGGGCTATAACCGTGCTCTTTGATGAATGAGGTGAGAAAGTCCATGACTTCCTTCTGCCTTCGAGTTAATGCCATAACGCTCGCACTCCTGCTACAGCCACTTTAGGCGAAGAAAAGTAGAAGAGTCAAGTAGATGAGTAATTATCCCTTGACAACACGTATTGCATAAAGTAGTATAGAAGTATGAGCACTGCGCGATCTCGGGAGATAGGCGTAAAGCTGTCGATTCCGAAGCATTTGCGGTACACGTTTGAGGACTTCAATGAAGAGTTCCCGACCGATGACTCGTGCTTAGAGTACATCAAAGAGAAGCGGTTTCCGGGCGGAATCACTATATGTGAGAAGTGCCGGAAAGACACCAAGCATCACCGGATTGCAGGCCGAACTGCCTACTCTTGCCAGAGTTGCGGAACACAAGTATACCCGTTGGCAGGTACGGTCTTTGAGAAGAGCACCACCTCGCTGCGGGTATGGTTCTACACCATGTACCTCATGGGTTCAACGCGGTGTGGGATTTCAGCGAAGCAGATTCAGCGAGAAACTGGCGTCACCTATAAGACCGCGTGGCGTATGTTCAAGCAGATCCGTACCTTTGACGTTGCCCCGCAAAACGAAGCCGTGTAAAACAAGAGTTTCCCTGGCGG
>CAXTMN010000184.1:0-6747 GCA_964245395.1 uncultured Bryobacteraceae bacterium
CAGACGAGTACTACAAGAGTCCGGACCAGTTCTGGGATGAATACAACAGGCCGTGTCTCGATGATGCTATAAGCCGGGGAGATAATATTTCGTTAGCGACAACTCCCACGCAAGATGTTCTTGAATATCCAGACGGTTCTCTCCGAGGTTATGGACGTGAAATTAATTATCTGAGGGCGAACGGCTATTCGTACGACCCGAACACAAATCAGATGGTAAGAAGGTAACTATGATCGAACCGTATGAATCCGTCATCGCAACAGAGCACCCCAAATTACAGACGCTTGGATTCGAAAGGATCGAAAACTCAGATTACTCAACCGTTTTTTCGGACGGAGATCACAACCTTCAATTTATTACTGAACTCCAGTATCCCTCGCTTGCTATAAACCTCGTAGATAAAACTGGAAAAACGCGGGCTTTGCATTTGATCCAAAAGGTTCTGGCACCAGCTGCGGCTATTTCTGATCGGGAGAAGTTTGCGCAGATGCGAGCAGCATATAAAATTGACAGCACGCCCGTAATCGAGACAATGAGGGATGGGCGGCTTTTCGAATATACCCGCTTACTGGCCGACACGCTCCTAGACTTCTTAATAGCTTTTAGAGGCCCAATTTTAGAGCAACCAAGTTACAAGCAAGAGTACGACGCGGGAACATCGGTGGTTAGCTCCGGATTGGTCAGTTCCGGTAAGATCCCGAGGCGGACGTAAATGGGACGGATAAACTCGCGCATGCGGGGAAGCTCGCGCACGTACAGCAGGCTGCAGATTACACAGAGAGCGCCGCAGATCATTACCGTATTTGGGGCGCCTATTTTTGCCGCCATTGATCCTCCTAGCAGGCTCCCAAACGGTGCCATCCCGGCAAACGCCATGGCGTAAAACGACATGACGCGGCCACGCTTTCCCTCTTCGAGGATCGTTTGGAGAATGGTGTTGCTGGCGGCCATCTGGCGCATCATTCCGTAACCGGAAGCCAAGAGGAAGATCATAGAGAGCCACAGAACCCTGGACAAACCGAAGCCGACCATGGCCAATCCGAGGATTCCCGATGACTGGAAAATGACCCGGCCCAGCCCAAGGACACTCTGCCTTCCGGCGAGAGCGATAGCTCCGGCGAGCGCGCCCAATCCGACGCACGACATCAGATAACCCATGGTGTGTGCCCCGCCATGCAGCGTTTGCGCAGCAAAGATGGGCATCAGAACCGTGTAGGGCATAGCGAGCAAGCTGACTAGAGCCAATAGCAAGAGAATCGAGCGAATGGGAACCGACCCAAGGACGTAGCGCCAGCCCTCTACCAGTGCCTCCAGAAGATTCTTCTGTTCGGCAGCCGGAGGCCGCCGCTCAAGGCGCATGGCCAGGAGCGACGCGATAACGGCCAGAAAGCTGAAGCCGTCGATCAGGAAGCAATAGCCTTCTCCGAACAGCGCTATCACCACGCCAGCGATGGCAGGACCGACTAACCGTGCCGCATTGACCATCGATGAGTTAAGTGCGATTGCGTTGGGCAGATCTTCCCGCCGATCTACCATCTGCACAACGAAGGCTTGCCGGGCAGGCATGTCAAAGGAGTTCAGACAACCCTGGAGAAGCATTAACGCAATGAGCTCCCAGATGTTGATGATGCCGCTGAGGGCGAGTGCCGCCAGGATGAACGATTGAACCATTGAAAGCACCTGGGTCACAACGAGCACTTTGTGACGGTCCCAGCGGTCAATCCAGACGCCGGCTAATGGGGCCAGGAAGAAGAGCGGGATCTGACCTACGAAGCTGGCCATGCCGAGGAGAAAGGCGGAATGAGTGAGGCGATAGACCAGCCAGCTGGTGGCGACGCGAGTCATCCAGCTTCCAATCAGAGATATGCTCTGACCGGCAAAGAACAGACGATAGTTGCGAGAGCGCAAAGAGCGAACGATTGCGTTCCAGGGCTTGGTGGCCGCCGCTTCTTCGGCGCGACTTTCAGTTGTGTCTTTGTCCAAACGCCGTCTCTGATTCCAGGGTACCCGCCTCGTTTACATGCGGTTCATCATGGCGGTGGCAGTCGACTCGAAGAAGCTCATGAGAACTTCGCGGACATCTGGCGGGAGTTGCACCTGTTTCAAGGCATTGGTCATCAGCTGCAGCCAACGATTGCGCGCTGCCAGGTCGACCGGAAAAGGAGCGTGCCGCATGCGCAGGCGAGGGTGACCGCGATTTTCAATGTAGCGAGCAGGTCCGCCAAAACGGTAGATCAGAAAGTCGCGAAGGCGCTCTTCGGCTCCGACCCAATCATCTTTCGGGTAAATGGGGCCAAGAATATCGTCGGTAGGGATCTGTTGATAAAAAGCTCCGATCAGGCGCACGAAACCCTCTTCGCCGATGGCCGGGTAAACCTCGTTTTCCTGCACCTGAGCCGATGCTAGCATCCGCCGGGTTGGCTACTGCGGCTTTTTGTCGGTCTGTCCTGCACTGTTGGCGCGGTACTCGCTTTCGAGTTCCAGTTCCATCTTTGCGCCTTGCTTGTCAAGGACCAGGGTTTTTTGCTGCGCATCAAGTTCGAGCGCGTAAGGTCCGTCTTTCTGGCCAAGCTCATCGGTAAACGTCAATTGCTTACCGTCCAGTTCATAATTTCCCTTGCGTGTGTCTGCAAGATGGTGAAGGTAAATCTTTTTGACGAAGGTGTTGTCGGAGCGCAGGGTCAGCGTACCGCTGCACTCCTCACGGTGGGGTTTGCCATCGAAACACGTATGTTTTGTTTGAATGCCACTGTCCGGGTCGGAGATAGTAACGTACTCCCAGCCTCCCGGATCCTGAAGCATCTTGCGATCGTCATCGCTCAGGCGATCGTCATCGCTCAGGCGATCGCGGCCGCTTAGGAGGAAGGCGAAGCAAAGTACAACGGTTGTAGGAAGAAGAAAGCGGTTCGAGGACATACGAGTTACCTCAATGAGTCATGGAATAAACAATGTAGTTGACACCGATGCGCACGCCCAATGCCGAGTATTGCTCCGGGTATTGGGGAAAGTCAGCCCATTCCCAGGAGTCACCCAGATCCGAGTTGAACGCGAGCGCGACGAGCAACCGGCCTTTATCGTCATAGATGCCACGCCAGTGCGCGACGTAGCCGTCGTTGCGGAAAGGAACTCCGGTGCGCACGGCCCACTCGCCGGGAACCTGGTACCGGTCGCCCAAGTTGTAAACCGTGTGGAAAATCGCATCGGCGTCCGGGATCTCAACGATGGACCGGTCGGGGAAGATGCGCTTCATACTGTCGGCAAAAATCTGCCAATCTTCGGTACCCCAGAAGTCGTCACACAGGAGAAACCCGCCGCGGAGCAGGTATTCCCGCAGTGTCTTCGCCTGGGCATCGGTCAGCTCCCACTCGCCGACAAACACAGCGTAAAGCCAGGGATAGTTAAAGACATCGTTCGGGTCATCGAGATTGACGGGCTGCTCGACAGAACGCGTTTCGATGCGGGTAAGACGCCGGACTGCCTGAACGAAGTGGCGGTCGGCGCGGGGGTAATCATTGGTCCAGCTGGAATGTCCTTGCGTCCAATCCCATCCGGCATGTCGAAAGTGCGCGTCGGGGATGGATGGATACATTAACCGCGCAAAGATCCACTCCGCTTTTGCCCGGTAGTCAGGAGGGAGAGGGATTTGGCTGATCCGGTACTCGTCGCCAGGATACTCGCGAAAGGGTTGCGGGACGGAGCGCTCCCATGCGTACAACGCCGTTAGCAGGCATAAGCCAACTCCAATGCGCCCAAAAGACTTCAGGATAACCATGGCGCAGATGCTTCCGCCCCGAGAATAGCATCGGGTGAAAGATCGGTTAGGGCGGTCGACTATCTGCGGCTGGTTGCAAGCTTCAGATCAAGAGCTCCGATGTACTTGTCTGCGGCTCCGTAGTAGCCAGTCAGATGCAGACGATCGCGGCTCTTCGCTTTAAGCACTGCGCCTTCGAGGAAGATCACATCCGGAACGTTTCCGATCTTTTCCCAGGGAAGCGCTGGAAGAAGAAAGGCGTGCTCAGAGCGGGCAAGAACACGGCGCGGATCATTTCGATCAAAGAGCACCCATCCAGGGCCATACACCAGGTGTTCGTCAGCTCCGTTGTACAGGAGAAGGATGCCGGCGTCAGTGACGTACGGGGCCGGGCCGGGCTCCATCACACGGGAGTCAAATTGACCGGGCCGTCGCGTTAAGACCGGCTTGTCGGTGGCATCGCTCCAGTGCAAAAGATCGGCAGACGAGGCCAGCCCCATGTAATCGCGCTCTATGCCATCCGGGTCTTTTTGGGTACCCAAGTAATACATCCACCAGCGGCCTTTTACCTGCTGGGGAATGATGGCGCCGGACTTGGTCCACTTAGTGTTCCAGGCGCCTTTGTAAGCCGGGAGCATAACGCCTTTGCGGTCCCAGTTAATCAGGTCGTGGGATGTGGCTAAGCAGAGCTGAGCGTCGTGCAAGTTGTAGCCGGTGTAAGTCAGATAGTAAGTACCGCCGATTTCGACTACTCGCGGGTCTTCTACGCCGCCATTCTTTTCGTAAGGAGCGACGGGCTCGAGAACAGGCTCGAGACGAACGGTGAAGTGGAGACCATCAATACTTTCCGCATAACCGACACGGGAGGTATGATTGCGATCCTGCGCGCGGAACAGGAGAACTATTTTGCCATTCGCCTGGATGGCTGTCGGATTGAAGAGACCCAGTTGAGCCCAACCAGGTCGCGGCGAAAGGAGGGGTCGATCTGAAAGACGTTTAGCCGTGAGATCAACTTCTTCGGCCGGAGATGGGAAGAGGACTCCCAGGAGGGCAAATAGAAAAAACGATTCTTTCACTGTTTGATTGACGTACCTTCCGTGGCTGGCAAAGCTGTTTATTCAGATAATCAGCTTCCGAAATTCTATATCAGATCGCAAGAGCAGTCGCCATGAATGCAGTGTGCCGGGCTCGTAAGCAGCTAAGATGATGATGTCTCCGCTCCTTGCGTTCAGGTCTCTGATTGCTGTTTTTCACGGCCATTATCCGCTCATGCGCATATCGCTCTTCATAACGTGTTACAACGATCTGCTGTTTCCCACAACGGGTATTGCGGTTGTAAAAATTCTGGAGCGTCTGGGCCATACGGTCGAGTTTCGCCCGCAGCAGACTTGCTGCGGCCAGATGCATTACAACACCGGATATCAGCTGGAGACCGTGCCACTGGTCAGAAAATTTGTCGAGACTTTCGCAGATGCCGAACTGATTTGCTCACCGTCAGCTTCGTGCGTGGCGATGATCCGTGATCATTACTGGAAGGCGGCTCAGATAGCGGCTGATGCGAAGCTTGCGCAACAGGTGTCTGAGGTTGTGCCTCGCGTTTTCGAATTAACTGAACTTTTGGTAAAGCAGTTAGGGGTGGAAGATGTTGGGGCTTACTATCCGCATCGAGTCACGTATCATCCCTCGTGTCATTCTCTACGGCTTCTTCGTGTGGGCGAGGCGCCTGTTCGGCTACTGCGGAACGTCGGTGGGATTGATCTGGTTGAGTTGCAAGACAAGGAGGAGTGCTGTGGGTTTGGCGGCACATTCGCGGTGAAGAATGCCGAAACGTCATCAGCGATGCTCGCGGAGAAGACGCGCTGTGTCCTTAATACGAGGGCCGAGGTTTGTACAGCGGCCGACAATTCCTGCCTGATGCAAATTTTCGGATCGCTTCACCGGCAAAAGACGGGCGTTCGTACCGTTCATATCGCTCAGATTCTTGCATCAACGCGAGAGGGAGAGGCGCTTTGAGCATTCGAGTTGGTGAGTCTGCCACTGCCCCGAGCTTCGTGCAGGCTGCGCACGACGCGCTGGGAAATTCTCAACTGCGCCGCAATGTGCGTAATGCCACAGGCATAATCACGATTAAGAGGGACAGGATGACCGGTGAGCTACCCGACTGGGAAGCTCTTCGCACTGCGGGTCAGGCCATCAAGACGCACACGATGAAGTACCTCGATGTGTATCTGGAGCAGTTTGAAGCGAACGTGTTGAAGGCCGGCGGTATGGTGCATTGGGCTCGGGACGCCGATGAATCGAACGAGATTATTGCCAGGATTATCAGCGAGCACGCGGCGAACGAGGTCATCAAGGTGAAGACGATGACTACAAACGAGACGCGGCTAAATCACTATCTGGAGGAGCAAGGAATCACCGCACACGAGACCGATCTGGCGGACCTGATAGTGCAGTTAGGGAACGACGAGCCGTCGCATATCGTAGTTCCGGCCCTGCACATCAATCGCACGCAGATTCGCGAGATTTTTGCTCGCCGGATGCCTCTCAGGGACCTCGGTATTGACACTCTGGGCGACGATCCCGCAGAACTGGCTGAAGCGGCGCGCCGCTACTTGCGGCATAAGTTTCTTTCTGTGCGGGTGGGGATCAGCGGAGCTAATTGCGCGGGTGCAGAGACAGGCGCAGTGGGGGGGGTCGAGAGCGAAGGCAATGGACGGATGTGCCTGACGTTGCCCGACGTGCTAATTTCGCTGGTCGGAATCGAAAAAATTGTACCGACGTTCCGGGATTTAGAAGTGTTTCTGCAGTCGTTACCACGCTCGGCGACGGGCGAGCGAATGAATCCGTATAACTCCATCTGGAGCGGTGTCACCGCGGGTGATGGACCTCAGGAGTTTCATGTTGTTTTGCTGGACAACGGCCGATCCAGTGTACTGGCTGATTAGGAAGCGCGCGAAACGTTGAATTGCATTCGCTGCGCTGCGTGTTTGAATGTG
>CAXTMN010000185.1:0-6709 GCA_964245395.1 uncultured Bryobacteraceae bacterium
GCTTGTGACTGGGCTTCGCACTGTGAAGAGTGAGGAGTGAGGAGTGGGGAGTGAGGAGTGGGGAGTGGGGAGTGGACAGTGAGAAGTGAAGAGTGGACAGTGAGCAGTGAAGAGTAGTGGAGAGTGGGAGTGAGATGTGGGAGACAGTGGTATATAATTCCTCCCAGATTTTAAAAGGAGCCCAGGTGAGAACTGCTCTGCTGCTGTGTTTCGGCGTTGTTGCGATGGGAGTAACTCTTTCGGCTCAAACCGCTCAGCTATCAGGGACCGTTACTGACCCGAGTAAGTCAGCTATCCCTGGCGCAACAGTTCAAATACAGAACACAAGTACACAACTTGCGCAGAGGGTGGAAACGGATCAGAACGGCTTATACACCTTTCCGTTGCTTTCGCCTGGACGGTATCAACTGGAAGTGACGAAAGCGGGGTTCGCGGGCGTTACGCAAAAAGATCTTACGCTAGAGGTCGGGCAACAAGCTAAGTTAGACGTCGGTCTGCAACTCGGCTCCACATCGCAGAGTGTAACTGTCTCGGAGAGTAGCGAGGTGTTGGCGCAAGAGAGCGGGTCACTAGGGCAAGTAATCAATCAAACCGCAATCGTCGACTTGCCACTGAACGGGCGAAACCCGGCCAGTCTGGTCACCTTAGCGAATGGAGCAATAGCTGGGAATCAAACCAGCGTTTTCCCGGTCCAGACTGGCTGCTGCGCCTTTCCTACGGAAGGTTCGGCATCAGTGAACGGAGGGCGGGAAGGAAGCACAGTTTATTACTTAGACGGGGCAACAATGATGGATCCCTGGCATGTTGCGGCAATGCCCTTTCCGAATCCAGATGCCACGCAAGAGTTCCGTGTCATCACAAACAACTTCGACGCCAGGTATGGCAACGCTTCGTCAGGGGTGGTGAGCATCGCAACGCAATCTGGCGGCAATGACTGGCACGGCACTCTATTCGAGTTCAACCGCAACAGCATTTACAATGCCGCTAATTTCTTCACCCACAAAGTTAGTCCGTTAAAGCGGAACCAGTTTGGTGGCGCTGTAGGAGGCAGGATCATTCGTGACAAGCTGTTCGTCTTCGGAAACTTTCAGGAGACAATTGAGCGACTTACCCTAGCTAGTAACACGGCCTTTGTTGCGACGGCTGCCGAGTTGCAGGGTAATTTTGGCGCGGCCGGAACTCCGCTCCGGAACGCCAACGCTGGAAATGCGCCATTTCCGAATAATCAGATTCCAACCAGCCTTTTCAATCCAATTTCGCTAAAGATACTGCAGAGTGTTCCCACCAGTACCGCTTCGAATGGATTCGTTGTGCTTCCGGGCATCCCGGACAACGATACTTACCGTGAATATACAATCAGGGCGGATTATTATCCTAATACGAAAAACCAGATTAGCGTCCGATCCTATGTAAATTCCTACAACTTGCCCGGTTTCAACGGTGGCGGAAACGACCTGGTCGGTTCGCACAATTCGCTCTCCAGCACTTACCAGAATGATGCGGTCAATTGGACCTGGACGATCTCCCCGAACCTTTTTAATCACCTGACAGTGGCCGTCGGAGCTATGCGTCTGGACAGCTTCGCGTCGCAAACCGGTTCAGATGGAAAGCCCGCTTGTCTGCCCTGTTATGGAGTGCAGATACCGGATTACACGCAATATCCGCAAAGTATTCAACAGCTGAACATAAACGGCTACTTCGGCATCGGCGGGAACACAAACATTTTGCCAAGGCATGATGACCAGGTAAGTGAGTTGGTGAACTGGGTGAAAGGTAAGCATTTGGTTGTAGCCGGAATTGATGTTATCCGGCAAGATCTAACCGAGGCGACCGATTTCCTGGCCCGGCCGGACATGAGTTTCACCGGGCAAATAAGCGGGAATGCTATGGCGGACTTCCTGCTCGGTCAAGCGACGACTTACCAGCAGGCGGGCGGAGAGTTTGGAACGGTTCATGGAGTGCTTTGGGGCGGTTTTGCAAACGACACGATCCGAGTTACGCCAAATCTTACCCTGACCATCGGCCTTCGTTGGGACCCATTTATTGCACCGACGGTCCAGGGTGGCCGGATGACGATCTTTCATCCTGGACAACAAAGCACCCGATACCCGAATGCACCGGCCGGGCTGGTGTTCCCGGGAGATGCTGGCGTGCCCGCTGGTGGATTCTCAAATGATTGGAATTTATGGGAACCAAGAGTAGGGATTGCGTGGCAGCCATCCTGGCTTCCTAAGACTTCTATCCGTGCAGCGTTCGGGATCTTTGCCGCGCCGAATGCGTACTCCGATTACGCCCACACCTGGGATGGTGCACCGTTCAGCCCCAATTACTTCCTTACTGCAGGTAGTCCACAAGTGGGACCGTACGTTGATTTTAGTAATCCCTACAAAAACTTTGCCTCAACTGGCGGAAGGTCTCCGTTCCCGCCCTTTGCCTCGCCTAATTACGTTCCGCCATCCTCCATCCAAATACCGCAGCCGGTCACACTTGAGGATTCTTTCCAGAGTAATTTCCGGCTGGGCCGCGTCCAGACATGGAACTTCTCGGTAGAGCATCAACTCGGCACGTCATGGCTGATTCGCACGGCTTACGTAGGAAGTGAAGCCTATCACTTACAAACCGTGGTCGATCTGAATCCGGGTTACTACGCCGGTGCGGGTGCACGGCTACGATACCCGACTTTCGGCCAGGTTCTTCAGAACACCGATTGGGGGACCGCGTCCTATAACGCTCTGCAGCTTAGTGTTGAAAAGCGCTTATCCAGAGGTCTGGAGTTTTCGTCAAACTACACTTACTCCAAAGACATCGATTCGGCGTCGCTCGGAACAACCGCATTCACAAGTAGCGTGGGCGATCCGTTCGACCTTCGTTGGAATCGAGGATTGTCGAACCTGAACTTCCCTCAGAATTGGTCGAATCAGTTGGTTTACACGCTCCCCGGTATCTCGCGCTTGGGGAGAATTGCGGATACGCTGCTTGGCAGCTGGCAGATTAGTGGAATATGGCAGGTGCACTCCGGCCAACCGTTCTCAATTCAGGGTGGATTCGGCAGAAACAACTCGCAATCACAGGAGTTTGGCGATCGTGCTGACTTAACGGGGCAGCCGTTTAATGTGGGGCAGGGCTCGCAATCTCAGTGGCTCAGGGAGTACTTCAACCCTGCAGCATTCACTCCCAACGCGCCCGGCACATTCGGTAATTCTGCGCGAAATCTTATGTCGGGCCCGTTGTATAACAATGCAGACGTGTCTCTCAGTAAGATCTTCTCTCTTAGGGAGCGACTGCATCTTCAAATTCGCTGGGAAGCCTTTAATGCCGCTAATCATCCTTACTTCGCCAATCCGGGCACCAATCCCACCGGTCCGGGATATGGACAAATTACGTCGTCCTCGGGAGAGCGACTGATGCAACTGGGCGGGAAGGTGAATTGGTAAGGCACTCGAGTGGTGCTGTTCTACTGTATTTCGCGTTTCTCTATTACACTGCTGCTAGCTCCGTGCTTGTTTGGCCAGACTCAAGGGCTCGATGGGCGGGCTGTGGTGAAGCAAGCACAAATACACCTGGAAGCTGCTCGCTATGTCGAGGGACAGCAGCCGAGAATTGATCAGGCAACGCGTGTGGGCGCCATTCGTGCCTATCTTGCTGGCAAACTCGATGCGGACGTTCGGCGATCAACCGCCGAGTTCCTCCTGGAGGGAACCAGCGACGTAGGTCTTTCTTTAAACCTGGCGCAGATGTTGAAAGAGGGTGGGTATAGCGAGCTCGCGAAGGACGTCTTAGCAAAAGCGGTCGAGTCCTTTCCTGATTCGCCAGTTCCACATCTCCAACTTGGCCTTATACTACTTGATAACCGTGAATTTGAGAATGCTGCTGTGCAGATCGGGAGGGCGGCTCAACTCGATCCTTCGTCACCCAGATACTCGCTTGAATTAGGAAGGGCGCTGCTGCTTTGGCGTCACTATTCAACCGCCAACGATTACTTACTCGCAATCAAAGATCGTTTCGGCAGTTTTCCGGAGTTCCGATATGAATTTGCTTACGCGACCTATGGACGTAAGAGATATGAGGAGGCACTTACTCAAGCGACTAACCTGATCCGGGATCAACCAGAGATGGCTGATGCTTACTATCTTGTCGGGAACTGTTACTGGGCGTTAAACGACGTGCCATTGGCTATCGACGGCTACAAGAAGGCGATCGCATTGAACAGTAACAACGCGAGCTACTACACGGCCCTGGGGACGATTCAACGCAGCTCTGGAGCAGTGGAGGAAGCAAGTTCAAACCTGAGGAAGGCCGTCCGGTTAGATGGAACAAATCTTGAGGCTCAGTTCGAGCTTGCTCTGTGCTTCGAAACGAACGGAGATCTAAAAGGAGCGGAGGAACTGCTCGAATCGATCAATCGTGCCGACGCAGCGCTGCCGAGGGCTCATTCGCTGCTTGCCCGCGTGTATTTCAAGCAAGGGAAGAGCAAAGAGGCGGAGCAAGAGGAAGTAGAAGCGAAGTTCCTGAGGGAGAAAAGTCTTCCAAGTGTAGAACGCGAATTCAACCCGGAACGCCGCCCTTGAACCGGCAGGCCAGTCTTGGTTTGATTCTGCTGCGGCTGATGATAGCCGCCGCGGTGATTGGGCAAGCTGCCGCTCAGGACATTGATGTTACCGTCCGGCCTGGTTCCAAGCACTCACTTCTTCAAAGCGACAGGATCGAAAGTCCGAAGGAGCGCTCCGATTTCAGCGAGCTCTATCGGGACACGAATCCCGAAGGTAGACATGATCTGGCGCAGAAGTTTGTAAACGCCTATCCTCGATCCTGGTTGTTGGCCGAAGCCTACGAAGCGGAAGCAAAGGCGTCCATCGATCTTGGCCTTTATGATCGGGCAATTGCAGAAGCAAAGTTGTCGCTCAAGCTTTTTCCGGAGAACGCATTGCTGCTGGTGCCTATGGCTAACGCGGAAGCCAAAAGAGGCTTACTGAAGGACGCGGAAGAAAGCGCCAGGAACGCTCTCGAGTACTTAGATGTGTTTGCTGCGCCTTCCGGAATGCAACCGAATGACTGGATGAAGTTGAGGACTGAGTTGGAAAGCTCGGCAGACTTTGCATTGGGAAGAGTGTACGTTACGCGGGCTGTAGCGGAATCGGGCGTTTCTCGTAAGAAACTTCTCGACAAAGCGTATGAAGTTCTTTCTACAGCTAGAGCCTGGAACGCTAAAGACCCGGATGTTCTGTATTTGCGCGGTGTGGTGCAACAGCTGCTAGGGGCTACGCGCGAAGCAGCGAGCGATTTTCTCGAAGCAGAACGAAACGGATCTGTGATGCAAGCCAAAATCAGGCCTATTCTCGAGCGTATCTATGAAGAGCAACGGCGCAAGACTCAGCCGCAAGTTCTTTCGAGCGGATCTACGCCAACGCGAGATACGGCGTCGCTCGAAGAGTTTCTACGGACGTTACCTCCTCCGAAAGTTCCGCCTGTTCCAAAGAACGACACATCTGGAAGCGGGATTACGGGCTCTGTTCAGCCCGGATACGCTGGTTCGGCCGCGTGTGCCGAGTGCCATCCAGTGCAACATGATGCCTGGCGGAGAACAGGCATGGCGCGGATGTTGCGAGCTTACGATTCCAAGAACATCATGGGTGACTTCAGCGCCGGTGCTCAATTTCGGGACGGTAGCGGAACAGCGCGTATGGGTTTCGACACTCGCGCATTCTTCAGAATTCTTGCCGCTGACGGACGCTGGCAAAGATTCGATGTGGATTACACGATCGGATCAAAGTGGCAGCAGGCTTATGTGACGCGGCTGCCAGACGGCCGGCTTCAGGTTTTGCCGGTACAGTACAACACGCTCCATCACCAATGGGTGAATTACTGGAAGCTTCTCGATCCGGCTGGAAGCGTGCGTCAGGAAATCAGACGCTTTCCGGAGCTTCTGCCCGAGACTAATTATCAGGAAAACTGCTCAGTTTGTCATACCAGCCGAGCGCAGGGTTCGGGCTCTACCGAAAGACTTAGCGTGAACAGCCCTGTCTACCGAGAGATGGGAGTAAATTGCGAAATGTGTCATGGTCCCGCAAAGGATCACGTGGAGGCGATGCATGGGAAGGGCAGGGTGCAGATGCCTGTCAGTTTCCGGAATATAGGTAATCGTGACGAGATCAACATCTGTTCGCAGTGCCATCGGCAATCGTTGATACGCGATGCGAATTACAAATTTGACTGGGCTGAGTGGCTCTCTAAAAAAAGAGTCTCTCAGCCAGGGTTGAGCCAGCCATATCCTGATTTCTCACGGCTGGCTTCCTATAAAGATGGACGTTTCCGGCAGACCACATTCATAGTGGAGTCGTTTACCCGATCTGCCTGCTTTCGGAAAGGAACTGCGCGATGCTCTACGTGCCACAATCCGCATGGCCCGGACTTCGAGGAAAACCCGGCTTCGCTTACGTATCGCGATAACCCCGATCAGATGTGCCTGCAGTGCCACAGTGGGGACGTGCCGCGGGTCGAACAGCACACCCATCATCCGGCAGCTTCTCCAGCAAGTCGCTGCACTGCCTGTCACATGCCGAGGATCATGGACGGCCTGATGGTCAAGGCGATGTCGCACCGTATAGATGACATTCCGGACGGGGAGATGACGGCACGTTTCGGACAACAAGAGAGCCCCAATGCCTGCCTGCTCTGCCATGCGGACAAGAACGCTGACTGGGTCGCCGGG
>CAXTMN010000186.1:0-6652 GCA_964245395.1 uncultured Bryobacteraceae bacterium
ATCCTTCTTCCTGCCGCGAAATCCTGCGTTCGCTTGTCGCGGTAGCTGACGATCAATTCGTAGGTTATCTATCGTTATGCTGTACGTCAAGCATAACTTAGTGACTTCTTGCCTGCATAGCTATGATGCCCAAAGTACCCTCTGCACGCTGTTGCGTCTGCTCACGCACGGCGGTAAATTGCTGGTCGTGGTCGTCCACGCGTTCCTTAATGTGGCTAACATCGGCCTGGAGTTTTCAGGACTTCGTAATTAGCTCGTCGATGATTGTCTTGGCCATAAGCTAGACCTTACCGGGAAAACTGACGCAGGCAAAAACGCCTAGGGCGAGGGAATCCCGTCACTTGCCCTTTATGGGATTCTGCAAAGCGCTTTTGTCGAATGACCGTCTGTTTCATGCTTCGCGCTCGAAACGCGGTTCCCCCTTTGGCCTCTCTTGTTCCTTACGTTTGTATTCGACCGAAAAAGTTTTGCCAAAAGGCTAAAACCAAAAGACCAAATACTACCGCAGCAAACTGCATCAATCTTTAGAATTCTCGCTGAGATCTGATGACCAATTGAATAACTGCCAACCATCGCTGCGCGACCCGAGTAACCGACTAGCGCGTTTATAACGATCGTCACGACAAAGCACGCCGTTAATCTCGCCATTGCTTGTTCTCACCCGCTGCTTTCGCCGCATAACGCTGGATGCCGATCTGTAGTATGTTGTAAGCCGATGCTGTCTAAGCTTGACAGCGCGCCGTATTAATAAGAAAAGGTCAGCTGTGGTGATCAGGCAAATACAACTGACCAAGTTTGCCGCTTTGGCGCAGCAACGCTTCGAAGAGCAGGCTGTTCACCATATGAAGTGCTCTTTCCCGGATCTATACAACCTCCTGGGTGAAAAGCGTAGCCTGCGCTTGCTCCGCCACGCCCAGTCTCGCGCCGCTCGATGGAAGATTACCGGAACACCTGAAATCTGCCGATTCCTGAATATCATGGTTGTGCTGTCACCTCATTTCGATGACGATCCACGTCTGCCTTGGGCGAGAAGAATCCTTGGGGCGCGCAATGTACCCGAGAGTGAGCGGATGAACCGCTTAACGAATGCTGTGTCGCAGGTGCTGGATCAAGTTGCGTCCAGCTGAAGCAAATGTCCGATGATATTTGCCAACAGCCGAACTCAAGTCAAGCTGAGCCCAATGCCTGCTATGGGCCGGACGACTCGGTTCCTCCGAGTGCCGGATTTGTAGTCACACCTGTCACCCCGCCGTCCTGGGTCGATAATCCAGTCGACATTCCACCTGTCTCTCCGGAGCCGCCTCCTGTACAAGTGCCTCCGGCGGAGCCAATCCCTCCGCCAGTCGAGCCGTTTCCTCCGGTCGATCCCGTTCCTCCCGTTCTCGACGTTCCTCCTTTGCTCGAACCAATCCCATGGCTCATCCCACTCTGGGTCTTGCTTTGGCCGAACGAAACGGCGCCACCCTGGATGGACGAAATGAATCCAGTCACCGGGAAGCCTTACACCAGTAAGGAGGAGTACGATCAGCTGCACCGCCTCAGCCAGGACGAAATTACGCGAAGGGCGGCTGAATATCGTAAGCAACAACTCGATCAGGCAGATAAAGCGGCACAAGACATAGCCCCTGAATCCACTGCCGGCCCGGTTCAGCCCTGTCCGAGTCAGTCTTCTTCCACGGAGCCAGTGCCTGCGCCTCAAACGCCTACCGAAGATCGCAAATATCCCAATCAGACTTGTGATGATGCAACCCTGCAAAGGCTGCACCGGGAAATTGGCCGGCGATGCAAGACTCTACCCATGAGTTGTTCTGACAAGGCGGAGGCGGGCGGACAGTTTAGTTGCGATGAACTCAGAGATCGGTGGCAGCGGGCGCAAGATTGCCTCAATGCGCGTCAAAAACATGCAGATGAGTGTTTCGGAGGCAAGCCCGATCAAAATCATCAGGACGAAATCGACAAAGTCAACGCCGTATTGTCCCAGTGCCTCGCGAAACTGCAAGATCCCGCTAGAAAATGCTTTTGAAATTTGGGTCGGTGAAATATGTCTGGAAATCGATTTGACAACTTAAGTGAGGACGAACGCCAACTCGCCCGCAAGGTGGAGCAGGCATTCGCCGGCGTTTCCTACCCCGGAGATCTAAACCTTGTAGCCAATCCCTCGGATCCGGATTCCATGGAGCTTCGGGAGAGCCTTCGCGGGAAGCACTGGAGCGTGCTGCCGCTCCAGACTATCTTTTACCACCGGGGCGACCTGTCGTTCTTAACTGCAGCAGCTTTTCAGTTCTACCTTCCGGCGCTCTTATTAGGCGCTTTGCTTTACCCGGTGGAGACAGACACTCTACGCGAAAACCTCTTCTATACCCTGACCCCCCCGCCTAGAGATCAAGAAGGAACGACTCGTTTCCAAGAACGCATCCGGGGTTTACAGGACGATCAACTCGGAGTGATTCGCGAGTTTATGCTTTCTTTCGCAAGTAGCGAACCGTACTATCCGAAAGACATTCGTGAACGTGCCTGGCGCTACTGGATGCCCGTTCAATGAATGCTGAAAGGCTCGTCTAATATTTCGGCCAGTCAATGTTGTGCCCTCTCGGTGGAGCTGGAATGCTTGCAAGATAAGCTCACATATGCCAGGTCTCCCCCTAGAAGCGGAGAAAGTTGAGAGAGCGAAGATCCCTGCAAACGTCTGTGCGGGATTGACTGTCTTGTTTGATGCACCCTTGGGCTGAAAGTCTGTGCGACCTAACGACCATTGGCGAAGTTGGGACAATAGAGGCCGATCCGTTCGGATCCAGCGTTTGTTTGCGCGTCGCCAACCGTCGCCGCGTGCAATTGGATCTAGGCGGCGCAGCGGTAATCGTGAGGGAATTGCTTGCCCGCATGAGGTCAAAACCATGCTGGACACAGAACATTCTGTCACGATCCGTGTTGAGGAGCCCAGGTCCACCGCGAACGTGCCAAGGATCTCGGAGCGCGGATTTTCCAGAACCACTGACTCAGTCTTACGTCGAGCGGCAATATAATGCAGAGGACTTCGCTGGACACGCTTGGAAATTTACGCAATCTGGTGTGATAGACACCCGGCGGAGTGGCGGGACACCGGAGTAATGGGCGAGCCTCATCGATAATTTCCGACTAGCGCACCACCCAGGATGTTCGATCTGTTGTGAGGATCTTCAATATTCGGTTCGAAAAGAGACTTGCTCCTGCGTCACGACGACCAGTTGTTGTCTTGAACCAACAGATCGCGTAGGCGACTCACACCGTTAGTGATTCCGGCTAGACTCGTGCTTCCGAATCCCAGGATGAATCCATGACGTACGCTCTTTCTGGCATAGGTCGTGGAAAGGGGCCATAACCAGAGCTTTGCTTCGGCGGCCCGCAGTGAAATCTGGATATCGTCGAGCCCCGGCGGTAGTGTCACAACCAGGTGCATTCCCGCGCTAACGCCTAAGATCTGCAACCGGGAGCCGAATGTGCGCTGAAGAGCTTCCACCAGTGTGCTTCTCCGTTCTTTGTACAGCAGACGAGTCCTCCGGATGTGCCGCGCGTAATGCCCTTGCTCGATGAACTCTTTGAGAGCGGCCTGGAAAAAATGAGGCGCGCAGATGTCGCGTGCCCTGCGCACAGCGGCAAAACGCTCGACCAGGTCTAGCGGAATAACCATGTACCCCAAGCGTAGCGACGGGAAAAGGGTCTTGCTGAACGTGCCAATGTAGATGACGCGTGACCCTCGATCAAGTCCCTGCAGAGACGGAATCGGCATACTTTCATATCTGTACTCACTGTCGTAATCGTCTTCTACAATCCATGCATTCGCCTTGTGAGCCCAGTCGAGTAGTTGCAGCCGGCGGGATACCGTCATCACCGCGCCGAGTGGAAATTGATGAGAAGGAGTGACAAATGCCGCGCGCGCTTGCGGAGATTGTTTGAAACCGGCTGCGACAACCAAACCTTCTCCGTCGACGCGAACAGCAACCGGCCGGCAATCTGCCATGGCCAGAATGCGACGGAGCGGTTCATACCCCGGCTCCTCAATCCATACAGAATCGCCAGGGTCGGTAAGCACGTGCGCACAAATGTCGAGTGCCTGTTGCGATCCGCTGACAATCATGATCTGGTGTGAGTCACACTGAACTCCGCGCGTCGTCCTGAGGTAATGTGCGACTGTTGCCCTGAACTCCGGATATCCCAGAGCGTCGCTGTAATTCATCAAGTTACTGCTGACTTTGCGAGCCTGTCTCGCGACAAGTGTCGACCAGACTTGAAACGGAAAGTGATCGAATGCCAATTGACCGACGCTGAATGCGCCCGAGTTTTGTAACCAAGGTCCGCGCGCTCGCCAGACCGCAGAAGCCGCTCGACGCGAGAGACTTCGGGAGCCTCCATCAGGCGGAAGTGAATCGCCAAACTGACCCGGCATTTCATCCGGTAGCGAGCAGGACACGAAGGTCCCGGCGCCGGGCCGCGCTTCAAAGTAGCCCTCGGCGAGAAGCTGCGAATACGCTTCTAAGACCGGAATCCGGGAAATGCCGAGTTCTGCGCCTAGCGCACGGGTTGACGGTACCTGCTGCCCTGCGGTCAGCCTACCGGACAAGATGCCGGCACGATACCCGTCGTAGATTTGACTGTGAAGTGGCCGTCGACCCAGGCGATCGACGGCTATAACGGGTGACATGCCACCGGACACTTTCATATACCTTCCGCTCTAAGCCGTATATGGAAAAGTGGTCATGTCAAACTCCCGCTAACTGGTCATTGTTTTCGACCGCTCGTTCCAGCAGCATAGTAGCAAAAGGGGCCTACTATGATGCTGCGAATCGTAACGTTAACTACGTGCAAAACCGTGTCGTGTCTCCAATTGTCGGCAGTCCTGATAGCCTTATCTGTCCTGAATCACCCGCTTCTCGCTCAGCTCACAAGCGGCAACATTACGGGCGTTGTTTACGATCCATCCGGAGCGACAGTCCCGAATGCCAGGGTTACCGCGCACAATGATGCGACGGGCTTGGCAAGAACGGCCATGTCGACAGGCGCAGGCGATTACCGTTTCGAGAACCTCCCAGTTGGAACCTACACCATTACTGTCGACGTAACTGGCTTCACGAAGTCGGAACTCAAAGGGGTTAACGTTGAGCTGAACGTCACGGTCACCAGGAACGTGAGCGTGCAGGTCGGTCAATCGGCTACTACTGTCGAAGTAGCGGAAGCTGCTGTGGCGATCGATACAACGACGGCACAGATTCAGACGACCTTCGACAGCAAACAGATCACCGACCTGCCAAACACATCCACTGGCTCTGGGGTGCTAAATTTATCGCTGCTTCAAGCTGGTGTTGCCACCAGCGGTTCGGTGGGGGCCGGCACAGGCCCGTCGGTCGGCGGCCAGCGCCCGCGCAACAATAACTTCACGGTTGAAGGAGTCGACAACAATAGCGGCGCAGTGACTGGCCCCATGGTGGCTATTCCGAACGATGCTGTTGCTGAGTTTACGCTCTTAGCAAACCAGTATTCCCCGGACTTCGGCCACTCTTCCGGTGGTCAATTCAATCAGGTCGTGAAGAGCGGGACCAATCAGTTCCATGGATCGCTGTACGAGTATTTCCAGAATCGCAATTTGAACGCGGCTGATAATCTAAGCGCAGTCAGCGGAACTCCGCTTCATCCCCGATTCGACAACAACCGGTTCGGGGGAACCGTCGGCGGTCCGATTAAGCGTAATAAGCTCTTCTTCTTCTTGAATTACGAATACAATCCCGTAGGGAGAGCTGGCTCTGCGGGTTTGCTCTATGCACCGACAGCGGCCGGCTACGCCACCATTGCTGCGGCACCGGGTGTCAACCAAAACAACCTGAGCATCTTCAAACAATATGCGGGAACTGCGCCAACGGCGATAAACCCGGCGCTTCAGCCTTATCCTTTACTTGGTACTCTGGCTGCCGGTCCGGAATATTCACAATCGACAATTGCTGGGACGCCCATTCAAATCGGGCAAATCGCTGTCTCCAGTCCGAATTACACCAACGTCGAAACCGGCGTAGCCTCGATCGACTACAACATTTCCGCCAAAGACGCTCTCCGCGGAAGATTCATTCTCAATCGGACGGGAGCCATTGACGTAGCTGCAACTTTCCCCGTCTTCTTTCAGACCACTCCCACCAATAACTACCTTTTGGCTCTTTCCGAATACCATACTTTCACCGCGACGCTTATCAACGAATTCCGGGCGGGTTACAACCGCAGCTCGACTCAGGCATCAGTTGGGCCCCAAACTTTTCCCGGACTTGATCAATTCCCGAACCTGGTGTTCCAGCAGTTGAACGGGCTGCAAATCGGTCCCGACCCGAATGCTCCTCAGGGCGCAACTCAGAACACCTATCAAGTTACCGACAACGTGACCTGGACGAAAGGCGCTCACAGCTTCAAGTTCGGCTTCGATGGTATCCGCGAGATCTCGCCGCAAACTTTTACTCAGCGTTCCCGGGGCGATTACGAGTACAACTACTTAAGCGACTACTTGCTCGATTTTTCACCGGACTACCTCGCCGAACGCTCTCAGGGCTTCCCGATTTACTGGGGCAACAGAAACCTGCTGGGCTGGTACGCGAACGATACCTGGAAAATTCGCCCGAACTTCACTATGAATATTGGT
>CAXTMN010000187.1:0-3962 GCA_964245395.1 uncultured Bryobacteraceae bacterium
GGGGTGGGGAGGTTACTGGGGCTGGGATCCTGTCGAGAATGCTTCTTTGATGCCCTGGATCACCGCTACGGCCTTCCTTCACTCGGTGATGATGCAGGAGAAGAAAGGCATGATGAAGGTCTGGAATATGGTGCTGGTATCGGCCACCTTCCTTCTCTGTATTCTGGGCACGACTCTGACGCGCACCGGCCTGGTCTCGTCCGTACACGCCTTTGCGCAATCTCCAGTCAAACCGTTCTTTACTACGTTTCTGATCAGCGCTACTGTTTTGACAGCTTTTGCAATCATCCGCAACCTTCCGTACCTGAAAAGCGAAGTCAAGCTGGAGAGTGTGGTCTCCCGCGAATCGAGTTTTTTGTTTAATAACCTGATCTTGCTTGCGAGCTGTTTCGCGGTTTTATGGGGCACGCTGTTTCCGGTCGTTATGGAAGCGCTTACGGGCGAGAAGGAGACGATCGATGCTCCGTATTACAACCGCGTCAATGTTCCAATAGCCCTGTTTTTGTTGTTACTGACGGGCGTTGGACCGCTTATTGCGTGGCGCAAGAGCTCGCTGAACAGTTTGCGTCGCGCATTTTTCATTCCGACGGCGATTGGCTTGGTAACGAGCGGTGTTCTCGTTGCCTGCGGCATGCGTAATTTCGCAGCCATCCTGTCATTTGGACTGAGCGCTTTTGTGATCGGAACAATCGCCGGCGAGTTTTGGAAGGGTTCGCGGGCCATTCAGCTGAAGGAGCATATTCCTCTTCCTCAGGCCGCGGTGGAGTTGACCTGGCGCAATACCCGCAGATACGGTGGATATCTGGTGCATATGGGCATCGTGTTCATGTTCATCGGGTTTACCGGGAGCGCCTTTAATCTGCACGAGACACGAAACATCGGATTGAACGAGACACTTCGTTTCGGGCGCTACGATTTGAAGCTGCTCAGCGTGAACGATGGTGACACCAGTGACTACCAATTCAGTCATGCTGTCCTGCAGGTGTCGCGGAATGGTCGCCAAATCGACCAGTTAGAACCTGAGGTTCGGCTGTATAAGTCAAGTCAGCAACAAAGCTCGATGGTTGGGATTCGGCGTCGTTTAAATGAGGATCTTTATGTTAACTTCTCCGGCGTTACTCCTGATAACAGTAAGGGGACGTTTCAGATGTACACGTTTCCACTCGTGTCGTGGATTTGGATCGGATACTGGGTGCTGCTGTCCGGTACTCTCATTTGTTTGATTCCGGGGAAAGTGCGCCTGCAATATGCGCGTACAGAGGTGGTTGGATTTGCCAGTGCGCACGCAACGGTGCAGTCGTAAGAGTTTCGTTAATACGAGACTGCTATTCGCTTTCTTTCTGGCGATTGCAGCCGTTGTGGCCGAGGATCCAACGTCTTATCTGACGCCGGATGTTTCGCGTGTTGGCGACCGGCTCGCGTGCCGTTGTGGCGGGTGTCGCAATACGGTAGGAAATTGCCCCATGCTGCACTGTGAATCGGCAGATCCTCTGCGTCACCGCATACATAACATGAAGGCCCAGGGCAGCAGCGATGACGCTATTGTGAACGCCATCGTTCGCGAAGAAGGCGTAGTGGCGTTGTCCTCTCCCCCATCGAACGGAGTTGGCGGAATAATCAGTTGGGTGATGCCCGGTATTGCTCTGCTTGTTGGGTTCCTGATTTACGGATCATTCGTGCGCCGGCATCGGCAGGACCCGGCAGCCTTGTCTCCGGCCGATCATGAACTGATTGGGCGCTTTCAGGATCAAATGGATCACGACTTTGAAGAGCATCCATGACTCTGACCGTAGCCGCCATTCTCACGATACTGGCGCTCTGCTTTACGCTTTTTGTCCGTATAGAAGACATCCCGGAACCGATCCCAGTTTCACCCATTCAGCATCTTGAAGACCGCAAGCATGCCATTTACGACAGCCTTCGTGACTTGCAGTTCGAATACCGGTTGGGAAAGTTATCGGATCAGGATTACCAGCAGAACAAGCAGGCTTTGCAGCGAGAATTAGCTGTTGTCCTGAAAGAGATGGCAGAAACGAGTGCGCGCCTGGGGTTTGCCGCCGAGAAGCCGCGCGGCAGATCGGTGACTGCTGAGAAAGTTATTCCCGGAACACTTTGTCCGCATTGCGGAGCACGATTCGCTCAGCCGCTGAAATTCTGTGGGGAGTGTGGGAAGGCAATGTCGTGAAAGCGTTTTTAGGTCTGCCTGCACTGTTTTTGTGTAGTCAGCTAAGCTTTGGCGCGATTGACGGAAAGGTGGTCAATCAGACTACCGGAAGACCGCAAGCAGGTGTCAGTATCCTGCTGGTGAAGCCGGGCCAGAGCGGGATGAAAACTATCGGAAGTACTGCTACAGACAGTTCCGGGCACTTTCTCTTTCCCAAAGACGAACCTGGAGGCGGACCGCAGCTCTTGCAGGCGAGCTACAAGGGAGTCAACTACAACAAGCTGATGACGCCCAATATCCCGACCTCAGGTGTTGAAGTGGATATCTACGAGGCGACGAAATCTCCCGCTGTGGCGCGTGTGGCTCAGCATATGATGATCTTCGAGCCAAACTCAGCTCAGCTGGCGGTGAACGAGACCGTCGTCATTCAGAACGATTCAACGACGACATACAACAATGATGACCTGGGGGGGCTGCGTTTCTATCTGCCTCCTGCTGCGAATGGACAGGTGAGAATCAGCGCTCAGGGTCCGCAGGGAATGCCTCTCCCGAGGCCCGCCGAACGAACCTCACAGAGCGATGTTCTCAAGGTGAATTTTCCGGTGAAGCCCGGCGAAACACAGTTCCAACTTACGTATGTTCTTCCTTCTGGCACACCCTTCACGTTTCGAAGTCGAGTCGTTGGTGTGAAAGGCATGGCTCAGGGGCCGCTACGACTGATTGCGCCTGCTGGAGTGACTCTCGCGGGCAGCGACATCCAAGCGCTCGGTACGGAGCCAAAAACGCAGGCCACAATCTATAACGTAACTGCGCCGGATCTGTTTTCTGTTGACGTTGCCGGGACGGGAACGCTGCACAACGACGATACCGCCACCAGTGGACAGGACGGTGACTCTCCTGCGGTCACACAGGCCAATCCTAAGATTTACAAGCATCTGCCTTGGCTCGTTTTTCTCGCCTTCTCTGTGCTGGGCATCGGAGTGATCATTCTGTTCCAGAACTCACCTGCGCGGCGTAGCAATAGCGATGAGCTGCAACGCTCGTAATGCAGGATGCGATCGAACTGGTGAAGGTGTGCAAGTATTACGGCGATTTCGCTGCGCTGCGTAAGTGTACATTTTCAGTCCAGAAGGGCTCCTGTTGCGCCCTTCTTGGACGCAACGGGGCAGGGAAAACAACGCTGCTTCGCATACTCGCAGGATTGTCTCCCTATCAAAGCGGCAAGGTAGCGATTTTTGGTCACTCTCCACGCACGGAAGCGGCGCGTCGGCAGGTTGGCTTTCTGGGGCACGGGATAGGCGTCTATGAAGATCTATCAGCTCGCGAAAACCTAATGTTCTTTGCGCGCCTGACTGAGGCGGAAGATCGCAGTAAGACCGCGGAAGCCTGGCTGGAACGCGTAGGGTTAACGCGCGTGTCTGCCATTCCGGTTCGCCAGTTTTCGCGCGGTATGCGACAGCGGCTCGCTTTAGCGCGAACCTTTCTGCATTCACCGAACGTGCTGCTGTTAGACGAACCATTCACTTCTTTGGACGACCGTGCCATTGCGCTTCTAAGCGAGTTGTTGACCGAGGCGCGCGCCCGTGGAGCGACGATTATCTTATCCACTCATCAACTACGTGAGGCTTTCGCAATTGCTTCCCACGTGGCTCTCCTGGAGAATGGCCTGCTGAAGTTTTCAGGGGAACGCACGCCGGAGATGCTGGACGACACGAGCCTGCTTTACCGCGAATACACCAGGCTGGGCGCAGCGTAAGCGGTGGCGTTGTTTCGTCAGGCTTTCTCGGTGGCACAGAAG
>CAXTMN010000187.1:3972-6499 GCA_964245395.1 uncultured Bryobacteraceae bacterium
CGGACTAAGGAGTCGCTCAATGCTGCCGGTGCATTTGCAGTCGTCATCTTGCTGCTATTCAGTTTTGCTTTTGACCCTTCCCCCGAGATGACCCAGGAGATTTCGGGAGGCCTGCTCTGGCTTGTTTTTCTGTTTGCCGGAGCTTTGATATTTAACCGGGGCTTTGCGCGGGAACTGCCCAACGAATGCCTGGACGCGTTAATGGCGTCTCCGCTGTCCTCCGCAGCTCTTCTGCTCGGTAAGGCCATCTCGAACATCGCCATGCTGCTGGTGATCGAAATAACCTCACTGCTCGTGTTTGGGATCTTCTACAATGTTCGCTGGTGGTTGCGGCCAGGGGAGTTGAGCACTGTATTTCTGCTCACCACCTGGGGAATCGCTATCGTTGGTGCAGTTTTCGGTGCTCTGACCGTAAATCTTCGGCTGCGGGAATTGATGCTGCCAGTCATTGTGTATCCGCTTCTGATTCCGCTGCTGATTTCGGCGATAGAATTGACAAACACTGCCCTGTCCGGTCAGCCGTTTGGCGCAGATCAGTATATGTGGGCAAGAATTCTGGTGGTGTTCGACATTGTGTTCACGGCGTTGTCTTTACTGCTAGCTGAAACGATTTTGGTGAACTAGTAACAGGAGCGATGGAAATATGCGCGAGAAATTAGCGATGGGACTGGCTGGGGCGGCAGCCGTTCTACTGACTTATAACCTATACCAGATGTTCCTGAATTTGCCAGACGAGGCCTTGCAGGGGGCTATATATCGAATTCTATTTTTCCACGCACCGGCGGCAATGACAGGAATGATCGGCTATTTCGTGGCACTGACTCTGAGCGTGCTTTATCTGAGCTCGGGAAATCTCAAATACGATTCGCTTGCCTCTTCGGTCATAGAAGTCTCGCTGGTGTTTTCGATGGTGAATATAGTGACCGGCAGCATTTGGGCCCGCATTATCTGGGGCATCTGGTGGGCTTGGGATTACCGCCTAACTTCGGCACTGGTATGCATCTTGATCTTTTCTGGCTACCTGATGTTGCGCCGCGCGATTGAGGAGCCGACCCAGCGGGCACGACTCTCATCGGCGCTTTGCATCTTCGGATGCGTCGATGTGGTGATCGTTTACAAGTCCATCGAGTGGTTCCGGAACCAGCACCCCGGACCGGTACTGAGTTTCCGAACGGGAGGCGGCACCATGGACCCGGCCATGGAACGCATTTTTTATTTGAATTTCCTGGCGATTTTGATGGTGGCGACAGCTTTGGTGCTCGTGCGCACGCGCCAGGAATCGACGGCGCGCGAGATCGACTCACTACGCCGTTTGGCCAACGCAGTTTAAGCGAGGGGTGAGAGTTATGGACGCACGCAATTTTACCTTCATGTTCTACGGCTTCTTTGCCGCCTGGGTAATTGTTCTTGCTTACGTGATCAGCCTGGCACGCCGCGGAGCGAGATTGAAAGGAGAACTCGAGGAGGTAAAGCAGTTACTTGGCTCGGCGCAGGATAGCCAGGATGTGGGGTTAGAGAGTCGCGTACGCTGAACGATGTCGTCCTGCGGGTAGCGTTCTAAAGCTGTTTGAAGGAAAACAACGGTCCGAGTACGGAGAATCCGCACTACAGGGCCGGGGCCTTCTGCAGACTAGAGACAACGAAATGCACCACCTGTTGAACCTGATCGAGGTTGAGCCCGTCGAACCAAAGCATGATGTTGCTGATACTTGCGCCGGCGTTCATTGTGTTAACCTGTAGAGGTAAAAATCGAGATTAAGGAAAAGACGAGGAGTATCGTTTTCTAGCATGGCCCTGGCTGTTGAACAGAAGTCGGAAGTAATTAGTAAGTATAAAATCCATAAGTCGGATTCCGGATCGCCAGAGGTCCAAGTTGCCTTGTTGAGTCAGCGTATTCTTCAACTGACAGAGCATTTCAAATCGCATCAAAAGGATCATCACTCTCGGCGCGGTTTGCTGTTGATGGTTGCAAGACGCCGAAAGCTACTCAACTATCTAAAGGACCGCAGCCCAGAGCGCTATAAGACTTTGATTCAGAGTCTTGGTATTCGCCGCTAGTAGATGATTCTCGGGTTCAAGCGAGCGGAACGGCCATGGAACGGCTGGTTCGCTTATCGCCTCTTTCACGGGTCGCAGGCAGCTTGTCAAAGATGTACCGAAACTGTTGATTGATGGTCCCTCCCCCCGGTTCCACTCCAAACCCTGACTTAGTCCCGCATTTCTTCCGCAATCTGACGTAAACGTCAGGGGCGTCTGCAATTAAATTTTGGATGCGGGCTGCGCATCAGGAAGCTGAAATGTCGCATAAAGTAGAAATTGACCTGCAAGGGTCAAAGGTCTCAATCGAGACCGGCAAGATTGCTAAACAGGCCAATGGGTCTGTGGTGGTGTCATCGGGAGATTCGGTGGTCCTCGTGACTGCCTGTTCCAACGAAAAACCGAAAGCGGGAGCAAGTTTTTTCCCACTGACGGTGGACTATCGCGAGTATATGTATGCCGCCGGAAAGTTTCCGGGCGGCTTTATCAA
>CAXTMN010000188.1:0-6326 GCA_964245395.1 uncultured Bryobacteraceae bacterium
TCTCAGAACCCTGAAAGGCAGCGATCCGATCCCGCCGGTTAACAACAGTCGGCTCGCCTTTGCCTTGTTGAGTCTCAGACATATATTGAGGGCGCCAGATCTACACCTATCGCTAAAAGCTGACGCGGGTCAGCTTTCATTGATTCTATCTTGCCTTTTCCGTTGAGGCTAGGTTCAGGAGATCAGGTACTTAATGCCTGGTAGGGACAAGTTGGCTCAGGTTGAATCATTCTGTTTGCGCGTTCATTCCGCAACGCTAACACCCAACCAGGAAGTTTGACAAACCGACTGCGGTTAGGGGCATGCTCATGCGGACTGGCGTGCTGGTCAATGCGCAGCGCGCCCAAATAATACTAATAGGCGTGTCGCGCCGGCGGCCAAAGGCGCGTATTATAAACGCTTACACAGCTGGTTCCATCAGCAGGAACCAAACTGCTCTGGTCGGACACTGGCAACCTCCTCACTGGAAGTTCTTTGATATTTGCCTGAAGAACCTTCCAGTATTTGAATGGAGCACTGGTGGGAGCCTCTGCAATCCGACAGGCAAAGCTGGTCTTCACCCCGGGTATTCTCACTCCAACTCTCGCGAAGGCGGCTGCGGTCTTGGCTTTCCATAATCCTCCCCCGCGAATGTACTCAATCCTGCGCTCAACAATCCATTCAACACCTGATGGTATTCAGAATCGGGATGAACTGGAATTCGCCGCTCACAGTCGGCGATTATTGGTGGTCGGTCTGGCATGACCACCTTGCTCCTGGAGCGCTCGCCCTTGAATCCGTCATGCTCTTCCATCGGACCTTTAGGTCGGGTAAAAGCGTACGGACAAGACCGTAACACTCCAAGCGTCGAAGCGGCTGACCGGTCCTAAGTGTGATATTCTCTCTTCTCATCAGGTAGTCCTACGCCCAACTAATTAGCTCCAGGAAGCGTTTCCCATGGTGATCCGTGAACAACAGATCCGAGCGTTGCAAGATGAAGCCGTCCACCGTTTTGAAGCAAGCTGCGTCAAGCGATTGAGGGCAGCAGCTCCTAAGCACTTCGAGATTTTGGGTGAGCGTGGCGTTTTCGACGCGGTCGACTTTGGACTACGAAGAGCCCAGAGTTATGGAATCGTAAGTGAACGCGGTGTGTCGACTTATGTCGATATCACGTTCATGACGTGTCGGGCATTTGACACGGACATTCTGTTCGCTTGGGCCCAGCAGACACTGACCAGCGCCGGCTACGATACAGAATCCGCACGGGTGAATCGCCTGTACCAACACGCTGCGGAATACGTCGAGCGCGTCGCCGGACTTCATAACCAGCACAGTCGTGAGGCGCTGGAGCGAGCTCGCGTCCTGCTGAATAATAGGCGTCTTGAGACGTACAGAACAAACGACGCCCAACGGGACGCACTCGCCCTACTGAACAATATTTTTCCTGAAAAATACGCATATATCGGCGTGGAGACAGCGACGACTCTTTTCAAATTGGCAGATGCGAAGTCCACCGACTATCGCCTTCCACCCCAGCGAGGGTCCATCTTGTTAACTGGCCTGATGTTTCTGCTGGGTGTCGGTTTTGATCAAGATCCCCTGCATGCATGGGCCGACAGTATTTTGAAAGACCCACACCCGTCGAATACTGACGAGCGCTTCAGCCATCTCCTGGCAGAGGCGCTAGCCGCAGCGGAACAATGGTCCGCCTAAAGAGTATTGGAAATGGTTACGGTCCGCTGCGTACAGCCACACGATGCGAAGGATCTGTCGCTGAGGCTAGGGGATTGTGATCTCAGGGAAATTCAGGCGGTTTCCGGAGATCACCCGCTCGATGCATTGCATCGGTGCATCCTTGAATCGGTTGAGTGTTATACAGCTCTGGATCGTTCCGGCCGCCCGGCTGCAATTTTCGGTGTCGCGCCAGATTCTGCCGATGTCGACACCGGCATTATTTGGCTGCTTGGTTCGGACGCACTCCGCACGGAACGATATGCCTTTCTTCGCTCCTGCCCTTATTGGGTGCAGAAATTTCACCGTCGCTATGCCGTTCTCTGGAATTACATCGATGCCAGGAATACACAACATATGCGCTGGCTCGCCTGGTGTGGCTTCAACTTTGTTGAGAGGCTCGAATCCTATGGTTTTGAGGGCCGCCCGTTCTGGAGGTTCGTCCGAAACCGGCCTTCGAGGGCAGCAGAAAATTCATTGGCGCATTTTGCTGCGGGCAGGCAGGAAACCGAATGTGTCTAGCCGGCTGTACGCCCTCGGGCGGATCGGGTTCCGGAAGTTCAGCCAAGGTCGGTACGATTACGGCCGGTTGTCCTTCGCAGAACCCCACCATTGCCACCGTGAGCGGTCCGAAAGATACAGGATGTGGAGGCTTTGACTGGAAGGTCTGGTTTGATATGCCAAACGCTGCTTCTAAAGATGGATGGGTGGTTCAGGAGATCAACGCCGTGTTCGATGTCAAGAACGCAGACGGTACGCCGAATTACCAGAAGACCTATCACTATTGGGAAGCGTGGCAGGTTGAATCAGGTAAGAAGGTTACCGTCTGGCAGGACAAAGCCAAGGACGATAACGACGACGAGTATATGACTTCTTCCCGTTCCGGGACAAAGGGTGTAACAACATATACGGGCACCGCTAAGTTCTACGAGGGAGACCTTCCTGCTGACTTCAAAACAAATAATCCGGACACCATCGCCGGTATTTTGTATTCAACGACGAAAAAGCCGGATTTTTGGGATGGCACTGGTACGACACATAATATTACTTCTACTTGGGATTGCACTACTTCGCCCGGAACTTCTACCGTCACCGGGACAGCAGGCTCTACGACACTCGCGGGGACCAAATGACAGCGCGATTTCGAATGACAGCGGTATGAAGTCACATTTCGTAGAGTCCCTGTGTGAGTGGTCGAAGACCATCGATCCCCGGTTTCGAGCCGAATACACTGACGGAGCCGCTGAGGTGCTGGCATTTGCCAGGATGCCCGCTTCCGTTCGTCGCGACGAGGTCCGAGTGTACAGCGAGCGTTACTGCCTTCGCCATTTTGACCAGTATCGCGCCTCCGGTATTTACCTTCTCTTCCACCTGGCATTTGATTTGCCCAAAGCGTTGCCCCGTTCCGAGGCTCAGGTCTTCGGTGGTTGGTTACACCCGTCCATTGGCGATCCCGGCGCCCCGTTCGACCTGTCATGGCCAGCCCGAGTCGACGCAGATTCCGGTGCCGTCCAAATCGCACGATTTCAGGGCTACTCGGGAAAGGGCTATGACGCGCTCGGTGAATACGAATACCTGGTGAACCGCTTTCAGCTTCGTCCCGAGGCATTCATTGCTCGGATGGTTATTTCTTCTGAATAAGAGACGGCCTGTCCGCCAGACGTCGCTGTAGCTTTGTCCACACAACGCAATCTCCTCAGAGCATGATTCCGTGCGCCTTCTTTGTTGCCGGCCTGGATTGGAAGGTTGATATCATTGCCTCTCGAATGCGCCTACATCCGGCTTTTTTCCAGCTCGCGGCCCTTACTCTGCCAGTAATCGCCTTTGCTGGTCCAGTCCGAGCCGCCGATTGCGAGAAGCTTTCCTCTGTAGCGCTGCCGGCCACGACGTTCACAGCCGAAACCGTTTCCGCCGGAGAGTTTACCCCGCCCGCCGCTCACCGGTATGAGAACCTTCCTCCGTTCTGTCGCATTGCTGGCGTGATCAAGCCGACTAGCGATTCTTATATTCGCTTCGAAGTCTGGCTCCCTGCTTCGGGGTGGAATAGGAAATATCTCGGCGTCGGAAACGGTGGCTTTGCAGGCAGCATTGACTACAACACGCTTGCCGGAAACCTCAGGCGGGGTTACGCCACAGCCGCCACCGATACGACGCTTAAACGAATGATTCATCAGGAACCATCCTCGCGTGGTCGGAATTTGGCAATCTCCCCCAGGGGACATTCCTTGATACGTTCCTGAAGAATTCTTACAGTAGTTGAATGGAAAACTGGTGGGACCAACTTCAATCCGATTGGCAGAGCTGGTCTCACCCCGGCACCTTGGCTCACCCCAACTCTCTTGACGGCGGCTCCGGCCCCGGTTTTTCCCACAATCCTCCCTTCGCCAACCGCATTTCTGATCCTGTCCACGATCGCCGTACCCTCCTTGAACGAGCCCTCGAATCTACTCAATCCCGCGCTCAAGAATCGATTCAGCACCTGACCGGTATCCAGAATTGGGCTGAACTGGAGTTTGCTGCTCGCGCCGTCCTCGGGCCTCAAACGTTTGGCTTAGGTGTTGCCTTCGGCGTCATACAAAACATCGGCATCTCGGTTGCCCAGCTCTTTTCCCTGCAAAAAATGTTCGTGCTGGCCGAGTTGTATGACGTCCTGCACGCCCAAACTCCCTGGGAGCATGCCACGCAAACGGCGTTCGACGCAGTCCTGCAGCGGAGCCGCTGAAGGTGCTGTTCAGGCCTTGCGCACGGAAAAGGGTGCTGCCATTTCTGCTCGAGCTGCCCTAGAAGACTGGAACGCTCCTCGCAATTGGAGGTATAAACCCAAACAGACGGGTCGGGTAGAACCGGGAGCAGTCCATACGACACCCGAGTACGATGCTGCAATGGATGAGGCAAATGCTCGTACGCCGCCAGCCGCACCCAATAGGTGGCCAGAGTTACTTGATCGTGATGCCACGACCTTTGGCGCAAACGCAGCACCTCAAGACCTTCCACCGGGTACAAAACTGTATAGGGTCATTGACGCTGACGGCAAACGGTCGGGCTCTTATTGGAATACCAGTCCGCCTCCGGCAACGGAAGCCGAATATACTTCGGCCGTTCGCGACGACTGGAATGGAGATGGCGGTTATGTTATTTATACTGTGCCAGGATCCGGTCTGAAGGCTTGGATAGGACCAATCGCACCACAGGAATCTCAGGCCGTGGCTGGATTTGTGCTACCTGGAGGGGATACTCAGGTCTGGGTTCCTTACGGTACGATTACTCCGGACGGACCTCCCCATCCTACGCCTTGGAATCATCCTTAAGGATTTATGAAAGTAGTTCAACCTCATCTTAAAGAATCAGCGCTAGAAACAATGACAGCGGCCAAGAAGCTGATTAAACTTCTCCAAGAAGCTACTCACAATACGCAAGATGACTTAGCCGACTGGCTTATTACAGCGGAGGGAAACGTGTCCCGTTATGTATCCATGCTAAATAACGGGATTAATGCGGCAGATCCAGATCAAGTTCTTCACGGAGTACGGGTGTTAACTCAGATGAGCCGATATTTCTCAGATACAGATTTGTCTCCCACAGGTTTGAAGAGCCAAATTCTTGCAACGTTGGATAGCATTCACAATGCTGCTACACCAGTAATCAACAGCATTGATCGCTTTGACTCATCAAATTTAGCCGAAGCCAAGCGTGCTTTGCAGCAATGAGAATATCCTGTCCTTTTGGTTCTTAAATTCTCTGAACCTTTTCTGCTTCTGCAGATACCCAGGTTTGGAACCTATTGATCCAGCTAACTTGGCTGTTAAGCGAGCTTCGCAAGAAGTCGTCTAAGGCTATTCAAGAGCGCCTCATGAGGCATCTACCGCAGCCCACCGTACTGGCGATCTTGCTTGGCGAACAGCTCCTCTGTAAGCGATGGTTCATACACACGGGCTTTCCTTTGACTCTTGTCTGCTTCAGCGAGCCATGTTCCGTGCGCCTTCTTTGTTGCCGGCCTGGATTGGAAGGTTGATATCATTGCCTCTCGAATGCGCCTACATCCGGCTTTTTTCCAGCTCGCGGCCCTTACTCTGCCAGTAATCGCCTTTGCTGGTCCAGTCCGAGCCGCCGATTGCGAGAAGCTTTCCTCTGTAGCGCTGCCGGCCACGACGTTCACAGCCGAAACCGTTTCCGCCGGAGAGTTTACCCCGCCCGCCGCTCACCGGTATGAGAACCTTCCTCCGTTCTGTCGCATTGCTGGCGTGATCAAGCCGACTAGCGATTCTTATATTCGCTTCGAAGTCTGGCTCCCTGCTTCGGGGTGGAATAGGAAATATCTCGGCGTCGGAAACGGTGGCTTTGCAGGCAGCATTGACTACAACACGCTTGCCGGAAACCTCAGGCGGGGTTACGCCACAGCCGCCACCGATACGACGCTTAAACGAATGATTCATCAGGAACCATCCTCGCGTGGTCGGAATTTGGCAATCTCCCCCAGGGGACATTCCTTGATACGTTCCTGAAGAATTCTTACAGTAGTTGAATGGAAAACTGGTGGGACCAACTTCAATCCGATTGGCAGAGCTGGTCTCACCCCGGCACCTTGGCTCACCCCAACTCTCTTGACGGCGGCTCCG
>CAXTMN010000189.1:0-1627 GCA_964245395.1 uncultured Bryobacteraceae bacterium
GGCAAAATGCGGTTGTTTGATTTGGTCCTCAGGTACCGAGATTTTGTTAGTTCCCCAAGCCCCAGGAAAAGATTGTTTCCCGACCCCAAAGTTTCCGTGGGAGTCGTCTGAAAGAAATCAGAGGAGTGTCGAGAATTTTGAGCGCTCCGACCTACTTCGAGTTGTTCCGCTAAAAGCAAGCAGCAAGACCCCGTAAGCCAGCAAACCGGATCCAAATTCTAAGTGAAACAACTTCATGTAGCGACGGGAAGCACCCCCTCTGCGAGAATGGAACCAGTACATGCAAGTCCTGGAGGCCGGCGAAAACAAATACCTGCTGCTCGAACTCGACCCCGAGTTTATCGGCAACATCGTTAAACAAGCCGGCTTCATCTTCAAAATCGAAGACGGCCAGCGCGTCATGTCGCTCGATCTTTCCGTCGCCGACCGCCAGGCCCCACTGCTCCTGTTCGACGCAGCAGATCCTGGAAACCTCGGCTGGTTTTCACGCTGTCAGTTTTATGTCGACGGCACTTCAGGAGCCGTTCTCCAGACTCCTCTCTCGCTCGCCAATCAGCGTGATCGATCCGGTCGTACTGCTCCGCACGCCGTACGCCTTCAGATTGCGAAAGAACTTCCAGGAACTTTTCGCATGCCCGGAAAACAGCCAGTCACCGAACAAGTTGTCTACGCAGTTCTCTTTAATTTGCTCAACGCCCTCATGAATACCGGCGTTGGCGTCTGCGGCGGTCCCATCGTGAAGCCGCTTGCAGGCCGTACTGAAAACGTCGGCTCTCGAAACTAACTTCCGTCAGTTCCGATTCCGCAAACAAAGATTCACCTTCTAAGTCACCCACTTAGACGCTATTCTCCGCCCTTCCCGATTGGCGCTCATGCTCATACTCAGGCGGTTTCAATCGACTATGACTGTACGAGAATCGCGCACCCAGCGCCGCGCCGCCGAGCGCACTAACCAAGAACTGGCCCGCAAAGCCTCAACCTGCCAAAACGGATCATCCGCCGACCCTTCTTCTGAACCGTCCACTCGCCGCGCCGAGGCGAATCGCGCCAATGCTCAGCACTCAACCGGACCCCGTACTGCCGACGGCAAAGCTAACTCCTCGCGCAACTCTTTTAAGCACGGCCTCTACGCGACGCACTTGGTTCTTACCGGTGAAGATGCCGCTAAACTCGAAGCCCTGCGTTTCGATCTCCGTGCCGAACACGAGCCCGCAAACACTACCGAAGAGATCCTGGTCAACGAGCTCGCAGAAAACTTCTGGCGTCTCCGCCGCATGCGCAGTTTCGAAGCGCAAGCCCTGCAACCGGAAAACGTACACGCCTGGATGAACCATGGGCTTGTCACCCTTGTTCACCGCACTATGGCCTCTGCCGAACGCAACTTCCACAAAGCCTTAGCAACCCTTCGCCAAATGCAAAAAGACCGTGGCTTCGTTCCTGCAATTCCCCAAGCACAACCCTCACCCGATCCCATCGCTCACGTCGTCCCCACGGAACAGACCAAGCAGCTTCACGCAGGGGGCGAGCTCGTTCCGCGCAATCCCGCAGCTCATGGCTTCGTTTCTCAAAATCGTGAGCCGAGCCTTCCACTCGATTGCGCCCCCGCGAAAAAAGCGCTTCATTTCAA
>CAXTMN010000189.1:1637-4718 GCA_964245395.1 uncultured Bryobacteraceae bacterium
ACTCTGGTGACGATGCTTCGAATCGCATGACCAGCACCGGTTGCGTATTAGAAGCACGCACCAGTCCCCAGCCGTGCTCGAAAGGAACGCGCACTCCATCTACATCGATCACCTGATGAGTCTGGCGCACCAGCTCAGCCACTTTCTCCACCACCCGAAACTTCACATCATCAGGGCAATCCACCCGCAGCTCTGGAGTCGACACCATCTCGGGGACGCCGTCCATCTGATACGACAGCGGCTTCCCCGCGTTCGCCACAATTTCTATCAAACGACAAGCAGCGTACAACGCGTCATCATACCCGTAGTAACGATCTGCAAAGAACATGTGGCCGGACATTTCTCCCGCCAGCTCCGCGTGCTCTTCTTTCATCTTCGCTTTGATCAGCGAGTGGCCCGTCTTGAACATGATCGGGTTGCCGCCAAGCTCCTTCAGCTTGTCGTACATGATTTGTGAGCACTTCACCTCACCGATAAAAGTAGATCCCGGCTTTCGGGTCAGTATTTCCCGTCCGAAGATCATCAGCAACATATCGCCGTACACCACCGACCCGCGCTCATCCACGGCTCCAATCCGGTCCGTGTCCCCGTCGAACGCAATCCCAAGCTCCGCTTTGTTCTTGCTCACGGCCTTCTTCAGATCAGCCAGATTCTCGAGTACCGTCGGGTCGGGATGATGATTTGGAAAGCTGCCATCCATCTCGGAGTACAGCTCAGTCGCCTCGATGTTTAGCTTCTCGATCATGCGATGCAGTACAGGCCCAGCTGTTCCGTTGCCCGCATCGAACACCACCTTCACTCTTTTTGAGAATTGGAACTGCGATGTGATCTCATCCACGTACGGGCCGACCGCATCCACTGTCTTGACCGACCCTTCGCCTGCTTCGAAATCCTTGCTGACGATCAGCTTATATACGTCTTGAATGGCTGACCCATGCAGTGTTCCCGTGCCGCACACGGTCTTGAAACCGTTATATTCAGGCGGATTGTGGCTGCCGGTAATCATCACCGCGCCGTCTGCCTGGAAATGCACCGCCGAGTAGTAGAGCACCGGCGTGGGCACGGTACCTGCATCCAGCACATGTGCTCCCGCCGCGAGAAAGCCCTTCAGCAATGCATCATGCAGGCGCGGACTGCTCAGACGGCAGTCGTTTCCAATGCAGAGCGAGCGGCCGCTGTGACGGATTAAATAAGTAGCCAGCCCCCTGCCAAGCAGCTCGATATCGGCATCGAGCAGTTCCTTATCAGCAATTCCACGGATATCGTATTCGCGGAAGATTCCCGGATGAAGCATATTCTGAATTTAGAATAGCGACTATCTAACTGTCGGCTTATGCATTTCGAATTGAGATATCAAATCAGCACCTCACGCCGCATCGTCAAGTTGTCCACATAGTCGCAGTCCACTTCGTACCCGAACCCGGGTGCATCGCTTACCTCGATCGTCCCCCGATCCGTCACTTCGATTGGCCTGTCCGTGATATCGCGCTCCCAATATCTGCTGCTGGCCGAGACATCGCCAGGAAGAACGAAGTTCGGCAACGTAGACAGCGCGATGTTGTGGCCCCGACCAACGCCTGACTCGAGCATGCCGCCGCACCAGACGGGAACGCCGTTCGCTTGGCAAACATCGTGTACACGCTTCGCCTCCGCAAATCCGCCAACTCGTCCCAGCTTGATGTTGATAATGCGACCGGCTTTCATTTGTATCGCTTGTTCTGCATGGTGAGCCGAGCGAATGCACTCATCAAGACAGATCGGCGTCTCGAGTATCGTCTGCAAGGTAGCGTGATCGATGATGTCGTCGTGCGCCAGCGGTTGCTCAATCATCATCAGGTAGAACTCATCCAGCTGCTTAAGATGGTTGGCATCCTCCAGCGTATAAGCGGAGTTCGCATCTGCCATGAGCTTGATCATCGGGAATCGCTCGCGTACCTGACGAATCACATCCACATCCCAGCCCGGCCCGATCTTCATCTTGATGCGTTGATAGCCGGCCTGTAACTCTGTGGCGATTTTTTCCAGGAGTTGCTCCACACTGTCCTGTATGCCGATCGATACACCGCAAGCGATCTCACACCGCGCGCCTCCCCCGATGGTCTTCCAGAGAGGCTCACCCGCTTGCCGCGCCTGAACATCCCAGGCAGCCGCTTCTACCCCGCCTCGCGCCATGTTGTGACCTCGAATGTGAGCCGTCCGTGCGCCCGACGTAATCGATCAACAGTGGCCAGACAGATCCCGTCCATTCTTCGTTGTAAAACGGATTTTCGCCTGCCGTCACTTCACCCCAGCCCGACACGCCGCCGGAAATAGCCTCGACCAAAATAATGTCGCGCTCGTATGTCCGGCCGAAGCTCGTCTCGAAGAAATGAACTAGCGGCATGCGGACTTGCCGCAGCACAATTCGCTCTATTGTGAATGCCATTCAGCTAAAAGGTACGTACTAAACTCATCGTTTCGCTCGACACCGACAACCGCCAGATCCGCCCGAAAATATCGGTTGAACTGTTCGGAAACCGCCTTCTGAATCTCTCTCGCCCGCGACGGATCTGCAACTCGGATTTTTGCTATGTCGTTTTGCACTTCAATGCGACCTTGCGGAGCAGGTCGTTCAAATCCGTTTCCGCTTAACAGACTCTCTACACGCTCCGACCGGATCAGCCACTCGGGCACTAGTCGATCTGTCGGCAGTCCGCCATGCAGATGGCTTGAAGTTGTCCCGTACTGGTTGTGCACGTAGCGCCTTACGATTGCTCCCAGCCGCTCTATGTTGAAGAATGCATTCTTAAGCTCGAGCGGATCGAACGTCCATTCGATCAGATCCACATCAACCGAAAGAGCATATTCCCGCTGCTCGATTTTCAACCTGCGTCCAACGCCTGTGTTTCTGTACTCCGGCAGCACGCCAAGCATATGGCTGTGAAGGAAAGACTTGCCGCCAGGCTTGAGACCCGGAATGCAGAGACAGAACGCAATCATCTTTCCCCGGTCAAATGCGCCCAGCAGTTGACCGCCAATCTTGCCCGCTACGACAAACAAACGCAACGGAAGAAGATCCACCTCGTCAAAGCCCCAGATGAC
>CAXTMN010000189.1:4728-6218 GCA_964245395.1 uncultured Bryobacteraceae bacterium
TTGCAGGCGCACGACCTCTGCAAACTCGTTCAATTCGGAAAGCTGGTGGATCTCGATGCAGGGTTCCGCGAACATAGAAAAGAAATTCCAAGAGATTCGATCAATTGTAAAGCAGTAAAGCGAAGGTGATTACTAAACTAGTCTTATCAGGGATTGCTGAACGAATCCTATAGGAGGAATTGCAGATGCGTTTTGGAAAAAGGGTAGCTATCCCAGGCAGCGAGCGAAAGCCGCTGTTCGATGCTCACCAAGTGAGCGAAGTCGAAGCCGGTGAGCGAGTGCAGGTCTCTGTATTCTTGCGTCGGAGAGGGGAAAGTCCGTCAGGAGGCAAGCATGGCCAAATCCGGCATCGTGTCACCCATCGTGAGTTCGCCGAGCAGTTTGGCGCCGATCCAAGCGACATCGCGCTAGTGGAAGGCTTTGCGCACCATTCGGGATTGACGGTTGTCGAAAGCAGTGTCGCGAAGCACCGCGTGGTGCTCGCCGGAACCGTTGACGCTGTCGCGAAAGCCTTCGGTGCCACCGTCGCCTGTTTCAAGGTAAACACCACGGGCCCGACTTACCGCGGTCGCACTGGAGAGTTAACCGTTCCAGGAGAGTTAAACAAAGTCGTTGTTGCCGTGCTCGGCCTCGACACACGTCGCGCAGCCAACCCCCATTTCCGAAAACGAAAACCACACGCGGTTTCGACAACTTTTACTCCGCCCCAAGTGGCAGCCCTTTACAACTTCCCATCCGGTTTAACCGGTGCCGGAGAAACCATCGCCATCATCGAATTGGGCGGAGGTTACAGCACTTCCGATCTGCAAACCTATTTCCAGGAGCTCGGAATCAGCGAGCCGAGCATCACAGCGGTCTCCGTAGACGGCGGCACAAACTCACCAGGCTCAGATGCGGACGGTGAAGTGATGCTCGACATCGAAGTCGCTGGCTCCGTTGCACCGGGCGCAAACATTGCCGTTTACTTTGCGCCAAACACCGACCAGGGATTCATCGACGCCATCACCGATGCCGTTCACGACTCGGCTCGCAAGCCATCCGTTGTCTCGATAAGCTGGGGTGGCCCGGAAGACTCCTGGACCCCGCAATCCCAAACAGCCATGAACGCGGCTCTTGAAGACGCTGCCGCGCTCGGCGTCACTGTACTGTCGCGTCAGGAGACAACGGCTCTAGCGATGGTGCAACCGACGGCAAGCTGCACGTCGACTTCCCCGCCTCGAGCCCCTACGCACTTGCCTGCGGAGGAACCACGCTCTCCGGCTCTGGATCCCCCATATCTTCCGAAGTCGTCTGGAACGAAACTGCCAATCAGGAAGGCGCAACAGGAGGCGGTGTAAGCATTGTCTTCGCCTTGCCAACCTACCAGGCCTCTGCTAATGTTCCTGTTCAGCCACAAACGAAGTTTGCAGGTCGCGGTGTACCTGACGTCTCGGGCGATGCGGACCCGACAACCGGCTACAACGTAAGGGTCGACGGGCAGGACACAGTTG
>CAXTMN010000190.1:0-1951 GCA_964245395.1 uncultured Bryobacteraceae bacterium
ATTCCGGCTGTTTGAAGGCGTTTTCGGGGCGAGCGATGAGGTACTAGGAGCGCTGGAATCCGGGGTCGACCTGGAGAAGCGCGTTGCAGCGGTCTATCAGAGGTGCCGCACAACTGAGGAGATTGAACGGGCATTCGCTGGACTGCGGCAGCAGTTAGACGAAACGACTCAGTCCCGTATGGCAGACACTCGGCAAGCTTTGCTGGAGCATTTCGATGACGAAGTGCGGGACAGGTTGCGGATGAGCAAAGAACAGGCGGTGTTGGCTTTAAATGAGCGGCTGCGTTTGTTTTCCAGTCTGCTTAAGCAGGAACTAGCGGGCGATGCTCGTTTCGATGAGACAGGATTGCGATTTACGTATACGGGTAATCGCGGTTTTCAGGGCCGATGAAATCTCGACTGGCAGGATGCGGAGAGACAGAACGAGAGTTTCCTCCGAGTAGAGCATCCGCTCGGTCAGGCCGTGGTGGAGCAGGCGTGTTCGCGGCCGCTTGGGGCTGGTCGGGTTTGCCTTGACTACCGCGCATATGGGCGCAAGATCGGAATGCTGGAATCGCTGCTAGGGCGGTCAGGATTCCTTCGCGCGTGGAAGCTAAAAGCAAAGTCTTTCGATATGGAAGAATCGGTTGTACTGAAAGGGGTTGATGAGAACGGCGGCGCTGTTTCGGAAGAGCATTGCAAACGGCTGCTCAGCCTACCGGTTCAGACGTGGGAGCGGGTGGCAACACCGTCCTTTCCGGATCTGGATCGGTTACGGGATGAGCTAGTTACTTCACGCTTGAAAGATGTAGATGCGCGAAATATGCAGTACCTGGATGAGGAGCAGCTGAAGCTGGACCACTGGGCGGAGGACCTCAAATTGGGTCTAGAGCAGCAGATCCGGGACGCTGATAAGCAAATTAAAGAAGCCAGGAGGTCATCGAGTCTGGCGAGCAGTCTGGAAGGGAAACTCGCGGCGCAGAAGGAGATTAAGACGCTAGAATCCGCACGGAACAAGAAGCGGCGGGAGTTGTTCGAGATGCAAGATCAGATTGAGGCGCAGCGGGAAGAACTAATTGAGCGGATTCAATCGCAGATGAGGCAGACGCATGAGTTGCAGCCGCTGTCTGCGTTTGAATGGACGCTGGTGAACTAGGAAGGCGTTAATAGGTCGGGGGCTTTATCTAGGCTACTGGTGACAAACTCGACCACGGCAAGAACCTGCTGGCGAGTGACTCCGTCGTACCATTGTGTAATTTCATCAATGTTCGCGCCAGCTTCAATATTCTTGAAGATGGTTGCAACAGGCATGCGGGTACCTCTAAGCACCCAAGCGCCGCTGACTTTACCGGGCACGCTCTCAACGGCTGGACATTGAGACAATCAAGTAGCATTCACTTTGCTTTCCTTCCGCTCTTTGGCGAGACGCTCTTCTTTTCTTTGCTGCAAGTGAGCGGGCGGAGTCAAACCTCGCATGGTGCGCTGGCCGAGAAACTCTCCGGTTTCTGCATCGACTAAGACCAGCTGATGAAAATTGTCCATCTCCTGCTCAGTCCAATGAACCGGACGAATCCCCGTACTCACATTCCAAACTCTTCGGCGCTGATATTCCCATAGTTCTGCCTGCGCGGTTGCAGCATCCCAGAAAATGCCGTACTGCTCGCAAGCTAGGGCCGCAATGTCTAACGCTTCCTTTTCAAGGATCATGGCGTCTTTTCCTCCGCTCCGTAATACACGTTGTAAACCATTCCACCAGCCACCACCGGGCCCAGGAGTAGACCTTGGGCTTCCTGGCCCAGAGCTTGGAAAGTCAACTGATAATTCTCATTTAACGCAAACCGGAAGCCCTGCTGTAATTTTCCGGGATCAAAACCATGGACGCGAAGAAGGGCAATGGTCTCGGCTAGTGATTCTTCCAAATAGCGAAGAATAAACGAGCGGCGGTAGGCGCTCTGGGCCGCGTAAACACGGA
>CAXTMN010000190.1:1961-6145 GCA_964245395.1 uncultured Bryobacteraceae bacterium
TAAGTAATGCTTGGGAGTCAGGAACTGATGAACCTTCTCGTGAAACAGTGATTCGCGCATTGAATCAACTGGATTAGGAGTCTCCGGATAGAAGTTTCGTCCAACTCGAATGTTCCCAAGGACGTTTGTTGCCCCTTCATCAGCGTTAAGATCTCTCGTGAAGGTCGTAGAAGGTTTGTAACGGAATCCGCCGTTTCGGGGCAGTGATTGCGGAAAGGCACTCCGATAGGGAGGAGGTGTCACTTTGAACGGCTGTTTGAACGTGTCTCCGGGTTTCTGACGAAGGAGGATGGCCAGCACGGCTTGGATGCCGACGAGAGAAATGGTTTTGGCGAGATGGTCGGCAGCTCGGTCTAAATCGGCTTCTGTTTTGCCCTGGAGAATTTTTTCGATCACCTGAGTCAGATGTTGCGCTGCCTGAACAGCAACCCCACCCGGCGGCATATCCAACAATTAGGAGTATGAGATCAGCGATCTCGCCGACTCCGAAGAAATGTGATCCAGCCCAAACGCCCAAGGAAGCGGCCATGATCGCGAGAGATGCTGGACTGAGGAGTGAAAGGAGTTCCTGGCCTAATTCGCTGGGCAGCTGCACAGCAGTCTTTTGAACAACGAGCTTCAGCCTTTGCTCCCTTGGTAAATTCGTGATAGTTACAGGTGCCGGCATGCCACTAAATCCAGTGTATGCAGAAGCAGGGTACAAACGAGATTATGGGGCTGGAATCTGCACGGAACAAGAAGCGGCGGGAGTTGTTTGAGATGCAGGACAAGATCGAGGCGAAGCGTGAAGAACTGATTGAACGGATTCAATCGCAGATGAAGCAGACACATGAGTTGCAGCCGCTGTTTGCGTTTGAATGGACGCTGGTGAACTAGGCGTTAGGGACGCTTCGCCTTTGCGGAAGGCATATCCACTTCTACGTAGCAGCCCGGTATTGCTGCATCGACTGCCGCCACAACTCTGTCAACATAGGGCCGAAGATCCGGCCATTGGCCATTACCGAGCACAATAATCCCGATTTTGCGATCTTTTAGATTCTGTTGATAACCCAAGTTCTTATCGGTAGTGATCAGCAATTCAAAGCCTTGGGTCTCAGCCATTTTGAGGAGATCACCGTTAAACAACCTATCCCACCCCAACTTTGACGGCAGAGTCACGGAATGTTGCTGGAGACTCCTGATCAATGGCTTGGGTGTGCCTTGATCGAACAAGATGCGCATTAATAGGTCGGGGCTTTATTTAGGCTGCTGGTGACAAACTCGACCACGGCAAGAACCTGCTGGCGAGTGACTCCGTCGTACCATTGTGTAATTTCATCAATGTTCGCGCCAGCTTCAATATTCTTGAAGATGGTTGCAACAGGCATGCGGGTACCTCTAAGCACCCAAGCGCCGCTGACTTTACCGGGCACGCTCTCAACGGCTGGACATTGAGACCAATCAAGTAGCATTACTTTGTCCTTGTAAAAAATATCATGGTAATAGGCACGGGCGCTCCCATAAAAACTAGTGTATGCAAAAGCAGGGTACAAACGAGAAAATGGCCTTGTCGCGGCGTAGCGTTCAGTCCGGTCTCGTTCACCATTCGGACCGCGGTTCGCAGTACGCCAGGGGCGACTACACTGACCTACTCAAACAAAACGGAATCGGTGTGAGCATGTCGCGCAAAGGCAATTTGTGGGATAACGCGGCCTGCGAATCCTTTATGAAGACGCTGAAGTACGAAGAGGTTTTCGCAGCGAATACCGAGATCTCCAGGAGGCACATCTATCGCTTCGCGAGCTCCTGGAGAAAGTTTACAAGCAGAAGCGGCTTCACTCCGCCCTCGGCTATGTACTGCCAGCCGAGTTCGAAGCCCATCTGGCGGCACAACAAAAAGAAGCCGCTACGCGTCTTTCTGCAGGAGTTTTAATAGGCATCGGGAAATCTATCTATCCGATGAGGACGCCAGGATGACCGGCGTCCCGATCATCGTTTCGATGAGTTTCCGGCTGGCTATTCCTTGGCCGGTTGCGCTCCCGCATTGCCCGCCTCCGCTTCACCAACCGCTTCCGAGTATGCGCTCAAGTCGTCTTGCCGGTCGATTGCTTTTCATCGACCGGTCAACTGTGTCCTAACTGTTTGTCTCACACTAGGGGGCAGGTCCATTAGAGGTACAAAAAGCGAGGGTAGTTCATTAGATAAGGCTGTGCTCACGCTGTGGCATGATTAGAAAAATGCATGGCTGATTTGACTTACGATGCTGGGTGGGCCGGATTACTTTACGCGATTCGGAAGGACAGGTGATTGGGTCCTGGGAGGCGGACAATCGCGTAACGTCCGCGGCCTCCTTCAGAGCTCTTCCTGATGGAGTCTATGAGTTTGAAAGATCGGCAATCACCTCATCGCCATGGGGCCACACAGGATTCACCAAGCGGAGCGTTCGGGCCATCAGGGATTTTTCGTTTGCAGCCATTTCGAACTGCTGATGGTCGAACTCATGTAGCCGTTGGCATCCATTCGGGGCGCGTTAGAGCGCAGGATGCAACAGTAAGTAAAGGCTCGGGTCCACACTATGTCACCAATGGGTGTATCAGGACTAGCAATGAGGCAATGCAGGTCATCGAACACTTTGCCGCGCACGATCCTCTCCAGCGACTAACCGTTCTCAACAACTTCGATCAACGTGCCCGGGAACAGCGAAATCTTGGCGCAAAGAACACGGGCGCGCAGGAGCACCAATGAAGAGATTCAGCGTAGCGTTCCTTGTCTCTGCAGTGCTGTTGTTAGCATCCTTTCAGCTCTTATCCGGAATTGCGGCTCTCCGGCCTAGAGATTAATCATTCTAAAGTCAGCGACGCCGAAAAGCTTCTTGGTAAGCCAGCTGAGATAAAAGAGATTGAGGGAGAAGGCAGGTACTCATGGAAGAGGAACGGAGTAGCAATTGAAGCTTATACTCTTAATGCCGCGAACCCCAGTCTTCCCTTCTACTGCTTACGTTCGGTTGGCGAACAATCGAAAGGCAATTTGGGAAAGACGGGCGCAGGTCTTGCTTCAGGTGGAACCAAACAGCAATTTGAGCAACTTTACGGCACAAATCACACGTTTGATTACCTCGCCGGAACTGGTTATTACGAGGCAGTGATCGACTGGGAGGGCAAGAGTTCGCTGATCGTCACCTTCGATTCGCATCAGAAAGTAAAGGCGATTAAGGTTCTCGCAGACGTCGAGTAACTACCCTGAGAGTGGGGAGTGATCAGTGGACAGTGGACAGTGGACAGTGGACAGTGGACAGTGGACAGTGGGGAGTGGCAGTCACGAGCGGTCCCGGATTTTTCTAGGCTCTTGGAATCAGTGACTTAGGTCGGATTGGCGGTTTGTTGGTGGGGGACAGGGTCGAGACTGGCGGGCGAGATGGGTCGCAAAGCCAGTACGGGACCGAGGACGGTGGAGGGCAAGGAGCGGGCGAGCCGGAATGCGCTGCGGCATGGGTGCACGTCGAAGCGGTTGCTGCTGCCGGGGGAAGATGCGGGGGAGTGGGAGAAGCTGCAGGCGCAGTGGTTGGCTGACTATGAGCCGGATAAACCCACCTTTCGCGAGCAGGTGCTGCGGGCGGCGGAAGGCGAGTGGCTGCTGAGGCGGGCGGTGGGCCGCTACAACGATGCCGAGCTGCAGCTGTACACAGAACACCCCGATGCGCTGGCCTGGACGGAGGAGCAGCACAAGCTGATGGAGCGCTTTGGGCGGTACCGGACGACAGCGCAGCGGTGGTTTCATCGGGAGCGCGGGGCGGCCGAGCAGTTACGGAAGGCGCGGTTTTCAGAGGGGTTGCGGGTGGAGGCGGCGCGGCGGAGAGAGGCCGAGGCTGCCGGCGAAGAGGACCAAACGGAGGAAGAGTTGCCGGTGGTGGTCGAGCCGGTGACGCCCAAACCGCTGCCGCTTGTGCAGAGTATCGAAGTCAACCTGGATGAGCAGGGGCGGACGGTGACGCGCTGGTATCCGCCGCATGACCGTATCAAATTTAGCGCGCAACAGGAACCGGGAGCGGTGATTGTCAAGCGGAACTACTACTTCTTCTGCGCGGTGCCGCCGGAGTATTACTGGCTGACCGACGATCCGGCAGAGCGCGGGCCGAAGGCAGAGTTCTGGCGCACGGTGCCCTATGCCCAGTGGCTGGAGTACGTCGAGATGGAAGAGCGCAATGG
>CAXTMN010000191.1:0-2871 GCA_964245395.1 uncultured Bryobacteraceae bacterium
CGGTGAGCGTTTCCCAGGCCTCCGCTTCGGTTCCCGCGACGGGAGCCACGAACTGTTTGATGGCGGAGCGTTGTCCGCGGAAGTGCGTAAGGTAGATCCGCAGGGTGCGGAAGAAGCCAGGCCAGCCGGATTCGGCGCTTTCAAGCTGGTTGTCCCAGTCGTCAACTTTAATTGTCAATGGGGATGCTACGCGGAAGCTGCGTATCTTATGGCACTAGTCGCGCAACCAAGCCACTTCTTCGGTAGGTGGCTCTTACATCGAAGTTGGGAGGCGAAGCGATCTACGAACCGGACAAAAACGTGTAGTAAGCCAGGTGCAAGTCCACGGGCAGAGCAAATTTTCTCGCCACTTCTTGGCTCAAGAGTAAATGGCAGTTGGATATAACCTAGCTTGGCCGTTGCTACTTAGAGCCTCAATTTTGATAAACTAGCGGATTAGGAGAGGTTCCTCCCCTAATCCCTCGCAACCAAGTCATGCAATCCGAAAACAACATCGATGCTGTTGTGACCGAGGATGTGCCGGAGCTGGCCGAACGACCCTCCGCCGCCTCGGAACACCACGCGTCATCGTCTTACGAAAATACTGTCGAACGTGATCGTTTAGTCAAAGAAAAGAGCGAGTTGCAGGATCTCCTGCAGCGCCGTCAAGCGGAGTTCGACAATTTTCGGCGTCGTAACGAGAAGGAGCGGGCCGAATTGTTCGAATACGCGTCGATGGACACTGTGAAGGCGCTTCTTTCAATGCTGGATGATTTCGAACGTGCGTTGAAGGTTGAGAGCGTCGACAAGGAATACGCCCGCGGCATGGAGATGATCTACCAGCGTCAGATGGAAGCGTTCCGAAAGTTGGGACTGGAACCGATCTCTTCCGAAGCGGCTGTGTTTAACCCCCATCTTCACCATGCAGTCGAAATGGTTGATACAAAAGATCACCCCGATCAGACTATCTTGGATGAATACCAGCGCGGCTACTACTTCAAGGGCCGGCTGCTTCGGCCAGCCATGGTGAAGGTTGCCGTTAACCCCTAGCGGGTGTAGGTACCTGATTTTTGCCTTACAAAACGGAGTTTTTCAGCGCCGGATAATCTAGCCCGGTAGAGACTGCCATGCCGATGAGTGTTTCGAAAAGAGACTATTACGAGATTCTGAGCGTCTCGCGCGATTGCGACGATGGCGTGCTAAAGACTAGCTACCGCAAGTTGGCTTTGCAGTACCATCCTGACCGGAATCCAGACAATCAAGAGGCCGAAGAGAAATTCAAAGAAGCGGCGGAGGCCTACTCGGTTCTGAGTGACCCGCAGACGCGTGCGGCATACGATCGCTTCGGCCACCCGGGAGTAAGTGGGGCAGCCGGGGGCTCGGGCGGCGTTGACGAGTCTACCTTTGCCGACTTCGGGGACATTCTTGGCGATCTCTTCGGGCTCGGCGATATGTTCGGTGGTCGGCGCGGCAGCTCTGGCGGGCGGCGGACGCAGCGCGGCGAGGACATCCGGTATGACCTCGAAATCAGTTTCGAGGATTCCATGCGTGGCTTGTCGGCGGATCTGCAGATTCCGCGGATGGAAGCGTGCGCTCGCTGCCAGGGTGCGGGCGGCGAACCGAACGGCGGAATGATCACTTGCTCCGTTTGCAGTGGGCGCGGCGAAGTTCTGTACCAGCAGAGCTTTTTGGCAATACGAAAAACCTGCCCGAGTTGCGGCGGACGCGGTAAAGTCATCCGGCAGGTCTGTACCCAGTGCCGGGGCGAAGGCTTTCACAGAGTCGAGAAGAAGCTGAAGGTGAATATTCCGGCAGGCGTCGATAATGGAACTCGCTTGCGGCTTTCGAGTGAAGGCAATCCTGGGCCGGCAGGCAGTATGCCCGGCGATCTCTACGTCGTCATCAAAGTAGCCGAGCACTCCGTTTTCGAGCGCCGAGATACGGATTTACATTGCACGCTCCCGGTCAACATCGCACAAGCCGTACTCGGCGCCGACATCACCATCGAAACTTTCGACGGTCCACAGTTAATCAAGATCCCTGAAGGCACTCAGGCCGGCGCTCAATTTCGGCTCCGGAATTTGGGTGTACCGCAGTTAAATAGTCGGGCTCGTGGGGATATTTACGTGCATGTCGATGTGCAAGTTCCAAAGAAGCTCAACCGCGAGCAGCGTAAACTCTTCGAGCAGTTACAGGATGTTCTTCCTGTCGAGAACGCGCCCCATGAGAAAAGCGTTTTCGAAAGAGTCCGCGACTTCTTCGGCTAGAGCACGCGGCTGACTTACTGGCCACTCCCATACTGCTTGGTCAGCTTGTTTCTGGGATTGTAGACGGCAAAACTTCCATCTTCTCTCGCCGTCACCTTTAGATAGAATCCCGTGTCGGCTTCGTTCACGTTTGCGATAAAGGGATCGTGGGTATTGTGCTCGCTTCCTCCTGCGTCCGCAAAATGCAGCTGCCACAAATCCTGCAGACCAGGGGAGTTCTTCACGATGTCCCAGGCCGAAGGCGAGCCACCCTTTTTCGAGCCGTTATCCATGATGGCCACGGTCGGAGCAATGGCATGCACCAGAGCTGGGTCGTTGCTTTGATCGAGCCCGTGATGCGAGACGATGAACAGGTCAGCCTTGCCGAGCTTGTTTTCGGGGCAGACTAACTGAAGTTCTTTGTTCCAGGTCAAATCACCCAGATCGACGACGCGAAACTGACCGAAATTGATGACCACGCCAACAGATCGGGCGTTCTCACTCTTATCCACTTCCTTCTGCTCGACTCCCGCGCAAGCGTTATTCGCTTGACCGACACCGGGCAGCGCACTCCCAATCACGTTGCCATCGGCCGCAACCACGGTGACGTCCAGTCCTTTAATCGGCAGATGATCGCCCGGTTTGG
>CAXTMN010000191.1:2881-4591 GCA_964245395.1 uncultured Bryobacteraceae bacterium
GCTACGATGTGGCCGTAATCTTTGATGGCGGCCTTGTACTCAGAGTAAAGCGTAGCGCTCGTCTTTGACTCTTCGCGGTTTTCGCCGTGGTCGATGAAGGTTCCAACCTGCAGCTTTTGCACCAGTTGCGGAACTCCGCCAACATGATCGGAATGGAAGTGCGTGATCAGCACATAATCGATCTTCTTGATTTTCGCGAGTTTGGCAATGGCGGCGATGCGACTTGCGTCGCGGAACGCATTGTAGCCCCAGCCAGTATCGATCAGCAGCGACTGACCATGTGCGGGAACAAACAGAGTGGCTTGGCCACCCTCGACATCCACCAGGAAGATTTCCAGAGATTTCTCGGCGGCCTGTACCGACCCGGTGAGAAGAATTGCGCTGAGGATCCAAGCAAAAACCCGCATGCGAGCGATCGTATCAGAAGGACGTCCAAGTGGTGATAACATGCAGGAAAACTTATGGGAGCCGCTTTCACGGATGCGCTTGCAAGAATCGAGCTGATCGACGGCATTCCGGTTCAAAAACCATTGCCAAAGAAGCTGCATGCACGGATTCAAGCTTATTTAGTTCGCATTCTTGGAAATGACTTGCCGGAGATCTACGACGTTCTCTCGGAGCTTAACGTCCTGGCTGGAAACGATCGCCTCATCCCCGACGTGACGGTGACTACCCGTGAAGCTCTTTACGTCGAGGGGGATTTGTCGGATGCACCGCTCCTGACTGTCGAGATCCTGTCGCCGGGGCAAAATGTATCCAGTCTCTTCGACAAAGCCAACCGGTTGATTCGGGCCGGAACGTCCACGAGTTGGATTATATGGCCCGAACGCAGGAAGGCGTGGATGTATACAGCCGATGATCTTGAAGAGGCAAACGAAGTTCTTTTCGCCCCACTACAGGGGGCAAGTATGGCACGTGTCGAACTCGCTCCCATGTGGGCTAGACTCGATTGAGCATCGCAGATTTCCGCTGCGTTCCTGTGGAACTCTGGAGCGGCTTAGTGCGTACGTTCGATTAGATAAAGCGCGACTGAGATAAATTGCATGCCGTTCTGTACCAGTTGTGGAACTACTGTTGATGCCCGCGCTTCCTACTGCTTCCATTGTGGGAAGCCGCAGCTTGGCGGAATGGCGCCACCAACAGATTTTTTAAACGGCATCACAGACCGAACTGCTTCTATCCTCTGCTACATCCCGTTTTTTGGCGTCATACCCGCCATCGTCTTTCTGGTGGCTGATCGCTTCCGCAACAACGTCAAAGTGCGGTTCAACGCATTCCAGTCTTTGTACCTTTTTGTTGCGTGGCTGATTCTCTCCTCGGCATTTCCCATCCTGATTGTTGGGCTTCCTGGTTGGGGCATTGAGAGAGCGTTTATCCTGGCTTTAAAGTTTGTGGTATTCGGCTGTTGGATTTACCTGCTCATCAAAGCTGCCAATTACGAGCAAATTCGCATACCGATTATCGGGGATCTAGCGGCACGCTCGACAACGGAGCAGCTTTAACACTTTGGGTATAATTATTCATCGCAGTGAATAATTACCCAAAGCGGCATTCGGTAGGTGTCGTTGGTTTCCGTGGCTACAGCGGAGCCGAACTCGTTCGGATCCTAAGCTCCCATCCGTCCATTGACCTGGTCCTGCTCGAACACCGGACGGATAGCGAACAACGTCCGGTGCCGCTTGGACAAACTCCGCCGCGAACAATACCGGC
>CAXTMN010000191.1:4601-6143 GCA_964245395.1 uncultured Bryobacteraceae bacterium
CCGTAGAGGCGATCCGCCAGGAGAAGCTCGCTGCTGTGCTGCTGGCGACACCGGCCGAAGTTTCCCTCGAGCTTGCACAGGAGATCCTTAACACGGGGGCGAAGGTTGTCGACCTGAGTGGCGCGTTCAGGCTGGGGGATGCGGAGACGTATTCGCGATGGTACAAGGAGCGGCACACCAGCCCGCAGCTGCTGGCGGAAGCAGTTTATGGATTGCCCGAGTTTTACCGTGAGCAAATTGTCGGCGCGCGGCTGATAGCGAATCCGGGCTGTTATCCAACTGCGGCCAACCTGGCGATCCGGCCATTAGTGAACGCGCAAGTCTTGGATCGCTCGCGAGGTGTCATCTGCGATGCGAAATCGGGAATCAGCGGCGCCGGTCGCAAACCGTCTCTCAAGACGAGTTTCTGCGAAGCTGCCGAAAACTTCAGCGCCTACGGGATCTTAAACCACCGTCATGTGCCGGAGGTGCTGCAAAACTCGGGGCTGGGGGAGCGAGAATTTACTTTCACAGCGCACCTGCTGCCCATCACTCGCGGCATCCTCGAGACCATCTACGTCCGCACGCAGCGCATCGAGAAAGCAGTCGATCTGCTCGCCATCTATGAAGAGGCGTATGAGAACGAGCCTTTCATCCGGCTCTACGCGCCTGGTAAGGTGCCCGAACTGCGGCCTGTTCAGGGAACGAACTTTTGTGACGTTGGCTTTGTTTTTGACGCGGAAAGCCAGCGTGCCGTGATCGTCGTGGCGGAAGACAACCTGGTGAAAGGAGCTGCCGGCCAGGCGGTTCAGAATCTGAATCTCGTCTTGGGCTTGCCCGAGACCGAAGGTCTCTTGGCGGCTTCGACCGAAAGTCTCCTGTCAGCTTCGACCGAAGGTTTCTTATGAGACTGCTGGTCAAAGTGGGCGGTACGCTGCTCGATGAGCCGTTCAGCCGGTCGGCCATTGCGCGCGAACTGGCGCATATAGCCCGTGAACATGAAATTACTGTTGTACACGGCGGCGGTAAGCAGATGACACGGTTTCTCGAAGAGCGAGGTATCCGGAGCCGGTTCATAAATGGGCTGCGGGTATCAGACGACGCGGTGATCGATGCGGCCAGCAAAGTGATCGCAGGCACTGTGAACACGCAACTTGTATCGGCACTTATGGCAGCCGGACAGCCCGCTCTCGGCTTAAGCGGCGTGGATGGAACATTGACCCTGGCCACCCAGCTCGATCCCGACCTGGGCTTCGTGGGCAGGCCACTGCAATCGGACGGAAGGCTGCTCGAGTATTTGGTTCGTGGCGGGTACCTGCCTGTTGTTGCCTGCCTCGCGGGTGATCGGAATGGAACAATCTACAACGTGAATGCCGATCAGATGGCCGTTTCCTGCGCTTTGGCCTTTCGCGCACAAATATTGATTTTTCTCACCGATGTTCCTGGCGTGAAGAACGCATCGGGCGACGTCTTGCCATGTCTTACGGACTCCACTGTCCAAGAGCTCATTCAATCCGGTGTTGCCTCCGGCGGCATGCAGGCCAAGCTGGAGGCTGCCTTGGC
>CAXTMN010000192.1:0-6131 GCA_964245395.1 uncultured Bryobacteraceae bacterium
GCTGTGGGTGATGGCGAATTACTTATAGCTCTCGTCTCACGATTGAAGGTTATCAGCGAAGCACGTTTGATTGTATACGGCTTTGATACAAACGCAAGCGCCTTGAGCGCTGCGCACGGTCGCCTGATCAAGGCTATACCGGAGGCTGATATTCATCTGAAAAGCGAAAGCTTCTTAGATTTTGCTTTGAATCAGGTATCTGGCCCACAGAGCCTGTTTGGACCAGCACCACCTACGCAGGCCCAGCAATTTGACATGATTATCGCGAACCCACCGTATGTTCGAACTCAACTCCTGGGAAGTGCACAAGCACGAAAACTATCATTGAGTTTCAGTTTGAGCGGCCGAGTGGATTTATACCAAGCGTTCATTGCCGGCATGAGTAAGGTTTTAAAGCCGGACGGGACAATCGGCGTCATTGTTTCAAATCGCTTCATGTCTACGAAGGGTGGAGCTACTACCCGATCAGTCCTGAAATCAAGCTTCAATCTAAGACACGTTTGGGATCTCGGCGACACAAAACTTTTCAAAGCTGCTGTGCTGCCGGCAGTGATAATAGCAACAGGGCCTACAGACTTAGGTCATCCAGCCCCAACTTTCACGTCGATATACGAGACGACAGACGTAGCGGCGGCTCGGGTTCTTCAGCCCATCGATGCATTGGAATTTTCGGGGATTGTAGAAATCGAGGATGGCCGAAGATTCCGGGTACAGCACGGCAATCTTCCGATCAGTAACCGTTCCCATGACGTCTGGCGAATTGGAACAAACCAGGGAGATGCCTGGCTTGCTGCAGTCGATTCGAAGACCTGGAGCCGGTTCCAGGACATTGGGAAAGTTCGAGTTGGCGTAAAAACCTGCGCTGACAAGATCTATATACGAGGTGATTGGAATGATTTTCCTGAAGCAGAAAGGCCAGAGCTGCTCAGGTTGCTAACAACACATCACATTGCGCGCCGATTCAAAGCGGATAGAGCAAAGCAGACGCGCAAAATTCTTTACCCGCATGAGCTGGTTAATGGTCGTCGTCAGCCGGTGAACCTTGGTTTGTACAAAAAAAGCAGCGCCTATTTAGAGAAGCACCGTGGGGAATTGCAAGCCCGAACCTACGTTATCGAGGGTGGCCGACAATGGTATGAGATATGGGTTCCCCAAGACCCCGGAGCTTGGAACAGTCCGAAACTCGTTTTCCGAGACATCACTGAACAACCAACCTTCTGGCTAGATCTTGACAGTACGATTGTGAATGGTGACTGTTATTGGCTCTGTCCCGAGAACCCTGACAAAGAAGAACTACTTTGGCTAGCGGCGGCGATCGCTAACTCAACTTTTATCGAGAGATTTTATGACCACAAGTTCAATAATAAGCTCTACGCGGGTCGACGCCGCTTCATGACTCAGTACGTAGAGCTATTTCCTTTACCTAACCCCAAAACGGATTTGTCCCAGGTGATTATCTTAGGTGCGAAAGCTGCCTTCGAAATGGCTGGCCGCCCTGAAGCTCGGGCCGTGGAAACGAATCTAGATAAGTTGGTCTGGCAGGCATTCGGGTTAGAGATCGAAGAAGCCCCCGGCAGCGGAATTCTCTGAAGAATGATTCCCCCGTAGTGAGGAAAAAATTCGTCAATTCCACTTTCCCCGCTAGTATCTGACCATAGAAGACGGCCCAGCACTAACTAGTGGACTCAGTACTCCAGTATGTACCCGATCCTGCCAATGACAGGGGGGCCTCTCCTGAGACCACTTTCACCTTGCTTAACCAAGCCTGCATCCGGGAACCAAACCAAGACATACCTGCGAGTTGGCGAAAGTGCTTCGTTCCAGAGTTGTAAGTTGTGAGAATTCTGAACATAAATGTCGAATATTTGGCCAGTGAAATAAGGTCATATTCTCCTGAAGGACGAAGGAGCCGGAGCCCAGATTCTTACAACCGCGTTGGCTTATGAACGCTTTTCTTGGGCGAAAGCCTCCAATGGACTGAGGGTTACGTTTCTTTCACCACGCTCGACAGACGCAACATATGTACGGTGCAATCCGGACAACTCTGCTAATCCTTCTTGTGAAAGATCCTGGCTTCTTCTCAGTAGCAGTACGTTTTGGGCGAGGATTGTGGTGAGTGAAATTGCGGGTTTGCGCAATCCCTTACTGGTTGGGTGCTTTTTCACTTACCTCTTCCGGTCACAGCCGTGATGCTCACCTATCTTTGGTTTGCCGTCTACAGACTATAAGTAGAGTCGCATCGGTGCGCAATCGTAGGATCAGGCAATCATTCCAGAGATCGAGCAAGCCGATGAGGGCTGAAGGTCATCAACTACAAAGAGAGGCACTTCATTACTATGCGCTACAACAGACTGGGTTCTACAGGGCTATTCGTGTCGGAGCTGTGCCTTGGCACCATGACCTTTGGAGCAAGCGGCCAATACCAATTCATGGGCACAGTGGAGCAGGGTGAGGCAGATGCGCAGGTCGCACGGGCACTGGAGGCGGGGATTAATTTCATTGATACGGCCGATACGTACTCGGCAGGCGATTCGGAACGGATTACCGGACAGGCTTTGAAGAATTTAGGTACGAAGCGCGACGAGGTTATTGTCGCAACAAAGGTTTTCGGACCGACCGGGTCCGGTCCAAATCAACAAGGGTCCTCACGCGGTCACATTCTGGACGCCGCAAAGGCCAGCCTGGCCCGGCTGCAGCTGGACCACATCGATCTGTACCAGCTACACGGTTTCGATCCGGCGACTCCGGTAGAGGAGACCCTGGGGGCCTTGGACGACCTGGTCAGGCAGGGGCTGGTCCGGTACATCGGGGTCTCGAACTGGGCTGCGTGGCAGATTGTGAAGGCGCTCGGCATCGCCAGCCACTTTGGGATGGCAAGGTTCGCTTCCCTCCAGGCTTACTACACAGTGGCGGGCCGCGATCTGGAACGCGAGATTGCTCCGATGCTGAGCAGCGAAGGGGTAGGCCTGCTGGTATGGAGTCCCTTGGCGGGAGGACTGTTAAGCGGGAAGTACAGCCGGGAGCAGAAAGACGTTGGGGAGAGCCGTCGCACTGCCTTTGCCTTTCCTCCGGTGGAGATGGATCGCGCATACAACGTGATCGACACGTTAAGGAAGATGGCCGAAAAAAAGAATGTCTCTGTGGCACAACTCGCCATTGCCTGGCTCCTGCATCAGCCGTTCGTAACCAGCGTGATTCTCGGAGCGAAGCGAATCGAACAGCTAGATGACAATCTTGGGGCAGTCGAAGTGGTCTTTTCCGAGGAGGAGCTGCGGTCAATTGACCAGGTGAGCCAGCTTCCTGCTGAGTATCCAGGATGGATGCTGAGCATGTGGAGCCAAGCGCGAGCGAAGCAGCTGGCAGACTCGCGGCGATGAGCACCGATCGTTCTGCCATCACCTAAACGCGGGCGATGAAAGGTCCGGATCCGAGCTGTAAAACGTTCTTGCAAGAGGCCGACCCAGAATTCGGCTCATATACCGAAGTCTGGGCGGCTTGGGCGTTGGTGGCGATCGACTTTCTTACCGATTGATCGGGCCAGGCCAGGGATTAGAAGAGAGCGGCGCCAATACCGAGTACAGATCAAGGGTCCCGATCTGGGTGGTCGTGTTCAGCCCGGAGTTGCCGGCAGCACTGTTGATGAGATTTACGAAAGGCTGTTCGAAGCTTAAGCTCAATCCGTTATGACTGATGGTGCCATGATCCGGGACGATGGGCAAAGAAGGTGGCCCCTGTGCGTTGATTGAAAAAATTGCTTCGCGTCCGACAAACGTACCATTCTGAATGATAATGCCAGAGAAAACGGCGGAACTGCCGATTAGATCCAAGGTCAGATTCCGGACCTGGATCGCGGTGGTCCCGAACTTGATCTGATAGCCTCCTGCGTATATCACTTCATTGAAGGCGGTCTGCAGATCGATTGCCCCTTCGAGCGCCGGCAAGATGTTGACGCCGTTTTGCATCGGCGCTGGTGACAGATCGGTAACGGTTATGCCGAGAGCCGCGAACTGCTGCAGCACAGCCGGTGTCAGCACAATGGTCGCTCGCCCATAGACGATGGATTCTGTTTGGGCGTGAAGAACAGCCGGGGCGAGTGCTGCGAATGCGGCGAGGGTTACTTTAGTGAGGAACGCTTTCATGATGAACTCCTGGTTGAGATTTGGACAGCGGCATGACCCAGACCGGGATAGCAGTACCACCTGGTATCAATGCTGCTGCTACAGTACCACATGGTATCGACGGGAAAGAGACGGAGGCAGGAGTCGCAGATGCCGAAGGTAAACAGAAAAGCTGTTGCTGTTTCTGACGCACGCCGCAAACAAGGCTCAGCGGGGGATCGCGAGCAGACGCAGAGCAGGGCCCGGTTGGAGGCAGAGCGACTGACGCAGCTACTGGAGATTGCAGCGGAAGTATTTATTGCACAAGGGTTCGAGAGCGCCAGTACGAACGAGATTGCCCGACGGGCGAATGCCTCAAAGACGACTTTTTACTCGCGTTTTCCCACGAAAGAAATCCTGTTCTCCAAGGTGATCGAGTATCGGATGGGCGAAGTGTTCCGTCGGGTCTCACCGGCTCTTCCGCTGAATGGACCCATAGAGAAGACGCTGCGTGAATTTGCGATGACCATCTTACAGGCGTCGCTGTCTCCCATACAGATCGGACTGATTCGCATGATGAGCATGGAGTCAAAAAGGTTTCCAGAGCTGGGACGCCGCTTTTATGAACTCGGCGCAGGACGCGGGAAGGCGCTCCTGGCTCAGTACCTCGCCGAGCAAACGCGAGGCGGCGTTCTGCGCGACGACGACCCGCAGATCATGGCGGAGCATTTCATTAGCCTAGTGATTGGCGGCCCTGTCCATTGGTACGTTCTGGGATTCCGCGCTACGATGCCGCAGGCCAAAGAACGCGTGAAGCATGTCGAAGCAGCTGTGAGCGCCTTTCTTCGCGCCTACGCACTCCTCGATAGAAAAGATTCCTGCGGCGCACTTTGAGGCGTACGTCCAATCCGCGGGGCTTCTCGTTCGAGTGTTCGCAAAGCCTCTGAGACGTCATTCTCGTTGATGCTTTTGGCGACCTATGAATATGGGCACGGTGACGCTGTGGTGTGTGGCGTCACGCTCATAGAGAATCGCTGCAGGTGGTGTAGTATCTGACCACGATGGTAGTTCGCGACGGACAGTTTCGGGCCATGGAGCCGGTGTGGAGAAGATGCTTGCGGAGCGGATTGGCCAGATTGCGCGGGAAGAATACCCGGAGCTGTACGGGTCTGGTGAGTCTGGTTTGGAGAACGCTGCGATTCTCGCCTCCATCAGGCGAACTCGTAGCAAGGGACTGACTGAAGCATCCTCGATTGCGGCGTTCGTCCTTATCTGCCTGGCAGCGCCCACCTTCTTTGAGGAGGAGCCGGAGATCAGAGACATGCTTCAGAACGTGAGTCTTTCCGAGCAGGAGCGAGTAGCGCGCATAGCACTTCTGTTCTTCGCCCGCGGGACGGTTGCAGATGATTAAAGAAGATGCGACTCCTGCTGCGCTGGCGAACTTAACGGAAGAGATAGGCCGAGATCTCCTCAAACGAGCAAAGGATCAATACGGGTTTCCACATGAGCATCTGACCCGGATTGAGAAAGCGCTGTCGGGGCAGCTGGCGGACCGGCTTACCGTAATGAGGATGCTGTTGCTGTTTGCCGGTCCGATCGGAGATGAGGAATTCCGGAATAAAGTTCGGATCTGGGCCGAGTGCGCCGGCCGGGCATTTGAAACGTCAGCGCAGCCAGTGAAGATGATCGCGGGGGCATTTCGGGCATTCGCAGCGACAGGGCTTAAAAACTGTTTGCTGCAGGGCTGCCCTGCTGCTGCGGACAATCAAATACTGGCTTCCTTTATCCAGAAAGGAGAGCTGCAGCGGGAGACGACGCCGTTCCTCACCCCTTCGAAGGACTGGAAATTAGATAAGCTTCCGACTTTCCCGACAGTCGAGCGGGCGACGAGTTCGGGCAGCATCGAGAGCCCGGAAAACCGGGTGGCGGACCAGTCGGGGTATCTGTATCATGTGACGTGCTTCGGGGCTCTTGCCAAGATCATTCAGTCTGGTGGGCTGGATCCGCATAAGGGCGGTAAGGGTGGGTCAACTG
>CAXTMN010000193.1:0-6021 GCA_964245395.1 uncultured Bryobacteraceae bacterium
CTCGCTAAGCTCAATTCGTGAGCACGAACGCTTCATCTGGAACAGACCCTGAAGACCATACAGACTCCGTCAAGCTGGATTGGGCAAACCTGCCCGCCGGAGTAGCAACTATCAGCCTTTGGCACAGTTTACATGACGGCGAGCTTACGGCTCTCCGGTCTGATCTAATGGACCGTTCGCTGTCCATGGAACTTCACGTGCACCACGTTCTCGACTTTCCCAAGCTGCCGGAGCGGTTATCATTTATCTTCACGTTTGTGAATGTCACGTCGGTGCGTGCGACCAGATGGCAGAAATGGCCTGGCCAGATCAGGGAGCTGAAAGGGTTGCCGTACGAGGAACAGACCATGCTCGTATCCGAATACCAAGCTAAGTGGCGGGAGGAATCTGATTCCTGGCAATCGTTTGAAAAGCGCCTCAGGGGCGGGCACGTCGATACGCCCGACATTTACAATGCTGATTTAGCGCAAAGTGACAATGCTGTTGCTTTCCGGATAGAGGTGAATACGGAAGAACAAGGGTTTCAGGTCATCACGGTAGCTGCCAAGAACCTAAGCATTCGGCGTAGCGATGGTCAACTCCTCAGCCTGGAAGCTTTCCTGCAACTAGGAGCAGACTATTGGACTGCTTTGGCCAAGCGTCGTCCCAATACATAATCGCGTTGACGTCGCATCAACACTCAAGCACCGTTTAGGTGGTTTGCAATACGGCCCGTGCCGTACGCTTACGTTGCTCCAGCATTCGCCAGATATTAGGTGCGATATCTCGGTCTAGAAAAAGGTTGGAGCTTGTGCGATTTCTCAGCGCCTAAGTGCCGGGAGTAAACTGCACAAGTTTGGGCGGCAATCCTGTCCCACCCGGACCAGACGTTTACGTATTCGGCGCCACTCATACCGCGCAGTGCTAACCCTGCAACAGTTAACTTCAAGGCCTCACGGATTGCTGCCGCGACTGCCGCCACTGATGGTTCTTTGATGGTAACGGCCAGGTTGGCAGACTCCATTAAGACGCCAAGGCCACCGGACTGAGTTGCAATGATAGGACGGCCATTGGCGAGCGCCATAGAAGCGACACCGCTATCGGAGTAGAACTGAGTGTAGGGCAGGAGCACCGCGTGGCATGCCCCAAATAATTGAGGAAGCTTGTCGTCCGGAACAAACTCCTGGAAGACACGGACTGGTTCTGGATTCCGGGCGATCAGCCGGACACAGTCATCCCAATGGTCTTGCTCATGGGCATTCGGGACATCGCCAGCTATGGTGAGCCGAACCGCTAATCCTTCCTCATGCAGCAGCTGGACAGCAGCAATCGCCAGATGAAGTCCTTTGTTTTGCCGGAGAGAGCCAAACATCAGCAGCTCGAGGCAGTCTGAATCAGGCATTGGCAAGGGGCCGGAACCCAGGTCGTAGGGACCGTGCGCGATCACCGAAATCTTGTGAGACTTCTGGCCGAAATGCTCGATGAGGGCCCGTTTTCCCGGTTCACTGTGAACAATCAGAGTTTGGCTGGCACGATAGGCCCAGGCGAGAGCGCCTCGCTCCAACCAGCGCAGAAATTCGGGCAGGAGCCACTTGTGTGGCAGAGGGTCATGGACAGTGAAAACAATCTTGCAGCCTCGAAGTTTGGCGGTCAAAAAGAACAAAGCGCCGAAGGGAAAATGGAGGACAAATTGAAAATGTACGACGTCGCCGCGCCGACCGTTTTTGACGAGACCGGCCCACGATGATGCCAGGAATCTGAGGTTATCAACGATGCGCGTGAGGAGATTGCGCCTGTTGCTTGTTGAGCGCGCGCAGGTAAGATGCAGAACGATGTTTGGATTGCCTGCAAAGTCTCCGAGGAACTGGAAGTTTTCAGGGCAGACAACGTGGATTTTCGCGCCTTCGAGAGTCAACGCAGTAACGAGTTCCCAGACATATCGGGCCGCTGCCGATCTGGGTTCGGGCGTATGTAGAATTATGCGCCGCATTATTCCTGCTCGCAACGAACTGCGGCGATTTCGGGCTCAGGATGCGATTGGTAGCGCGCATATACGTCCCGAGTATGGCGAGCAACCTTTGGCCAGCCGCACTCGATATTGACGTAATCGGCGCCGGCTCGGCCCATCTTGGCGAGTTCGGGAATTCCCAGGCACAGGACTTCTGTGAGGGTTTCCTTTACTCCGTCCAGAGTCGCTTCTTTGATGGTCACTCCAAGCTCTGCGGCATCGAGTAAAGGCCCGAGGCCGCCCGCGCGGGTCGCCACAATAGGCCGCCCGTTAGCTAACGCCATAAAGGCGACGCCGCTGTCGGAGAAAAAGGTCGTGTACGGAAGAAGAAGGCAGTGGCAATGCGCGAACAGTTCAGGTAAGAGCTCGTCGGGTATGAATTCTTTTCTGATGCGAATCGGTTCAGGCTGCTGAGCAATTAGCTCACGGCATTGTTCCCAATAGGAAGCTTCTTTGCCATTTACAACGTCGCCGGCTATAGTCAAACGAACGGCCGCACCCTGGCGATAGAGGGACTGTACCGCTTCAATAGCGAGGTGGACCCCCTTATTTTCCCGGATAGAACCGAACAACAGAAGTTCAAGCTGATGGGAGTCAGGCATGGGAATGATACCTGTGCCTAACGAGTAAGGGCCGCGACCAATCACCGTTACCTTGTCGGCGTTGATTCCGAAGTGATCAATCAAGGCGCGCTTCCCCGGTTCGCTGTGAACAATCAGAGCTTTGCTCACGTTGTATGCCCACCGGAGCGACCCTCGCTCAGTCCAACGCAGCCATTCTGGGAACAGCCATTTATGCGGAAGCGGATCGTGCACGGTGAAGATGATGGTGCAACCACGCAGCCGCGCACCGGCGAAAAACAATGCCGAAAAGGGAAAGTGCAAAACATGCTGGAAGTGCATAATAGCGGCCTTCCGGCTGGTTCGCACCAGGACGTAGCCTGACGAGAGAATGAAGCGAGCGTTGGTCCACAGTTTGGTTAGAAATCCGCGCCCGGTGTCGACCGAGCGAGCCTCCGTCAGGTGGAGAGTGACAAGTGGATTCCGGCCGAGCTCTTCCCGAAACTGGTAATTTCGAGGACACACCAGGTGAACGGGAACGCCCTCTGCTGTAAGCGCCGTAATCATCTCGCGAGGGTACCGAGCCGCCGCGGAACAGGGTTCAGGCGTATGCCAGATGACCCGTGGGCTCATTGCGCCAGTACCTTCTCCACGGTTGGCACGTTGCTCGCCGACAAACTATTGGAGAGATTGGAGAGCTCCTGAGTCCGGCTGACTGAATCAGCGCGGGACGAATCGCCGCCGGATGTTCCCGGGCAGGAGATGTCGGAAAGGCGAAGCACCGGTTTCCCGCTTGCATCGAGTTTTTGCTGCCATTCCGACTTTGGCCGTTGGGTCACGATCACGTGATCGACCGAGTTCAGCATTTCGTCCAGATTCGCCGTCATAAGACGCCCGATGTGCGGCACTGCGTTGATGGCAAACTGCTGATTTTGTCCGTAAATCTGATCCATGCGGATATGCGGATCGAAGATGCGAAGTTCGCGGCCCTTGCCGATCAGATGCTCGACCAGGGCAACCACCGGGCTTTCGCGAAGATCGTCGGTATCTTCTTTGAAGGCCAGTCCGAAGATGCCAATGCGCTCAGTGGGAAGTTTAAGAACAGCGTCGATAGCGCGCGCGAGGTGAGCCTGGTTGCTCGCGAGCACATTCTCGAGCATGGGAAGAGTAAGATCGAGGCGCGAGGCCCGATAGGTCAGTGCACGAAGATCCTTGGGAAGGCAGGACCCGCCGAAGGCAAAACCTGGTTTCAGATAAGCCGGCGAGATGTTTAGCCGAACGTCGGAGCAAAGTGTGCTCATCACCTCGTTCGCCTCGATGTCCAGGCGAGAGCAGAGTGTTCCGATCTCGTTCGCAAAGCTGATCTTCACGGCATGGAAACAGTTGCAGGCGTATTTGATCATCTCGGCCGCGCGAAGTGTGACCGCAAGCGGAGCAACACCCAGGGACTGGTAAAGACTGGCAACCCGGAGAGCAGCCGCGCGGTCTTGTCCGCCAACAACCAGTAGGCTTGGATCGAGGAAATCGCGAACGGCGCTGCCTTCGCGCAGAAATTCGGGATTTGAAACAACTTGAGCCATCGGATGATGCCCGAGTGCAGGCAACACCACTTGCTCGCAGGTGCCCGGAAAGACCGTGCTGCGAATGACCACGATAAGCGGTTGAGAGCGTTGCGACAGATGAATTGCGATCTCTTCACAGACTCGCCGCAACTGGCTGAGCGACATGTTTCCGTTCGGCTCAGAGGGTGTGCCGACACAGATCATAGCGATCTCGCAGCGCTCGATGCAGCTGCCCAGATCGCCGGTGACGCTCAAGAGACCCGAAGCGGCAGTCTCCCGGACGATTTCTTCCAGCCCTGGCTCATAAAAAGGCGCTTGTCCATCGAGGACCTTCTGCACCTTGTGAGTGTCGCGATCAACTCCAATTACGCGGTGTCCCAACTTCGCCAGGCAAGCCGCGGTGACGCATCCGACGTAACCTAATCCGAGAACGGCCACGCGCGCGGAGCCCTCGCGTTGATCTAGCATCATGCATATGTAACGTGCAGCTTTGGAGGGAAGACTCTCAGGAAGTGTGTTTCGAACAGGAGAATCGGAGCACCCCCGTCCCGCCCCAGCTGATCCGAGACAGCTTCGTTACACTGTCCATCGGGGCGCGAAACGCCGGAACATATCCTTGACTCTTGTTCCAAACTGGAGGAACCCAGATGCCAACCTGGGCTCGATGTTCGAGACGCAACGCTGTTAAAGCCTTAGTGCTGAAGACGATCTCCGATGCTCTATTAGCCCAGGAGGGGGCCGGATCTCTAAGACATCGTGATGCGATCCGGCTCGACGACGAACATCAGGTGATTGACAATTTCAAAACCGCAGAGGGAGAGTATGACTGGACGCGACAAGCCAACGAACGATGGTTCCTTCGCGCGGCAAAACCTCGCGGCGTTCCCCAATTCTTAGCTTTCGTGTATAGCCCACCGGGCCGGATGATCCGGAACGGCCTGACTTTCTGCGAAAAGACCGGCTATACCGGCAATTTAACGACGGATTTCGAAGCGCAGTACGCACGCTATTTGGCGGACATCCTCCATCATTTCCGGCAAAATCCCGGGGACGAACTCAAAGCGTATCCAGCCCTGGCGAGTCAGCAAGCTGACATACCGGCCCGCTCCGTTGTAACGTTGGTTGCGCAATTCACATAGAAGATGCAATTACGAACCCAATTCAGTTCGTTTCGCAAAAAAGTGATTTGGGGGGGCTACGTCATTCTAACGACAGCACTTATTGCCGGAACGCAGCTTCCTGTCTGGCAGGACGTCAGCGCCGCGGCGGGGCTCAATTTTCGAAACGCAGCCAGCCACACATCGCGAAAGTACCTCCCTGAAACGATGGGCGGAGGGGTGGCGATGCTCGACTACAACGGCGACGGCAAGCTGGATATCTTTCTTGTTAACGGGGCGAAGATACTCGACCCGATGCCTGGCGGTCGTACGGCCGATAAGAGCGATCCCAAGTTCTGGAATCGTCTTTTCCGCAACAACGGCGATGGAACTTTCACCGATGTCACTGAACAGGCGGGCTTGAAGGGTGCCGGCTACAGTATGGGCGTAGCGGTTGCCGACTTCGATAACGACGGCTTACCTGACCTGTACGTGACCGGCCTCGGCCAGAATACCTTGTACCGCAATAACGGGAACGGCACCTTTACCGACGTGACGAACGCAGCCGGTGTAGGGGGCTCCGGTTGGTCGACTGGAGCGCTGTTCGTTGACTACGATCGCGATGGACTCCTGGACCTGTTCGTCTCACGCTATTTAGCGTGGAGCTTTTCGCAGGACCTCTTTTGTGGAAACTCCAGTCCTGGAGGACGCGCCTACTGTCATCCTGACCAGTTTCAACCGATCCATCATCTTCTCTTCCACAATGAAGGACACGGCAGGTTCCGCGACGTTTCGGAGGAGAGTGGGATTGCCGG
>CAXTMN010000194.1:0-3541 GCA_964245395.1 uncultured Bryobacteraceae bacterium
AGCCTACCGCTCGGAAAAGATTGCCAAAGACGATCCAAAATGGAAGGAGCGATACATCGATGGCGACCTGAATACATCGTTGATCAAGACCGCCAACGGGCTTACGATCAATTTGCAGCACGATGTTTCAAATCCGCAGCCATACAGCCGGATTAACACGATTGCGGGAACGAAAGGAATTTTCCGCGATTACCCGGCCCGGAGCTATTTCGATGGTCAGGAGGGTGAAGAAGAATACGGCAGCATCGAACCCTATAAAGAAAAATTCCAGAACCCGCTTTGGAAGAAAGAGGGTGAGATCGCGCGGAAGATCGGCGGCCATGGCGGCATGGACTTTATCGAATGCTACCGGCTGGTCGAGTGCCTCCGCCAGGGTTTAGCGCCGGATCTGGACGTTTACGATGCGGCTGCCTGGTCGGCGCCGGCGCCTCTGAGCACTCAGTCCGTTGCCCAGGGTAGCGCACCCGTCAAATTTCCAGATTTCACTCGCGGGCGGTGGAAGGAACGTAACGGCTCGCCCATTGCTGACATCAAAGCCTGACTGAGGCTTGTTAAAATCCTAGCCCCCGCTTAAGAGTTGCTTCCGCGCCTCTTCCATCTTCTTGCGAGTCACCTTATCGAGCTCGGGGTACTCGAGATTCAATGACTCGAGTGCCTCGATAACAGCCGAGGCCACCACGAGGCGGGTGAACCACTTGTGGTCGGCAGGCACGATATACCACGGTGCATGCGGCGTGGCTGTCTGTCCGATTGCGTCTTCATACGCGTCAACATACGCATCCCACTGCTCACGGTCGCGCAGGTCATCTTCGGCGAACTTCCAGTGTTTCGCAGTTTGCGTAAGCCGTCGCAAAAAACGTCTTTTCTGTTCGTCCTTCGATACGTGCAAAAAGAATATCCGGACCAGGAATCCGGTCAGATCAAGGTATCTTTCGAAGGCGCTAATATCTTCGAGACGCTCCTGCCAGATATTCTCGGTAATGAGCCGTTCTGGAAGGCGCTGCTTCGCCAGTATCTCCGGATGGACACGCACGATCAGCACTTCTTCGTAATAAGATCGGCTGAACAAGGCTATATGTCCCCGTTGCGGCGCGTTTTTCGATGTGCGCCAGAGAAAATCGTGACGTAGTTCTTCAGCCGATGGCGTTTTAAAAGAGTAAACCTGACAACCTTCAGGATTGACGCCTGTAAGAACGTGCCGAATGACGCTGTCCTTCCCTCCGGCATCCATGGATTGGAAGATCAACAAGATGCCCCAGCACCCGTCCGCATACAATTTCTGCTGCAGCTCGCTTATTTTGGCGACACGTTCGCGAAGTAGATCTGCCGCCTGCTCCTTGATGTGGAGCCCTTGGGTATCACCCGGGTCAAAGGAACTCAGCTGAAATTTGTCTGGCTTCTCAACGCGATAAGGGCGAATGATCTCACTTGCTTGGGGCAGGTTTTTCGCCATGGTTAGCTGCTGCTAAGAGTGTCTGACGTTACCGTTGCTGCAGTGCATCCGCCGCGTCCTGACCGGCATTCACGTACCCTTATTCGAAGCATATAAAGCACTATAACCAGATTGATCACCAGAATACTAACGCGCTCCAGATCGGCCCGCTCAGTAACTTTGAGGAACTCAAACGGCAAGTAAAGGGCGCCCGACAACAAGGCAAACCATTCGGCCCATACCCGCTGATTCCAGAGTCCCCATGCCTCTACAAAGCGCACTAAAGCATAGCTTCCGGCAGCAACACCAATGCTCCACCAGCGGGCGTCGCTCACAGTAGTAGCCGCATTGAGAAGCATGTGGCCGAAACGGCGATCAAAATCTATGTGGAGGTTGTAGAGCAGACTTTCCGTATAGTCCTCTACATGCGAATGAACAAGGAGCAGGGCTATACCGAGCACCACGACAAGAGCTCCTTTAACGGCTTCGAGGGTCGCGATTGCTCGAAGACCCGCTTTGCTGGAGCGGACATCAACGGCAACCGGGAGCGGAGTCGAAGCGAGAATGGTTTGCTCGGACATTCTTGATGCTCCCATAGAGCCTGACCGGGGTTCGACGAATCATGAACATTGGCCTAGTTTGATCCTCGCTCGACAGTTGAAGCGGACCGGCCGCACTACTTGAAGACATGAGTCTTTTATGGGCGCAACTGAAGATCTACAGAATTCGGGAGTTGAAAAAACGTTTCTCCATTTAGTTGTATCTTTTGCCTGCAAGGGGTGTACACTATAGGAAACATGGGCGGAATCACACTTCTGTGTGTCCCGCCCCCTCCGACACAGCAAGGGTCCGGATAATACCGGACCTTTGCTGCGAATCCGTAGCAAAAGAATAACTTAAAAATCGTTGAAACGGAATATCAGGATATTCCTCACCTGATTAAATCAACGTCATTTAGGCGAGTGGCGTACTGTTACTCTGACCTGATTCGAGCGCTTCTGGCAACGTGTCGAGGCTAACATTTAGGACACTTATGCTTCCCGTTTATGAGAGTTATGGAATAAGCTGCACCGATATTTAAAGACAGCTAACTGCGTAAAAAAGTCTGTATTAACAACTTCACCCTGTGTCAATTCTCCCCTCTCTTGAACACGAGGGTCGCATTGAGTCCACCGAAAGCAAAGGTGTTAGAAAGTGCAATCCGCAGGTCGGCTCGGCGTGCCTGGTTTGGAACAACGTCCAGGTTGCAAGCTGGGTCGGCCTGGCGAAAGTTGATGGTCGGCGGCACAAGACTCCTCGATAAGGCCAAGAGTGTGAGAACGCCCTCAACCGCACCTGCTGCACCAAGCGTGTGTCCATGCATCGATTTGGTGGAGCTGACCGGGAGAGAGTCGGTTCGTTTCCCAAAAACTTGATGAATAGCATCACTCTCAGTCGCATCATTTGCCAGGGTTCCGGTACCGTGTGCATTGATGTAATCGATCTCGGCGGGCGCAGTCCCCGCGTCTTGAAGAGCCCAAGTCATGGCTTTTACGGGTCCTTCCACGCAGGGCTGCGTAACATGGTGCGCATCGGAGCTCATGCCGAATCCGATTATTTCTCCCAAAATCGGGGCTTCGCGGTCGCGGGCATGCTCCCATTCCTCAAGCACAAGCATGCCGGCTCCTTCGCCCAGCGTCAGGCCACGGCGGTCAGCTGAAAACGGGCGGCATACATCAGGAGAGACGACGCGCATGGCTTCCCATGCACGCAGAAATCCCTCCGCGAACACGGCTTCGCTCCCGCCTGCAATGGCCGCTGTAAGCTGGCCGTTTCGTATCATCCAAAAGGCCTGTCCGATAGCGTGATTCGACGAAGAGCAGGCAGTCGAAACTGTGTAGGCCGGTCCATGGATGCCAAATTCAAAGGAGATTTGGCTGGCTCCTGCATTTGCCATTGTCCTTGGGATGGTCAATGGGGCAATGCGCGTGCTTTTCTCAAGGTAAAGGCGCCGATACCCTTCCTCTTCGGAGAATTGGCCGCCCACGCTGCTGCCGGTTACAACGGCGGATTGATCACCCAGATCGCCCCGGAACGAAAGTCCGCTCTGTGCAACTGCCTCTCGGGCAG
>CAXTMN010000194.1:3551-5926 GCA_964245395.1 uncultured Bryobacteraceae bacterium
CGTGCCTCCGCTGCATGCTGAAATTTATAAGGAGGAGAACCACCGTCGCGCAAGTGGCCAATACCTGTCTGTCCCGCCGCCGCTTTGTTCCAGCACTTTTCCGCCGTGTTTCCAAGAGCACAGATGAGGCCAAGACCGGTAACGGCGACCCGCTTCATGCCGTTTCTGTCGGTAGAACTCGGCTCTTCTCGGCAATTAACTGCTTCACACCGTCGACCGTCTCACGTACCGAACGCAGCCTTGCCATTCCCTCGTCCGGTATCTCTATGTCGAACTCTTTCTCGAGTTCGAAGACAATGTTGATGCCGTCGAGCGAATCGATCTTAAGCTCTTCGAATGTACTGTCTGGATTTACAGATTCAATGGGCACACGCTGCGTGCGAGCGATAATTTCAAATATCTTGTTCCCCAGCATCGTTCGAACTCATGATAACCCTGAGGATGCGCAACTCTTACGTTCAGAACCCAGTGCTCTTTAAGAGGTCTGCGAAAAAGCCGGCCAGCCGCGCGAGTCCATCGTGCCACTGGCCTTTCTGCTGAGAAGAATTACTTAGCGTATCCCTTAATAAAGAAGACCGCCGTGACCAAGACAAGCGATCTGCCACCCCGAGATCCTGTATTTCGCCAACATCGGCGGGAGGATCAGGTCAACAACGTTAGGCTTGGCCGAACGGAAGCAACACGGTGCCGAGATGATCGGTACATCGTCTTTATAACTGAGCATCATCAAATTGCCAGGCTCGACGGGCGCGAGAAACCGTTCCAGATGAGCTCCGAGTCTCGCCAACGCACGTCCGACCGCATCTTCGGGACCGGCTGGAGCGGTGGTTGAAGCGATCAGGATCGTTGCTGGCTTAGTACGTAGTAAATGCTGGAGACCTCTGACAACCTGTTCCTCCTCTTCGACTTCCGAAAGCCCATACCGTAGATTGCCCCCAAATCGTTCAATCCGCGTCCGCACGACACTTTCAAATAAAGTCCGGGCACGGTCCCCGTGTACCGGATCGGTATAGAGCACACCCACACCCGCATCGCGAATCGGCCGGGCCTGCAAGATAGCGCCCCTCTCATTCAGGATCGAAAGCACTGCCTCGAGTTGAGACTGAGCGACAGCAAACGGAGCACTCTTGATAGTGGCCATTCGCTCTCCGGCTTTGATAAAACGATAATTAGAAACGGTAGCAATGGCAATGCTGCTGGTGCAGTTGATTTGTCGCAGTAGTTCGTCATCGACCAGAGCGCAGCAATTGGAAGTAGCGACCAGGTTGGCTCGCCCACCCGCAGCTAGCCGAATCTCGACGGATCCGCAGCACATAGCTTCCGCAACGGAGATAACTGCGTTATCCTCGCCGATTTCCCCATCTTCCAATTCGGTTACACAGACCTGCTGCATACCCTCGGTTTGCAGTAAACGGATATCTTCATCGCTCAATACGTGACCTTTCGCCAACAGCTTTCGGCCGCCTTGCCTGAAGATGGTGCAGCAAAGGATACGACCGGCGGATTCTTGAATATCTAAGGTAAGAGCTCGCACTGACAACGCCTCCCGGCTAGTGACTAAGTACTGTAGATACCGTGGTACTAATTATAGTAGTACTATTACCTTGAAAGCTAGCAGAAACTGAATGCGAAAAAATAAATTTTTTGCGCACCCGCATTACGGTGCGGAGTAAACCCCATGACCATTAAATTGCTATGACTTACGGTTATCTTATTTTGTGCTTACGCTAGGTAATAGTACCAGTCCAACGTATCGCCCGGTAATGGTACGAGCACTCGCGAGAATTGGATGACTAAGCTGTTTGAGGACGGCGATCTCGTCGCAATGTTGGAACTTGGGACAGCGTAAGCAGTCCTTCCAGACTTTCAATGGCAGCTCACCGCGCTCCACCTCTGCGAAGCCGAGCTTTGCAAAAAATCCCGGAACATAGGTGAAAGCGAATAGGGAGACGAGACCGTTCGCCCGGGCCTCTTCTTCCAGAGCGTCCACCAGCGCTCTACCTACTCCGAGCGAGGTCGCTGCGGGTGAAACAGCCAGCGAGCGTACTTCGCCGCTGGTTGGAGTGTAGAAGTGAAGTGCGGCGCACCCCAGTAAGACAGGACCGTCAAACGCACAGGAGAAATCACGAATGTTCTCTGAAAGTTCAAACTCGGTCCGGGGCAGCATGACTCCGTCGGCTGCATAGGCATTGATCAGGTCGAGGATGGCCTGAATGTCTTGCATGCCAGCCTTTCGGACACGCGTAGAGACACTGGTCATGAGGTCGCTCCACTCGCTGAGAAGAGTGCGAGCCTTGTACCGAGGGGAGCTCCCGCTACGACCCGCCTGCAGACTTCCGGCTCCAAACCTGGCGCGATCACAACCGCATTCACCC
>CAXTMN010000195.1:0-5908 GCA_964245395.1 uncultured Bryobacteraceae bacterium
GGGACGAGCCGCTTTCCCTTTACGTTGGCCCGGCCGGAAGCGCTCTGTTACGATGCCTAGCGTTAGCGGGAATCGTTTGCTGCTCTGGAGCAGGTTCTGTTACTGCCGTGGAACGAGCGCTATGAGATCCAGCATGTCAACTACATTGCCTCGGCCATTCGTGAAGGAGTGGACCAACTATGCACGAAAAACTGATGCTGGAGAATCGACCCATCTCCTTCGGGCTAGTCGGGGCGGGTCGTATTGCTCAGACCTATGTCGAAGCGTTTCAGACAACTTCGCTGGCCAAATTAGTTGGGGTAACGGACACACGTCCGGAGGCGGCTGCTGCGATTGCTGAAACATTCAAAGTTGCGACTGTACCGAGCGCCGAGGCGATGGCGAATGATATGAACATTGACGCGGTGGTCATTTGCACACCACCCGCCACTCACTGTGAACTCAGTTTGCTCTTTCTGGACAAGGGCATTTCCGTTCTCTGCGAAAAGCCGGTGAGCTCGAAAGTGTCGGAGGCGAGGGCAATCCGGGACGCTGCCCGATCAAACGGCTGTTTGTTCACCATGGCGTCTAAGTTCAGATATGTTGACGATGTTGTGCGAGCAAAGGGCATCTTTACTTCGGGCATTCTCGGCGACATTATTCTATTTGAGAACACCTTTGCCGGGCGAGTGGATATGTCTTCGCGGTGGAACTCTGACCGGGCAATCAGCGGCGGTGGCGTGTTGATCGATAATGGCACCCATTCTGTCGATATCATGCGGTACTTTCTCGGGGCTCTCGATGAGGTGCAAGTGACGGAGGCCCGGCGCTCGCAAGCGCTGAATGTGGAAGAGACCATTCAAATGAACGTGCGCAGCCAAAGCGGCGTGCTGGCCAGCTGCAATCTTTCCTGGAGCCTGACCAACGTCAGTGAGCACTACATTGAGATATTCGGGTCGCAGGGAACACTTCGCGTTGGATGGAAAGAAAGCTTTTTCCAGCAGGAAGGAAATCGCAATTGGGTTCGCTTTGGTCTGGGTTATGAAAAAATCAAAGCCTTTCAGCAACAGCTGGATAACTTTTCGGCTGCGATCTGTGGGACCGACCGCTTGCTGATCACAGCAGACGACGCGATCGCCTCGGTCGAAGCCATCGAAGCTGGATACACCGCGTTGCGGGAACGATGCTGGTGGCCCATAAGTGCGCGGATTCCGGCTCTCGCGACGGCTGTATGAGCTTTTCTGTTCATCCGACCGCCCTTATTGAGGAGGATGTATCGATCGGAAATGATACGAGAATCTGGGACAACGTCCATGTCCGGCACTCGACTACGATCGGCGACGAATGCATCGTTGGTGAGAAGTCCCATATCAGTTATGCGGTGCAGGTGGGCAACCGGGTTAAAATCAATGCGTTTGTTTATATCTGTACTGGGGTCAAAATTGAAGATGGCGTGATGATTAGTGCTGGGGTCGTCTTTACCAACGATGTGTATCCTCGCGCAACGACGCCCGATTTACAACGACTCCTTTCGTCTGACCCCAATGAAGACACGGGAACGACACGGGTTTGTTGCGGCGCCACGCTCGGCGCCGGTTGTATTGTGGGTACGAATCTGACGATCGGATGTTTCGCCACAGTGGGGATGGGCAGTGTGGTGACCCGGAGTGTTCCCGATTTCCATTTATGTTATGGGAATCCAGCAAAGTCGACTGGCTATGTCTGCCGGTGCGGGATTCCGCTGCTGCGGTTTGCGCCCGATCAGATACCCGAAAGCGCTGATCTTTTCTGCCGTCGCTGCGAGCGGGCTTACTCGGTCGCAAACGGGAGAGTGCTGGAGCTTCAACCGGCAGAGCGGAGGTGAAGTCTGGTCAAGCGCAGGTGAAGCCCGGTCGAGCGCAGGCGAAGCCATGAGCAAAAGCTGCTGTGTCGTAGGTGGAGGCATGCTGGGCCTTACGCTGGCGTATCGTTTAGCTCAGAAAGGGTGCGCTGTGAGCCTCTACGAGGCAGCTCCAGTCTTAGGCGGTTTAGCGAGTGTGTGGACACTCGGGGATTTGGAGTGGGATCGGCATTACCATGTGATTCTCGCGTCAGATTCTTTCCTTCGTTCTCTGCTCGGCGACCTGGGACTGGACAAGGATCTCTTCTGGGTCGCAACGAAGACCGGGTTCTTCGCCGAGGGGAGACTGCACCCGTTCACGACGATCGGCGACTTCCTCCGGTTCCCTGCCCTCACCATGACTGACAAGGCCCGGCTCCTGGCGACTATCTTTCGCAACGCTCAACGGCAGGAGGCGGCCTCTCTGGAAGCCGTATCGGTCTCCGATTACTTATCCCGTCAATCCGGCCAACGGGTTTTCGAGCGGTTTTGGCTGCCCTTGTTGCGGTCAAAGCTAGGTGACAATTATCGGCACGCTTCGGCTTCGTTCATCTGGGCGACCATCCGTCGCTTAACGGCGGCACGCCGCGCCGGAATTCAAGAACGCTTTGGGTATGTTCAGGGTGGCTACCGCCGCATCGTAGCAAGCCTCTCCACGGTACTCGAGCAGGCAGGGGTTAAAATCCACGTTAGCTCTCCCGTCCAGGAGGTACAGTCTACTGGCTCCGGCATCGACGTCATCACGAGCGACGGGCGAAGTCACTCATTTGACCAGGTCGTGATGACCACTCCTGGGCCGGTTGCTGTCAGCCAGTGCCAGCAGCTCAGCGCAGGGGAAAAGGCGCGCTGGTCGGCTATCCGTTACCAGGGAATTATCTGCGCTTCCCTTTTGACCGCGCAGAATTTGGGGCCCTATTACCTGACCAACATCTGCGATTCGCGCGTGCCCTTTACCGGAGTGGTCGAGATGTCAACACTGGTACCGCGCCAGGAGTTTGGCAACCGGTCGCTGATCTACCTGCCTCGCTATGTAGACCCGGCAGACCCGATGTTTGAATGGTCCGACGAGAGCATTAGGCAACATTTCTTGTCTGCCCTCAAGCTGATGTACAGCGGCTTTGACGAATCATCCTTGGAAGCCTTTCGCATTTCACGTGTCCGGCATGTCTTTCCGGTGCCCACGCTGAATTATTCAAGTCATTTGCCTCCCCTGAACACGTCGGTGCCGGGAGTCTATATCGTTAACTCCGCGCACATTCTCAACGGCACGCTGAACGTAAACGAGGTTGTCCAGTTAGCTGATCGAGCCGCTTCCGAAATAGCAGCCTGATGCTTACTCGTCTCTGAATCATGCCCTCTAAACCCCTCGCGAGCCTATCATTAGACTTAGATAATCTCTGGACTTACCTGAAGACGCACGGTGATCCTGGTTGGGAAACGTTTCCTTCCTATCTACCTCTGGTGGTGCCCCGGTTTCTTTCGCTCTTTGAGCAGTTAGGTTTAAAGGCAACGGTTTTTGTCGTAGGTCAGGATGCGTCACTTCCCGGTAACGTCGCCGTACTGCGTTCGATCTCGGACGCCGGACATGAGATCGGGAACCATTCCTTTCACCACGAACCGTGGCTACACCTGTACTCCGAACGTGAGATCGCTGAGGAATTACAACGGGCGGAGACGGCCATTGCATCCGCAACGGGAATACGGCCGACAGGATTTCGTGGCCCTGGCTTTAGTCACTCAGAAGTATTATTACGGCTCCTGGCCTCGCGGGGTTATCAGTTCGACGCTTCCTCCTTCCCCACGTACCTCGGCCCGCTTGCCAGAGCTTACTATTTCCTGACCGCGCGCCTCACTCCTGCAGAACGTCAACGGCGCAAGCAACTCTTTGGAAACCTGCAAGAAGGATTGAAGCCGCTTCGCCCTTACGAGCGCACTTGGGGGGAACAGCACCTCTGGGAGATTCCCGTTACGGTTATGCCCTTGCTGCGCCTTCCGATACATTTAAGTTACATCCTGTACATCGGGTTGTTTTCGCCTCGCTTAGCTTTGTCTTATTTGCGCTTTGCTCTCTGGCTGTGCCGTCGTTTTGGTGTCAGCCCTTCCTTTCTTCTGCACCCCCTCGATTTTGCCTCGCTGGAGGATGCGCCTGCTCTTCAATTCTTTCCCGCGATGTCGATGCCTTTCGACAGAAAAATGCGCCTCGTCGAGCAAGTGCTAAAGATGCTGCGGAAGAACTTCGTGGTGCTGCCCATGGGTGAATTCTGTTCTTCGCTGACACGCTGATGGGCCCGTTGTCTCGCTAGAGAGACTTGAAGCTTATCGATGTGTTGAATAAAAAAACACCACACTCATTACGTTTCCCCGGTTCCCATCGCCTACTCCTTCAGGGTCATAGATGGACAACTTAGATTTGTTGACTGGGGGCACGTTTGAGTTTTTCGCTACTTAGCAGCGGCAGGAACCATTCAGCAGTTGCCCCGCTACGCTCTTCGGTTCGAAACACGATTGTCACTTATGCCTTGTTACTAACAAGCATTGCGATGATCTGGGCCATTCCAGTCAGAAGATCCTTAGACCTGCCATCGTGGCATGAGTTCGATGATGCGGCAATGGCTCGCAACTTCGTATGGGAGCCGAGCAGTATTTTCTATCCGCGCATCGACTGGCGCAAAGATGGACCTGGATATGTGGAATCGGAATTTCCGCTCTATCCATGGATGTTGTCTCGCACTTACCGGATCTTCGGAGTAAACGTTCTATACGGTCGAATTCTCTCGCTAACAGCCATGTTAGGGGCGTTGGTCTGTTTTACACTTTTAGCGAAGTTTCTGCTGACGGAGTCGGGCGCGCTTACAGCCGTGCTGCTTTTCGGCGCCAATCGCATCGTGAATTTTGTCTCAACTGCTCTGCAGCCGGAGGCATTCATGATGTTGTTCTATTTGGGCGCCGCCTACGGATTCCTGAAATGGCGCATGCGAAAGAGCTGGTTATGGTACGCGGTGACGATATCGGCCTTGTCAGCTGCAATACTCGAGAAATCGCCAGCAGCTCATCTGGGAATTTTCTTTGTGCTGATCCTGGTTTGCGAGGAGGGCTGGAGGTTTCTCTTGTCTGGCGCGAATTGGTGCCTTGGCATTTTGTCATTAGTCGTCCCGACTATCTGGTATTTCCACGCTTACAAGCTATGGTCCATCTATCGAAACTCACTTGGGATCTCGAATGAATACCACTGGATCGATTGGGATATCTTACACAATCTGAGCAGACCGGTGGGCTTAGTTGCAATCGAAGTCATCTCCGTGTTCTCGATCGGGGGAGTTGTACTAGCTCTGTTCGCCCTCAAGGGGTGGCAGTCCCGGCCGGTAAAGACCATCCTCCTCTGGCTGGCCTCGATTGCAATCTATTACATCGTGGCCTTGCGTACGACGGGAGCCTTATGGGCGTGGTATTACCACGTGGTGAGTGTGGCGCCGATGGCTCTCTTATGTGGTGCCGGCGTGGCCAGCGCCATGAAGTTTCCGTTCCGGATGCGAGAGGTGATTGGAGGAGCAGTGGTGTCGGTTGTGGGCATATGGTGTTCGTTTACGGTCGTCACCGGAGATACGAACTTACTGGGAACCAGCCTTGCAGCTAAGTTCAACGTAGCTGAATACTCTCCGAGTCACCATCTATGGATATTTGTGGTTTGTGTCGCAGTCGCTATCGCGCTTCTTAGGCGAGGCCGTCCAGAGCTGATTCGCGGGAATCAGGTGACCCGGGATTTCTCTACCGCAGCGTTTTTCTGCTCGGCCGGTTTGACCGCTTACCTTCTCGTTTCCGCAAACCTGCTTGCCGGTGACATCTCTGGGTATCAAAACCCCAGTGAAGAGGAGAAATGCGCTGAGATCTTTCGATCAAAAATACCTGACAACGCGCTCATTGTGACGACAGGGGGCAAATGCGCCGACTACTCGGGTCATCGAGAAGCCTATGATGCTCCTCAGATGTACTATTGGTTGGGTAAGAAAGGATTCTCTATGTGCGCGGAAGAGCAATCGATGGAAGTTATTC
>CAXTMN010000196.1:0-5840 GCA_964245395.1 uncultured Bryobacteraceae bacterium
TTTGACCCCGACCGCCCCGAAGACGAGGGCTAGTAAGAGGCCCAGCGCGGTAAAGGTAAGAATGATTCCCAATGAATAGACAAGAGCATTGCGGGTGGCTTCCTTCCGGCTTTTCGCAGCGTGTTTGGTGAAGTAAGACACTGTGATAGGAATCATGGGGAAGACGCAAGGCGTGAGCAGAGAGAGCGCTCCCATGCCCATGGCTAGCCAAATGAAAGCAAGCAAGGATTGATTCGGCGCTATGGGCGAGTTCGGAGAGGTAACGGCCGCAAAGCAGGAGGTCCCGCCAAGGAAGGCACAAGTCAGAAGTAAACGGGAGTGTCGCGCGAACATCAGCATCCTTATCAAGTGTGATCAAACAAGCCGCAAGAAAGACTCAGGCAATGCCGAAGTGGACTTTCCAACTGCGTTCATTTTAGCGAGGCGAGCGTTGTGCCGGTACAACCCTGCCTTCGGGTCAACTGCGGTTTTCTCTGTCGAGCCCGGCGCTTTTCAGGCGTGGCCGCCGCTTCTACGTCGAACGTGATGCCTGTTGCACTCACGAACCCTTTCTCGTAAGGTGAAGTGATGATCATCGAGATAACCCAGCCAAACCTGGAAGCACTCATCGAAGAGCGGCTTGGAACCGGTGAGTTCGGCAACGTGGAAGAATTGCTAACGGTTGCCATATCCAGTCTTCCCGATGACCGGCGCTTTCATCCTGATGTGCGCCGGGAAGCAGTACGGCGGATGAGGGAGTTCGGTGAACGAAGTAGATTGAGCGTGGGCGCACGGATGAGCCGCGATTTATTGCACGAGGGGCACCGCTATTGATAAATGCGTTTGTCCTCGACGCTTCAGTAGCCATCTCTTGGTGCTTCCGAGACGATCCTACCGAAAACACAGGCTACAGCCAAGACATCCTCAGTTTGCTCGAAGAGGCGGATGCTATCGTTCCCGAAATATGGGCTTTCGAGATTGCCAACAGTATATTCGTGTCGGTCTGCAGGCGCAAACGAATCGGCGAACACCAGGTTAGGAAGTACTTGGACCTTCTCAGATCCTTGCCGATTCGAAGAGAGTGCCGATCGTGGATGGAAAACATGACCTTGCGGCCTATGATGTCGCCTATCTCGAGCTAGCAAAGCGGCAAGGCCTAAGTTTAGCCACGACGGACGCGGGACTACAGAAGGCGGCCCAAGCCGAAAACGTGAGATTGACTCTAGTGCCTCATTGAGGAAATTTCCTTGCATGGAAGATTGAGAACCGCCTGGAGCTCACACGTTTTTCAAACTCAGGACAACCCAAGCGCTACGGAGCCACGCGGAGCAGGACAACGCCATGCGCGGGGACTGTCGCACTGTAGCTAGCCCCGCTGAGCGCAACATCTTTACCCGCCCAGAGATCCTTGGCGTGCGCGGGTGGAGCAGTTAACGCAAGATCAGACCATTTCACGGCGACGCTGGCCGGAGCAGCAGCACGGTTGAAGAGTGCAACGGCTTTCGAGCCATCGGCCAGATCCTTGGCCCAGATTTCGCTGTCGCCGTTTTGAGAGACCCGCTTGCCCTGCTTGCCGGCGGTGTCCTGATCGATGGCAATGACGTCGCGATTGGTGAGGATGGCCAGGATTTCGGGTGAAGCCTGCTGGAGGTCGTTCCCGGCGAGGAGCGGCGCTGTCAAGATCGACCACAGACTCATGTGCGTGCGGTATTCGTCGTTGGTCATACCGCCGTTTCCGACTTCAAGCATGTCGGGATCATTCCAGTGACCAGGCGCAGCGTAGGGTGCGAGGTCGGACTGACTAAAGCCGATCTTGGTCATAGAGGCCCAGGAATCGCTAATGTCTCCAGTGGTGCGCCAGAGATTACCGCCTACTTCCGGTCCCCATTTCCAGACATCCTTCCAGCCGTACTGGCAGAGGCTATAGACGATAGGACGGCCGCTCGCTTGAAGGGCGTCGCCCATTTTCTGATAGACCGGCTGCAGTTCTTCCTGTGTATAGATGTTGCGGGCTCCGCACCAGTCGTATTTCAGATAGTCGTAACCCCAGGCGGCATAGGTGTCGGCGTCCTGTTTCTCGTGACCGTAACTGCCTTCGTAACCGGCGCAGGTATTGGGGCCAGGAGAAGAATAGATGCCGATTTTGAGACCTTTCGCATGCACGTAATCGGCGAGTGCCTTCATATCGGGAAACTTTTTGTTGGGCTGAATATTACCTTGAGCGTCGCGCTCGCCTTGCCAGGTATCGTCGACGTTGACGTAGAGGTAGCCGGCTTCTTTCATGCCGTTGGAGGCGATGGCGTCAGCAGCAGCACGGACGCCGGCGTCGTCGACCTTACCGGCAAACTTGTTCCAGCTATTCCAGCCCATGGGTGGCGTAAGGGCGAGACCGTTGGCCGGGACTTTGTGAAGCGAAGGAAGAGGCAACTTAGGGGGGAGGGCTCCTTCGCCGGCGGGGGCGTGCTGAGCGACCGCTTCGATAAGAGGCATGTTGGGACGGCGGTGATAAGCGACGTGAAGCGTATCCCCAACCTGTTTAATTTCGAACTTGGTGGGCGGGCGATTTGGCTCGTTCTTCAGGTTTGCAGTGAGGTTGGCAGAATCTCCGGTGACGGAACTGTCCGAAATAGCCAGGAGATACTGCGTGGTGCGAATGGTGCCAGTTATATGCGAGCCTTCCTGGTGTAGATCCAGATAGGTGTAGTTCTGGGTACCGTCAGACCGCAAATCACGAACGACCCAATTGCCAGTGAAGCCGGCGGCCGAGCAGGCGGTAACGGCGACGGCCGCAAAGGTCAGGAGTTTCAGCAGGGAAATCTTCATCGGGACTATAGTATTGCAGCCGGTTTCTGGGGGTGAAGGATTGAATTTTGCAGGGCGGCGATGATCAGCTCAGGATCGTAGACGCAGCCGCCCCAGACACCACCGCTCGCTTGGACCAGTGCAGCCCAGAGGCGCGTGTCGTCAGGCAGGAGCGGATCGGGTGCGAGATCAGGACGTGGAGAGCGGAGAACGAGACGCCGGGCGCCTTCTTCGGAGGTAAACATTTCGTTGTTCTCGCCCACAAAGTTGACTGAAGAGACGAGCGATGTGCGGTCGATGATGATTTCAATCAGATCGCCGTCGCGGAGTTTGCCGACCGGACCGCCGGCCAGCGCTTCAGGGGAGACATGGCCGATGCAAGCTCCGGTGGAGACGCCGCTAAAGCGGGCATCCGTGATGACGGCAATGTGCTTGCCGAAGTGGAGGTGTTTCAGGGCCGATGTGACCTGATAAGTTTCCTGCATACCGGAGCCGAGGGGGCCGCCACAGATTAGAACGAGTATTTCGCCGTCAACAATCTGACGATGTTTGATGGCGTGGATGGCAGAGGCCTCACTGATGAAGACTCGGGCGCGTCCGCGCTTGCGGTAGACATTGTCGACGTCGACGATGGTGGGGTCGATCGAAGTGCTTTTCACAACTGAACCTTCGGGGGCCAGATTTCCGACGGGAAAACTGACGGTGGGGGAAAGACCTCGCATTTTGGCGACATCGGGCGGCATGATGACGTCGGAGGCGTCGATGCCATCGCGGGTAAGCAGTTCTTTGCGCAACTGATGGCGGCGCTGGCTGCCGGCCCACCAATCGAGGCAGGTGTCCAGGGTTTCGCCGGAGACGGTTTTGACGGTGGTATCGAGCAGGCCCGCCTGGCGCAGGTGCAACATGACTTCGGGAACGGCTCCGGCAAGAAACACCTGCACGGTGGCGAAGTTCTTCGGGCCGTTCGGCAGAGCGTCGACGAGCCGGGGTACCTGGCGGTTGAGACTGACCCAATCGCTGACAGCGGGACGTCTCAGCCCGGCGGCGAAGGCGATGGCCGGAACGTGGAGCAGCAAATTGGTTGAGCCTCCAAAGGCGGCATGAACGACCATGGCGTTCTGTAGGGAGGCTTGCGTCAGGATGTCTTTTGTGGTGAGCCCTTTGCTGGCGAGCCGGAGCACGGAACGGGCAGAGCGCCGGGCGGCATCGAGCCATATGGGCTGACCGGAGGGCGCAAGGGCGGTGTGCGGCAGAGACAGGCCGAGCGCTTCGCCGACGACTTGGGCCGTAGCAGCGGTGCCGAGGAATTGGCAGCCACCACCGGGAGTGGCGCAGGCGTGGCAGGCAGCAGCCTCAGCTTGGGCGAGGGTAATTTCGCCATGTGCAAAGCGAGCACCGATACTCTGCACCTTTCCGGCATCTTCACCTTCATCGGGAAGCAGGGTGACGCCGCCAGGAATGAGGATGGTGGGGAGATCGTGACAGGAGGCCAGGGCCATCATCATGGCGGGCAAACCCTTATCGCAGGTGGCGACACCAAGAACACCTCGTCTGGTAGGCAACGAGCGAATGAGCCGACGGAAGATGAGCGCAGCGTCGTTGCGATACGGAAGCGAGTCGAACATGCCCACGGTGCCCTGAGTCCGGCCGTCGCAGGGATCAGTGCAGGCCGCAGCGAAGGGAACGGCTTTCAGGGAACGCAACTCACGCGCGGCTTCCTGAACGAGCAGACCCACTTCCCAATGACCGGTGTGATAGCCGAGAGCGATAGGAGTTCCGTTTTCGGCGCGAACTCCGCCGTGGGTGCTGAGGATGAGCAGCTCGGGGCCGGATAAATGAGCCGGGTTCCAGCCCATTCCCAGGTTTTGACTTAAGCCAAAGAGATTGCCTGAAGGAGCATTGGACAACATCTCGGGATCAAGAAGAAAAGGGCCTTGCGGGCCGGGAGCGTGAGTGGGGACGCTGAGAACGCCGGGGTCGTTGCTTTCGAGAATGGCAAGGAGCGACTGGTCTTGGATCATAAGCTTGCTCGAGCTAAACGCTTAGATGAAGAGCGCCGCCGTCGATGGGGTAATCAGAGCCAGTGATGAAGCCTGCCTCATCGGAACAGAGAAAAAGGGCCAGGGCAGCAATCTCGTGAGGTTCACCCATGCGGCCGATGGGTTGGGAGTGAGCCAAAGTTTCGAACATTTCCCCTTCGCGACCGGGGTAGTTTTTTCGGAGGTAATCGTCGACAAAGGGCGTGTGCACGCGGGCTGGAGAGATGCAGTTACAGCGGATGTTGTAGGACAGGTAGTCGCGTGCGACCGAGTAAGTCATGGAGACAACGGCGCCTTTGGTGAGAGAGTAGGCAAAACGGTTGGCGAGGCCGGTTGTGGCAGAGATCGAAGCCATATTAAGAATGACGCCGCGACGGCGCTCTTTCAAGTGGCCGATGACGGCCTGCATGCAGTTGTAGTAACCCTTGACGTTGACGTCGAGGAGTCTCTGAAGGTCATCTTCCCCTGTGGTTTCGAGATTGCCGATGTGGGAGATGCCCGCGTTGTTCACGAGGATATCGAGGCCTCCGTCCGAAATGATTTCGCCGATGACGGAACGAACGGAAGCCTGGCTGGCGACATCGCAGGAATACGCGCGTACCTGTTGCGCTGACGCCTGCATTTGGTCAATTACGCCCTGAGAGGCTTCCACATTTCGATCGAGGATGAAGACAGCAGCCCCATTTTCGGCGAATACCCGGGAGATGGCATTCCCGATGCCGCTTAAACCGCCTGTGACGACAACGCGCTTACCGGACAGATCAAACATTTGCTCGTGATGATTATCTCTCCTGAGCCATTGGGGCTGCTGTTACGGAGGCTTTTGCCGGGATTTGTGAGCGGAGGCAGTCGAGATCGGGCAGCGAGGGATAGCGATTAGCGCCAGATGAAAATTCGAAGCCATTTTGGTGCAGCGGGGTTTGGTGAGAGACTGCAGCGGCCATTGCGGTAACGCTGGTTTCGGCAGTGGCGGTGGCGGAAATGGCGGTTTCGGCAACGGCATTTGCCGCTTGAGCGCGG
>CAXTMN010000197.1:0-5772 GCA_964245395.1 uncultured Bryobacteraceae bacterium
TTTCTGCGGCGGACCAGCTTGGATGAGCTTCCCCAGTTATGGAACGTTCTCAAAGGAGAGATGAGTCTTGTCGGACCGCGACCCTTCCCCTCGTATCACAACGCGATGTTTGATCCGGACGTACGGATGGCTCGCACGCAGGTCACCCCGGGCATCACGGGGCTGTGGCAAGTCGCTGCCCGCAGTGATGGCGATCTTACCGTGCAGGCATCGCTCGACGAGTATTACATCCGTAACTGGTCGCTCTGGCTGGACTTATACGTACTTATTCGAACCGTAAGAGTAGTTCTCACACAGGAAGGATCCTATTAACGTGAAACGTATTTTAGTCGGTGGAGCCGGCGGTTTTATTGGCGGCCATCTGGTAAAGAGATTGAAGGCGGAGGGGTTTTGGGTCCGTGGCGTGGACGTGAAGCGCCACGAATACGCCGAGTCTCCTGCGGACGAATTTCTGGTTGGTGACTTAAGCAATCAGGACATGGCGGAAGTAGCAGTAGCCGATATCGATGAGGTCTATCAGTTGGCGGCTGACATGGGAGGCGCCGGGTACATTTTCACCGGTGAGCACGATGCAGCGGTGATGCACAACTCGGCCAGCATCAACCTCAACATACTTGAGTACGGTTATCGGGCGGGGGTGAAACGGTTCTTTTACTCCTCGTCGGCCTGTATTTACCCGGAGTACAATCAGCTCGATCCGGACAATCCCAAGTGCTCGGAAGAGTCCGCTTATCCGGCTGCCCCTGACAGCGAGTACGGCTGGGAGAAGCTGTTTAGCGAACGTCTTTACCTCTCCTACATGCGCAATTATGGCATTCAGGTGCGCATTGCCCGCTTTCATAACATCTTCGGACCGCAAGGGACCTGGACGGGCGGCAAAGAAAAGGCGCCGGCGGCGATGTGCCGGAAAATTGCGGAAGCTTCCGACGGCGGCTCGATTCAAATCTGGGGCGATGGGAAGCAGACCCGGTCCTTTCTTTACATTGACGAGTGTCTCGAGGGAGTGCGGCGTTTGATGGATTCAGATTTCACCGGACCGGTCAACATTGGATCCGAGGAGATGGTAACGATCAACCGCCTCGCGGAAATGATTCAGCAAATTGCCGGGAAACAGGTATCGTTCCAGCACATTCCTGGCCCCCTGGGGGTACGAGGCCGTAATTCAGACAACCGCCTCATCGCGGAAAAGCTGGGCTGGAAACCATCGCGTTCGCTCTACGAAGGCCTGCAGAAGACTTACTCCTGGATCGAAGAACAGGTCAGCTCTGCGGTTCAGTCAACCAGATCTGCCGCCGTTTAGACCCTGACAGTCTCGCCGCCGGTGCAATGAGCAAACTTCATTCTTATCAATCCCTCGCCGCGTGGACGTCGGCACAGCGGACGTCAGGCTACTCGATTGGCTTTGCTTGCGGGGCCTTCGATCTGGTGCATGCAGGGCATGTGGCCTACCTTGAAAAAGCCGCCTCGCTCTGCGATCGGCTGATTGTGGGCGTCAATTCAGACGAGTCGATCCGAGCCTACAAGGATCCGCTCCGGCCGATCATTGCCGAGCAGCAGAGAGCGGTGGTTGTGGCGGCGCTTAGCGCCGTCGATGCCGTTACGGTGATGACCGAAACCCGTCCTGCAAACCTCATTGAACTGATCCGGCCGGACGTGTACGTTAAGGGCGGCGATTACCAGGTAGAGCAATTGAAATCGGGACCACTAGTTCATTCTTATGGAGGCAGATGTGTTGTCATTCCGGTGGAACACGCGATCAGCACGTCTGCGATTGTGAAAAGAATCGGTGACCTAGCCGCCTACGACACCGCAGCGCTAACTGTCCCCCAAAAGCCAGCCGGGCGCGTCGTGTTCCTCGATCGCGATGGAACACTTATCGAGAATATTCCCTTTCTTCGCGAAGCCGGCAAGGTACAGCTTCTGCCGTATGTTGGAGAAGGACTCCGATCATTGCAGGACGAAGGCTATTCTCTGGTGGTCGTCACCAACCAGCAAGGCATCGGCCTCGGCTATTTCGATTATGACGATTTCGTGCGCGTCAATGCGGAAATGCTGCGCCTGTTGTCGGCGTTTGGCGTCCGGATTTCCCGTTTTTACTTCTGTCCTCATTCGGTGGCTGATGATTGCCGGTGCCGCAAACCGCTTCCTGATTTGCTGGAAAGAGGGTTGCGTTATTTCGAGGCCGAGCCCGAGAGCTGCTTCTTCGTCGGCGATTCCGATTCGGACATGGTAGCGGCGGAAGCAGCCGGGTGTCACGGGATATTCGTTTCAAAACCCAGCAGCGATGACCGGGACCGCAGGGCGACCGATTTTCGCGGCGCGGTGGAGTTGATCGTCAATTTCGTCCCTGCAGCAAAGGCGTCATGATCGATACCGAAATGGAAGGGGTAAACGCCCTGGATTGCGAACGGAAGCCGTTTGCTGCGGCCCGTCTTCAGCAGATTGCCCGAATGTTTGAGGCGGCATCGAACTCTGCTTTTCCCGAGGAGATTGAAGCGGCGGCCCGCTTACTGGGAGCAGCGTTCAATAATGGTCGGAAGCTCCTGATTTTTGGGAATGGCGGAAGCGCGGCTGATGCTCAGCACCTCTGCGGCGAGCTAGTGATTCGCTTTCAGACAGAGCGGCGAGCTCTGCCGGCGGTGGCGCTGACTGCGGATTCAGCGGTGCTCACCGCTTGTGGCAACGATTTCTGCTACGAGCGGGTGTTCGCCAGGCAGATTGAGGCGCTTGGCCAGCCCGGTGATGTGGCGCTGGGGATCAGCACGAGCGGCAGTTCGCCGAACGTTGTGCAAGCGCTGCAAGTAGCACGGAAGCTGGGACTGAAGACGATGTTATTAACTGGGAGCAGAGCCGGAATGGCAGCACAATTCAGTGACTTGGTGATGGCAGCTCCTGCCGGAACGACAGCGCGCGTGCAGGAACTTCATCTGGCTGCTTATCACTTGATTTGCGAGTTCCTGGACAATCTCTTTACCGAGACGAGCCTCTGATGGCGGTTCACTTCCCTAGCCGGACGGATCACGGACCAGGAGCGGATTCGGAGATGACGTTTCGCGACGTGCGCATGCTCGTGATAGGCGACTTGATGCTCGATCGCTATATCAGTGGCGATGTCCGCCGGATCTCGCCCGAAGCTCCGGTACCGGTGTTGAACGTTGCTCGCGAATGGGTCACCGCTGGCGGAGGCGGAAATGTGGCTCTGAATCTTGCCGGCCTGGGAGCTCAGACGTTTGTGGCTGGCGTGGTGGGCGCTGACAGCTCCGGGGCGGCCCTCACCCGATTGCTCGAGGACCAGCAAATCGGCGTTGCTGGCGTTATCACAGACGTAACGCGTCCGACCACCTGCAAAACCAGAGTGATCTGCGGGAGCCATCAATTGGTCCGATTTGATCACGAGAGCACGGCAGATCTTTCGGCCGAGTCGACTCAGAGTTTACAAGACCATTTTGTCGATCAGCTTCAATTTGAGCCGCACGGTGTGATTCTGTCTGACTACGCGAAGGGTGTCCTGACGGCTCCCCTGATTCGCTTCATTATTTCGGAATGTAACAAGCGAAAAATCCCGACATTCGTCGACCCCAAGAAAGACGACTATCAGGTCTACTCGCAGGCGACTTGCCTGACGCCAAATTTGAAGGAGTTTCAGAGCGCTGCCCGCGCCATGGGCATCCCCACCGCAGAGCTAGCGGTTGCCGGATCTCTGGTCAGGAAGCGGATTGGGGCTGCCATGCTGCTGATCACGCAGGGCGCGGACGGTATGAGCTTACTGACGCAGGAAGGGGTTCAACATCTGCCTGCGTTGGCTGAAGAGGTCTTCGATGTTTCCGGCGCCGGAGACACGGTGGTGGCTACCTATGCACTCGCCGTATCGGCCGGGCTGTCGGCCCTGAGGGCGCTCGAACTCAGTAATATCGCCGCAAGTATCGTCGTGCGCAAAGTAGGGACTGCACCGGTTGTGTGGTCTGAACTGTCACCCTTCCTTTCGTCTTCGCCGGCCAGTGACTGTTTCGTAAATGGGCCGAGTTCTCACCTGCCTTCCGGAGCACCTCGTGCGATCTCCTGAAACGAAGAGCTCAGCGAAATTGGGCGGACGCGGGCGATTCACCTTTTTTGCGATCTTTGCAGCTCTCCAAACTACCCTCGCCTGGTCCTTGTTGCCACTCACATACCTGAACCGGCGAAAAGCCCGGCCGGAAACCCGCCCGCGGCTCTTGATCCTTTCGCTGGGCGGAATCGGAGACAACGTATTCGTGCTGCCGATTTTCCGCGCCTTGCGCGTCAAGTATCCGGGTCATCAGATTACCCTGGTTGTTCGTCCCTATGTGGTCGGAATTCGCGAGTTAATCCCCGACTGTATTGACCAAGAGCTGCCGTACCGATTCGGCCAGTCGACTCTCGGCCGTTTGTTCGAACCGCTACGGGCTCTTCGCTTTGTCTTCAAGAATGGTCTGTCCTGTGATACCGAGCTAGCATTGGTTCCGCGCTGGGATTGGGATTCCTGGGGCGCTGTGTTTATCGCCTTTTTCTCCAGAGCCAGAAGGCGGGTGACTTTCTCCGAGCATGTAAACCCAGAAAAACACGCTCGCAATTGGATGCATGACACGTTTTTTACGCATCTCTCCCTCGATACCAGCAACCGGCATGAATCTGATTACATTCGTAGTCTGGTCCAAGAACACGAGCAGGTAGAGGTAGGGCCCGTTGCCGGCTCGTTGCGAGATTTTCCCGGTAAAGTGCCGACCCACAATCGGAAGCGACGAATTGTTATTGGGCCCTTTGCGGCGATTGCGCGTCGCACCTGGTCGATCGCGCGATGGCCGCAGGTCATCCGCGCTGTTTCGGCTGAAGACCCCGATCTCGAGTTCACGATCGTCGGATCGCGCGGTGATCGAGAGCTGGCGACTGAGATAGCTAGATCATCGCCTCGCACCGATGTGCAGTGCGGTCAAAACTTTCGAGAACTGGTTCGGCTGCTCTCGAATGCCGATTTGTTCGTGGGAATGGACAGCGGAATTGCTCACCTGGCGGGTGCGGCTGGTACTCCGGTCGTGCAAATTTGCTGCCATCCGCTCGGTGGGTCGGCGGCTCACAATAACTCGCCTGTGCGTTTTGCGGCGCTATCTCCCCAGACGTCGGTCTTGCAACCGGCGGCTACCCCCGGGTGTGAAGAGGCCTGCCAGGCAGATCACGCCTGTTGCATCGATAATTTGTCAGCGCCAGAGATTGTTGCTGCCATTGCCGCAGCCCGCTCACGTCTGCAAGCAATGAACTACCTGAACTCGCCATTTTCGGGAGCTTACCTGAGCCAATGAGCAACAGTCACAGGCTTCCTTATTTGCCTCAGCTGGACGGTTTGCGGGCGTTCGCGATCCTTCTCGTACTGCTGCATCACAGCTTTGGGAATTGGCCGGCGCTCTTCCCTACCTCCCTGCTCAGACGGATCGCTAAGTTCGGCTGGATTGGGGTTGACGTTTTTTTTGTCCTTTCGGGTTTTCTGATTACGAGAATTTTGTTACAGGCGAGCCCGAGCTGGCAAGCTTTAAGAGATTTTTACGTTAAACGGGTTCTGAGAATCTGGCCGCTCTACTACGGGCTGCTGGCGCTTACTGTGGCGCTTTACGCCTCCATGCACCTCGTGTATCCGTGGCGGCAATCTGTGTTCTTTGTTCAGAACTTTCTCCCCTACTTCCCGAAACCGGGTTTTTTCAACCAGACTTGGTCCTTGTGTGTAGAAGAGCCCTTTTACTTGGTCTGGCCTTTCGTGATGTTCTC
>CAXTMN010000198.1:0-5691 GCA_964245395.1 uncultured Bryobacteraceae bacterium
CCGAGGGCGAGCGATGCGTAGGGGCTCGATGCGGGGGGGCTTGGTTGTGGGGTGGACTTTGTTTTGGGGGGGGGCATTGCCTGGCTGAGACTGAGCCTGGGCGATGTGGCGCTTCGTTGGGTTGGACGGAGTTGGGGAGGGAGTATTTCGATGTATAAGTGCCTGCACGGCGGGAACGTAGCAGCTCAGCGCTTGCCACTAAGGTCAACGGTACCCTCGGTCATGGGTGGTTCTGTACTCAAGAGTGTGGATAATTGGATGCGATTTGAAGAGGAGCTTCAAAAGGTGGAGGACCAGCGAGCCCTTTTGAAAAAAGAAGGTGGTTTCGCGATACCCGAGCTTCTGTTTAGAGGTCTGGCAAGTTCTAATTGGCAGTTGGAAACAACACTTGAACTATCGTTTCCACTGGAGAACAACAGGTCAGTGCTGAGCTTTTTGGAATATTACGGAAAGATCATGAATGCACGATCGGCTGTGGAGACTCTTACGGATTCAACCTGGTCTGAGGCTACGGGCAGTTCACCGAGTTGTTGAAAGAGCGTAGCGGAGATTGGCTTAACTCTTTCATGCAACGTCACCCCGGAGTTTACCCACACATGATCTATCTTCGGCATCACGGGTTTCCGTCGCCGCTGCTAGACTGGACTGCTTCGCCGTATGTCGCTGCTTTTTTCGCGTTCGACACAATGTCTCGGGACATCGAACATGTATGTGTCTATGCCATGTTGCGCAATGCCTTTACCAGCTTTGGCTCGAATGAACATTTCTTTGTCGTAGGGCCACACATCCGAGCGCACCGGCGACACATACTGCAGCAGAGTCAGTATTCTCTGTGCGTTGGTGAGTTCGGTGATGATTTGCATTTCGGCCTCAAGAGTCAGCCATATCCGCTTCCGGAGCTGAGCTATTCAAAATCACCATACCGGCATCGGAGTGGCTTTTCTTCTTGAGAAAGCTGGATCGGATGAATATCCATCCGTACTCTGTATATGGATCGGAAGAAGCGGTGATTCGCAGCGTTACCAGACGCGAAATGATGTTCGAGCGATAACATGCTTTAGGGCCCAGCAATGTAAATCTTTCTGATAGTCGTACTTGACGGTGTTGGGTAGGAACCGACGAAACCGACTACAATAATGATTGATGACCCGGCAAGACAAAGTCAACGCGATGTGGCGCGGGTTTTGGTCATTGTTTGGACTTGCCGTCCCGAAACGATTCTTTGCAGAACCGATAGTCACTAAACGCGGCAGGGGAGTTTCAACGCCTGATTTCTTTTCACAGTCTCCCTTGCAGCGAATGAATGCAGATGCGTCCTCAGCGTCGGCCAAGTTGGACGCTTATATGAGGGAGTTAAATCAGAAGCTGTATGAGATTCCAATCAGGTCAGAAACGGTTGAAATAGACAAACTCCGTTCCAAGCATTCAGCCTAGTACCCCGTGGCTACGCCCCATCCTTCTCCTCAGAACGAAGACGACCTACCTCCCGCACTTCTTCAAAAACTGGAACAGTTCCCGCCTGGTCTTTCGGCGAAGTTTATCGAATATATGATCGCCTCGTCACGAGATCACGTTTCGGTGAGCCAGTCGCGATATGCAGTAGAGCTTGCTGAGCAGAAACTTTTGCAAGCTCAGCTAGATGTTCGCAGAGAAGAGTTTCGAGAGGAATTAAAGTACAACCGGTTGTCTCTCTATCTCGCCTTTGTGGTGACATTTGGGTTCCTGGGCGCTAGCACGTATCTTGCACTCCAAGGGCATGAAGCTACCGCGAGTTGCCTCGGGATTGGTGGCTTCGCCGTTATTATTGGGAAGTTCATTCAGGGCCGAATCAAGCCGGGGACTGGTTCGACGTAGCCGCAGCGTATTTGCCTTTGCCATCTTTCAGCCGTCACTGCCGAGAGTTAGTCGTGTGTCACGCGATGTACCCGGTTCCGAACGGAAGGAAGTTGCAGCCTTAAAAAGCTTTCGATCTTACGCAGGAGTTCTCGTGCAGTGAGCCCCAAGGATCTTCAACAAAGCCGGGCTTAGCAAAATGTCGTCACGGTAAACATTGCCTAAGGTTTTGCAGCCCTGTACGTAATTGACAGAGCTGTCGGTTTTACTTTTGGTCACCTTATCGGTACCAATACTCACACTGAGGGACTCAGTACGTAAATGGGTTTCAGTTACTGACACGCTGCAGTATTGTCCGTACTATTGACTGAGCTATAGCCTTTTCTGTTAATCATCTCTCGCTGTAGCCAGGAGGAACTTTTGAAGAGCTTTGTTAATGGTGTAATTCTCTTGATATTCGCTGGAATGCCGATTTATTCGTCTAGTCTCTATGCGAATAGTGCCGGCGGCTCGGGCATACAGGTGTACGACCCGGCCACCGGCAATCTGATCAACACGATCGTTCCTGCCCATGTCTCGAATGGACGAGGCGTGGTCACGGTGGGCTCGACTCTGTATTACACAGAGGCAGATCAAAACAGTGTGTTTGCCTACAATCTCCAAGCAAATGCCGATATGGGCGCTGTCTTCTCAGTAAGTGGCGCCAGCGGATTGGCAACAATCGCTTATGACGGGACCAATCTGTTTCTGGGCGACTATACGGGAACTAATCACGTTTATGAATACAGCTTGAGCGGCAATCTACTAAAAACTCTTTCGCTGGCGAATTGCAGTGGTTACTGTGACGGGCTGGAATACGCGAATGGGTTCTTGTTCTCGAATCGAACGGATGGCGGTTACGGCAACCCGTCTTCTTATGATGAATACGATCTAAACGGAAATCTCGTGAAGGCCGGTTTCATCACTACAAATTACGGTGCTTCAGGAATTGCCTATGACGGCACAGATTATTATGTCTCCAATATTTACGCGGGCCTAGTTGACAAATTTGATGGGAACGGGACTTACGTATCGACTCTGACACTTCAACACCCGACTGATCTGGTTGAGGACCTTTCGTTTGATTACGCGAGCCGGGCTGACACGGGCACTCCGGAACCTGCTTCTTACCTCTTGTTAGGGATGGGTTTGGTTGCTGGTGCGCTAGTCCGGAAAATCAGAAAAGCCTAGAATCGAGAGCGCTTATCGCTGTAAGAGCGGCGGGGGATGCAAATAGCCGCCGCTCTATCGCTGCCGGGTCACGCAGGAAGTTTGTATACAGTTATCTCCAGCCCCTTTGCTCTGAGTGTGCGGCTAATTATTTGTTCTATCTGCTGCCAGCTACCACCGGCAAGGCCGCAACCGATCGTGGGCATGTGGACGCTAGCTCCGTGCTTCGATGCGTATTCCGCTACTGTACTTAGAGCCTTTTCAACTGCCTCGTAGCGGATGGGTGGTTTGTCAGAACGCGCTCTTCGTACGCCGTGTTGACCGATTATGTTGGCGACTATGATGTGTGGCTCGACCTGCACAAACTGGACGTCACCTAGCTGTGGCTTAGTGCCTGTGCCAAAACTCTGCCGGTACTGCTGTTCCGGTTGTTTCCACCTATTGGAAATGGCAAGGACAAAACCTTTGCCCCACTTGCCTTCGTCGTTACAGATGTGAGTGATGATGCGGAGGCCGGTTCCTTCAGGTCTTGTTGCGTCCCCTTCAACGTATTCAATCTTTGAAGGGACACTCATGTTTGCGTTCGTGGTCAGAGCTCAAATTCTTGCTCGCGCAGGTAGGTGAAGTTAATTGCTTCTATCTTGTCACGCTGTAGCCGGAGATAAAGGTCAAGGTCGTCAGTTAGCACGGTACATCCATGCTCGCGGGCGGCGGTGGCAATCGCTGCATCAACAAGGCCTAGATCCGGATAAATGGGGTGCTGTGCGGCTCGAATGCTTAAAAGGTTTACTTCCGTCAAAGTTGAAATAGTCTCTTTAAGAACTTCTCTCGATCGAGATCTTTCTTCACCGCGCAGGTCAGTCAAGTTGCTTACCTCAGCCAGTACATGTGGAACTGTGTGGAGTGATCTCCATTGCCAAAGTACTCGGAGCAGGAGTTCAAAGTCTTGAACCGTGTACTTGCTCGTTCGCTTGAAGGCTTCGATACGGTTTCGGTTCACGGTTCCAACCGCGTAAAGTACAAGGAGGTTCGTATCGACCAGCAAACGGTCAGTACGAATTGCCGCCGATGTCATCGAGAGACGATTGCGCGGAGCGTCATACCAAGGAAATCGCCGTTCTCAGCATCAATAAAGAATCGTTTGTATTGCAGTGGGTCGGCTCCGAGACGAACGATGGGCGGTAGCTGCTCGATATCGCGTGGAAGGCTGAGAGTGATCGCCCAAGCATCGCGATCTTTGTACGATTCTCTTTCGATTTCTTCGAGATTAGAAGAGCTTTGATCGAGCATCTCCGCAGCTTTGCTTTTCGCGATCTGGACCGCTTGTTTCACGTCGATCATAGGAGCCGCTAGGAACTCTTTTATGGTGACACAGACTCAGTTTCTGGCTATTGCCCTTGTCCGTGTTGGAAGCGTTTTTCGATTTCGGCCCAGTGGGAGAGGCCGACGATCTCTTCGTATTCTTTGAGGCGGACGCCTTCTTTACTGGGGGTTTGTTTGCCTGCTTTGAGATCGACGAGGGCTCGCTCGAGGGCGCGAGCGGCGCGGAAGAGCAGTGTAGTGGGATAGAGAATCATGGAGAAACCTAACTTCGACAGCTCCTTTGGGGTGAGCCAGGGTGTTTCGTCGTCGCCCTCGAACATGTTGGTCATTTGAGGTACTCCGTGAAAAGCTTTGCCGATCTGTTCCAATTCTTTTTCACTTTCAGGGGCTTCGATATAGAGGCCGTCAGCGCCGGCTTTGAGATAACGCTCGCCGCGTTTCAGTGCTGCATCGAGACCCTCGGCCTCGCGGGCGTCCGTTCGGGCCACCAGGAAGAAGTCGGGGCTGTGGCGGGCGGCAGCGGCGGCCTTAATCTTCTCTTCCATCGCTTCCGGTGGGACCACTTTTTTGCCGCTCAAATGTCCACAGCGCTTGGGCGCTAACTGATCTTCCAGAAAGATGGCGGAAACGCCCAGGGCCTCGTAGGAACGCACCGTGTAGGTGACGTTCTTGACGTCGCCGTAACCATCGTCGACGTCGACCAGCACGGGCAGCGAACAGGCTGCCATGATGTCGCGAACCCCGGCGGCTTCTTCGGCGAAGCGCACCAGATCGATGTCGGGAAGACCATGGCGCGCGCCACTTAGGGCAAAGCCGCCAATCTGGTAGGCAGAGAAGCCGGCGCGCTCGATCAGCCTGGCGGACAGCCCATCGTAGGCAGCGGGAAGTTGCACCGGAGAATCGTGCTTCAACAAATCCTTCCAGGCAGGTTTCTGTTGCTCTTTGTTCCAGAACATGTTGTTCAGAGAGTAGAGGGCCGGTGGACCTAAAAATGTTTCAAGGAGCTCCGGATGCGAAACGGCAGTTAGGATAAAGGCGGGAGTGAGCAAACCATTGCAGAGAGCCTTTGTGTGGAGACGATTGCTTGTGATATCAACGGTGTTTGTGTTGCAGGCACCTGATCTCGGAGCACGGGTCGAGCTTGCACCGTGTAAGAACCACTACTCGCCTGAACAGCAGATAGAGCTTGGGGAGAAGTCGAAGGCGCAAGTTTATCGGCAGATGCCGGTGCTGCCGGATTCGAGCCCCATCACCGAGTATGTGCAACGGCTGGGAAGCAAGCTTGTGGGGGAGGCGCCGGGCTACAAGTGGCCCTACAACTTTCAG
>CAXTMN010000199.1:0-5270 GCA_964245395.1 uncultured Bryobacteraceae bacterium
CTTCCTATACGGCGTGGTACTCCAGCCGGTACTGGCACGGACCAGAGCGGCCTCACCGTGACGTCATCCATCGAACCGGCAACCAGCAGTTCAGACCGCGCAGTCGAGAAATCGAGTAGTTGCGGAAAAGGAGACGAAATGGGCATCTGGGCCGGCTCACCGCCCGTTGTAGAGACTTGCCATAGGCTGGGAGAGGCAGACGTGCCCGATGTGAAATAAAGGCGGCTACCATCGGTCAGCAAGGCAGCGTCGGGGCCGCCCAGACTCCCGGTCCTCCCCCGCTTATCCTTGGTGTCGTGCGTGATCTGAACAAAATTGCCCGTACCGGGAACGCTTCCCGAGTAAGGGCGGAAGTACCGAGTGACGAGAGCGGCCACAGCTATCGCAGCTAGGACCGACGCTCCGGTCAACAGTCCGCGATACGTTCTCGCCTGGGTGGCAATCGCGCCGGCCTTCGGCGTGCTCTCATCCACATGCGGTTTGTCGTCTGGCAACTTCTCCGGCGACAGTTCGATCTCTTGAACCGGAACATTCATCCGGTATCCGCGCTTCGACAGCGTCTCTATATACTCGCCACCATCAGGCGCTTGGCCCAGCTTTTTCCGCAAGAGAAAAACATTCTGCGCCAGATTGCTCTCTTCCACATATATGCCGGGCCAAACCGCATCCATAAGCTGCTGCTTGGTGACCACTTCGCCGCGCTGCTGGACAAGGACCGCCAGGGTATCAAAGGCCTTCGGAGCCAGGCGCACCAGTTCTTCACCCCGCCGTAAGCTCATCGTCGAAGGATTCAGCGTATAAGGGCCGAATTGGAATAACAGTTGCCGTGTCACCTAGATAGACGCCCCAATAAAAAAATGATAATTCGCTGAGCGGGCCACCAAGACGCATTGCAAATTGTATCTGTACCGTGGCGCTAAGGACCGATCACCATGAGCACCATACAAGCAACTGCGCCACCGTACCGCGAGAGGAGGCATATGCCCGACCCGACTCGCGACAGTCGTTTTTTCCTCGCCATGTCCATCGCCTGCGCTGTAGGAGTCTTTCTCGGCTTTTCGCGGACGTACTATCTGAGAACATATTTTGCGAGCCACGCGCTGTCACTTCTGTTCCAGATCCACGGAGCCGTGTTCACCGCATGGATGATTTACTTCGTAGCTCAAACTGCTTTGATCGCAGATCGTCGGATCTTTCTTCATCGTCGTCTCGGCTACGCGGGGGCGTTGCTCGCATGCGCCATGGTTCTGCTTGGCACAGCTGTTGTGTACTCGGCGTCCAAGTACGTTCACTTTCGCCAAAATCCCTTCACTCATAATCCCGAGGGCGATCTGTTCTTCTCGCTAGTGGATATTCTGCTCTTCGCTGTCTTTGTCTCGGCGGGCTTCTACTTCCGGCGGAATCGGCAGGTTCATCAAAGGTTGATGTTAATGGCTACGGTGTGCCCGCTGATGCCCTCTGCGTTCGCAAGATTGCCCGCAGGAGGACACCTAGTTGCCTTGGTTAACGTTCTGGTTTTCTTCTTTGTTCTCGCCGGCCCGATTTACGACTTGCTCACGCTTCACCGTATTCACCGAACTTATCTCTGGAGCCTGTTGCTTTTTTTCTTCACCCTGCCGCCAGTCCGGATGATCGTTGGTAACAGTGCAGCGTGGTATGGCGTAGGACATTGGTTGCTCCGTCAAGGATAGTCCAGCGTAAACTGTAGCCGCTAAGCGTTTACCAACTGGATTTAGGTGGTGGACGGCGTGGGGATCGAACCCACGACCCCCGCATTGCGAACGCGGTACTCTCCCAACTGAGCTAGCCGCCCACTGTGCAGAAATGCGATCAGGTCGGGTGACGTGATGCACTCAGGGTGTCTTTAACTCACTTACTATAGCACTTTCTCCGTGCTAGGATGGCTGTTCGCGTGCCGACTTTATGGTTCTCTCCGATGTCGATATTCGCCGGTACTTAGAGCGGGGCAAGATCAAAATTTCGCCTGAACTTCCACCGGAGCAGTTCGGCAGCTGCTCGGTCGATTTCCGTTTAGGAGCTGAGTTCAGCGTGTTTGAGCACAGCCGGCATGCCTTCATCGATGTCCGGGAGAAAGGCGCCATTCAAAATCTCATGCGGACGATTCTCGTAAAAGGCGGTGAGCCGTTTATCCTGCAGCCTCGCGAGTTTGCGCTTGCTATCACCGAAGAATCGCTGGAGCTTGATGATGATGTGCTTGGCCGCCTGGAAGGCCGGTCCAGCTTAGGGCGTATCGGAATTATTGTGCACGGAACAGCAGGACTGTTCGACCCAGGCTGGCGCGGGAAGGCAACACTGGAATTAAGCAATTTGGGAATTATGCCGGTTGCTCTTTACCCTGGTATGAGGATTTGTTCGTTCACTTTTGAGCAGCTGTCTTCACCAGTCTCGGTTCCGTACTACAAGAAGGCCGGCAACAAATATGCCGGGCAACAACAACCCTTAGCGAGCCGTCTTACCGCGGAGATCGACAGTAAACGGGAGTAACGATCAACGGCCGGACGATCCGAACCCGCCAACCCCCCGGACAGAATCTGCAAGCTCACCTTCATCCCACTGAACGGATTCGTATTTGGCAACGACCATCTGGGCAATCCGGTCACCCGCTTGCACCTGATACGGCAGCTTCCCTAAATTCAGCAGAATGACGCGTAGTTCGCCCCGATAACCGGGATCGATCGTCGCTGGAGAGTTCGGCAGAGTGAGCGCATGCTTGAGCGCCAGCCCGCTGCGCGGACGTACTTGCACTTCGTAGCCGCTGGGAATCTCCAAGGCTAACCCGGTCGCAATTGCGTGAGGGATTCCTGGCTCCAGCAGCGCGCCTTCTACTGAGCGAAGATCTAAGCCGGCATCTTCGAGCGGCCCATGCGCATACTCTGGAAGATGCGCGTCTGGATGCAGCTTCTTAATCTTGATTCGCATAAAACAACATGTTGCCAGACTCATCTTCGAAGCGAGTAATTAGTGTGGGGTCGCTGCCTCCTGAGAAATTGGCGTACGCGCTGGCTCGCTATAGCCGCTCACCCGACTCGATTCGTGACTCGATTGAATGGGTGCGCACGCATGACTCCTCAAAGTTTCTGGAAAGCTTCTATTTTCAATATGGACATGCTTCGATTGCTGACCTGGGACACGTCACCTTCTGTTTCGAAGGCATTTCGGAACTCGCTGCGACCGAGATCGAAGACGAACAGTTATGGGACGGGCAGGCGCGCAGCTCACGATATCAGGATTTCTCAAACTCGCAGGTTGTTGTCCCTCCCGAACTGACAGTGGATGAGAGGGTCGTCTACTCCGCGGCCGCTGATCAATTGCTGCTCGCTTATCGAGAGGTTCAAAAAAGGGCTGCTGTTTATCTCAGTGAGCAATTGCCTCGACCGGCCGATATGAAAGCGGAGGCGTACGAGCGCAACATTGCTGCGCGCGCCTTTGACGTAGCGCGATACTTGCTACCCTTCGGCATCCCGACTGGCGTAGGCCAAGTTACCAGCATTCGGACTCTCGAAAAGCAGATACGCCGTCTGCACGGATCCGAGTTTGAGGAGGCGCGGCAGATTGCGGAAGAATTACGAGTGGCCTGTGCTGCGCCGGCCAGTTGCCGGTGGGACGAAAACAGCATGGGAGAGGCGATTGCTCCAACGCTCGCCCGCCATGCAGATAGAGATGATGAGGCGATTCGCTTGCGAGCAGATGTGAGTGAGTGGGCAAAAGATCATCTGCCAAAAACCGAACGGCGGCCTGTCAGCGCAGTTGACCTCCTGCAGGTTTCCGACACAGTTTCTGATATCTGTGCGACGTTGCTGTACCCGGTGACCGACCGACCTTTTCGCGAACTATATGAACTGGCTCGAAGCTGGCCGGCAGCGCGAAGGGAAGATCTACTTCAGGTTGCTCTTGGCAATCGTGCTCGCAGGGAGGAGTTGCCTCGGCAATTCAGAAGCGGCCCTTACGTCTTCGATACTGTTATGGACATTGGCGCTTACAGGGACATGCATCGCCATCGCCGATGTCAGCAGTTCCGGCAACAATACACAAACTGCCTGGGGTACGAGACGCCTGAGTTGGCAAGCAAATGCGGAGCTTCCGAGACGTTCCAAGAAGCGCTGCAGCAAGCTGATTCCGCAATCGGGAAGCTCCCGCGACCGGCGGCACAATACCTGCTTCCGTTTGCGGCGCGGTCGCGATTTCTGTTCAAGATGGATTTTGCAGAGCTCGAATACATCTCGCGATTGCGCAGCGGAGTAAAGGGACACTTCTCTTACCGCAAGGTAGCGTGGGAGATGAAACAGGCGCTTGAATCGCTGGATCCGGTTTTGGGCCGATTAGTAGACGCGACGCCACCATGGATCGAAGATCCATTGAAGCGTTAGGGTTACCCAGTGAGGGAATCGTTCAGGCGAGATTCAACGTGCGACGGACCGTTCCGCGCTCTTCCTGGATCTTTTTCTGAAGCAGCATGATGGCGTAGATCAGCTGTTCTGGACGGGGCGGACAACCGGGGACGTACACGTCGACGGGGATGACCTGATTGACCGGGACCAGTGCGTAGTTGCTGAAAACCCCGGTGGACGTGGCACAAGCGCCCATGGAGATGACCCACTTCGGCTCCGGCATCTGTCGATAGAGGTGCCGAATCACGGGGGCCATTTTGTTCGAGACACGGCCTGCGATGATCATCAGATCTGATTGCCGGGGCGAGCCGCGAAACACTTCGGCGCCGAAGCGAGCGGCGTCATACCGCGAGCCCATCATCGACATCATTTCGATTGCACAGCACGCCAGTCCGAAGGTCATCGGCCACAGCGAGTTTTTGCGAGCCCAGTTCAAAGCACTATCGAGGGTAGTTGTAATGATGCTCTCGCGGAACTCCGCCCCTTCGTCTTGATCCATCCGGGCGAATAGCTCCGGTGGTTGGCTTATCTCGAAATTGTCTGTATCGGCCATTTCTTGATCATCCCATGCCGTGCGGAACCGGGAGGTGGGCAGAAAGAAATCACCCTGCTCTTAGAATTTAGGTGAACATGTCCGATTTTGAATTTCGACGAGCAGGTACTTACGACCAGTCTTTGCTGCTAGCCGCGGACGACTGCAACGTGGATCGTGAATACTGGGATATTTTTGGGAGGAAGCACGAAGTTTCTGCGGATGTATGCCGCCTGATTCTGCAATCGCTAGGTCGCGATGTGTCTAGTTTCGAAGCGCTGGAACGGGAGCGCGAGTTCACGCGGGCGCTGCTCGAAAGCCTGCAGGAA
>CAXTMN010000199.1:5280-5613 GCA_964245395.1 uncultured Bryobacteraceae bacterium
CGGAAGCGTCGAGGGCGGCCAACTCCAACGGATGGGAGGGATGTCGTTAGACGGGAAGCAGAGAAATGTATACCGCCTCGGGCTGCCCATTGAGCTTCCGCTCGGATATCACTCGCTTTCGATCAGTGTGAACGGCCACTCTTCAGGCAAGTGCAACCTGATTGTATGTCCCGACCGCGCCTATCTTCCCGAATTTTTAGAGCGCGGCGGCCGCACGGCTGGATTTAACGTGACTTTATATGGGTTGCGTTCCGATCGTAATTGGGGATGCGGCGATTTCACCGACCTTCGGGGCTTGATTGACTGGGCTTATCACGAAGCCGGGTTCAGTTT
>CAXTMN010000200.1:0-1920 GCA_964245395.1 uncultured Bryobacteraceae bacterium
GCCGATTAGGCCTTTGTGGTTCAAGATTATCGTGATTTGATTATTTGGCAGAAGGCTATTGATCTGGTTCCGGAGGTGTATCGGCTGATCAAGCGGTTTCCTAAAGAAGAGACTTATGCGCTGGCGGATCAGGTTCGTCGGGCGGCTGTTTCGATTCCGGCTAACATCGCGGAGGGACAGGCACGTCAGCATACCCGAGAGTTTTTGCAGCATCTTTCTGTGGCGCGAGGGAGTTTGGGTGAGCTGGACACGCTGTTGATTGTGGCTAGCAGGCTTGGCTATCTCACGGAATATGAGTCGGCGGAGTTGGAACGTAGCCTGCTGGATCTCCGTCGGCCGCTGATTACGCTTATTCTGCGTTTGCGGGAAAAAGTGAGGACTAGGAGTGACGGGTGGTCTGATGCCCTCAAGCAGCAGGGTGCAGGTAAATCCGGGATATTTCTAAGTGCGGAGAGCCACCCGTATTCGAAGTCCAAAGAGCTGTTACTGAGCCATCTCGGGTTGCAAGCCAGCGGGGCAAGCGGGAGTGATGAGGAGAAGCGCCAAGCACCACCGGCCGGGACATGACGCCCGAGTCGCTTATGTATCTGGCCCACGTCTTGCCGGTTTCGAGCCAGCCGACCATGGCCGAGCGCCCACCGGGAAGGAGTGAGACAGTGACTTGTCCTTCTCCTTTCTCGAAGTCGATGCGAAATGCAGAACCAAACGAGTCTCCGGAATTCGACGAAAAGGCTAGCTGCACCTTCGGTTGGTCGTTTGAACGCGTCCACCAGGCGACGGCGACGTGATTTGCGGATGCATCCACAGCCGGTCCGTTGTCAGGGCAAGCGTTGATGATCCAGTTGTCTTGGTGAACCAGACGGGGCTTTCTCCATATGTCACCCTCCTGGCGCACAAGGTAGATGTCGCGGACTGTAGGCCGATATTCGCGAACTTGCGAAGGAAGAGTTCCAGGCGGCTCCTGACGCCCGCGATACACGACGACGGGGCCGCGATCGGTTGATGCAGCGCTGGTTGGGCAACACTCACAAGTGATCGGATCTACGAACTGCTCGTGCTCGACGTTGCCCTCGGCATTCAACGCTGCATAACGGAGACCCACCGAGCCTAGATCGGAGTCCTTGTTACCGTCCCGCTCTGTCATCAGGGCGTGCCGCATGTGCGAGCGAACACTCGCATCCAGCCATAGCAGTCCGATGCCTCCGGTTGTTCCAAACCACGAGAGAAAGCTGTGTTGGCCTGCGAGGGACTCACCGTAGGGTGTCAGAGCCGGAACCCATGACCGGCCTTCATCGTTGGAGACAGCCATTCTTATCGTAGTCGCATAGTGATCGCTGTCTCTTTCGTCCTTGACTTCCCAATAGGCAAGTAGTTTGGTACCGGCCAGAGTGGCAACCGCTGGGAGATCGACAGTGAACATACTCAGCCTCGGCCCTTCGGCAATGGTGCGGACAGTGGACCAATGCATCCCCTTCTTCACCGCCATCTCGAACGCATATCCGCCGCCGGGAAGTGGCCGCTGCCAGCTCAACAGCGTCCTTTCGCCTGACAAAGCTGTCATCTGAGGCACCAGACTCTCAGCCGAAATGGGAGATGGTTCGGAATGAACTAACAAATCCGGGGGATCTTTCCGGCAGCTGCTACAAACCGATGTTATTAGCACGGAGCATAGTATGACGAGCTTTCGGCGGCATGTCATCGCCGGGTCCACCGAAGGGATACCAAGGCGGCAATGGGCGATCCCGGGTACACTTGATCCAATCCGTTGCTCGCTAGATAGTAGACGCGATCCAGTGCATTCTGGATGTTGGCGCTGAAACGGAGCTTCTGTTTTTCGCCGAGGGAAAAGTCATAGAACGTGCCTACGTCCAATCGGGCATAGCCGGGCAGCAGAGCGCCCCCAGTGTTTTGTCCCGGGAA
>CAXTMN010000200.1:1930-5287 GCA_964245395.1 uncultured Bryobacteraceae bacterium
GAGTTGGTAAAAGTTGTCGTACCGAGAGGTGGTAGCGATCACGCCCGCGCTAAGACCCAAATTGCGAAGGACTCCTGAAGGCGCCTGATACGAAGCCCAAACAGCGCCGCTGTTTCGTGGAGCGTTCGGCAGAATGTTGCCCACTGGATACTCGGTGGACTTTGTCACCTCCGCTTGAGTGAAAGCGTAGGAGGTCAGCAGATTCAGACCTGGAAAAGGACTGCCCCGAAATTCACATTCAGCCCCCTTGCTCCGTTCCTGACCATTCTGAACAGAGAAGATGCGGTTGTTTGGATCTGGGGCAAGCACATTATTCTCGACGATCTGGAAAAGCGCAATTGTGGAACTCATGCGGCCAGAGTTCGATGCTGCCTTAATACCGGCTTCCCATTGATGGTTGTACTCAGGCGAGAACTGCTTGCCTACTGCGTTGACCGCGGCCGGACTGGTGGGAACAAACGATTTGACGAAGCTCGCATAGATGGATAAGAAGCTACGAGGTTGGTATACCAAACCAACACGAGGACTCGCCGGGTAGTCCGTTTGCGTTTGATGCGTATGGGTAGCGGTGTTGAGGGAATCCTGGAAGTATCTCTCGCCACGAACGCCGACAATGGCCTTCCAATGCCGGCCAAAATCGAGTTGATCCTGCGCGTAGATCGCTTGATTATGGTACAGGGTCGTATAGGTAAGCACGAAGTACGGATTTGCCAAAGCGCTGATGGCCTGAGACTCGGTGAAGCCGGTTCCGATCTGGGGATGGAGAATGCTGACGTCAGGCGCATAGCCGCCTGGCCCCAGGGAGGATGCAGTAACCCAGCCTGCCTCGAAGCCGATCGCGACATGATGCGTAATGCTGCCTGTTTGGAGCCGCCCAGTGAGGTTGGTTCGTGAGTATGTATAGAGATAGGGAAAGTACAATCCATCGGACAGCCTCGCGAGCAACGTTGGGTTTGTCGCGTCTGCTCCCGATGTGTAGACGTCCAGATAACGGGCATTGACTCGCGAGAGTTGAAAGCCGTTGGAGAGGTTCCAGCCGGAATGGAACTCGTGGTTAAAGCGATAGCCCAATTGACGGTCCCGGTCCTCTTCATTGTTCCAGGGCTCGGCGTAGTTGGTTGAGACAGGAACCGACGCCGGGCGATCTCCCAGGATAGGAATTCCGTAGTCGGATGCGCGGTCCACATTGATGAATTCGCCCTGTAGGGAGAGGCTGGTGGATGCCGACGGCCTCCACAACAAATAAGGGGCGATGAAATACTTTTCAGAGTGAACAGATTGTCGAAAGCTGTCCGTGTCTTCATAGACTCCGTTAAGCCGGTACAACAACGACTTGCCAGGGTTGAGCGGCCCGGAGATGTCGAACTCAGGACGGCGAAAGTCAAAGCTGCCCCCGGTCATGGTTAACGAAATGGCCGGGGTATTCGTTGGCTTTTTCGTTATCAGGTTGACGACACCGCCAGGTTCCGCGGCTCCGTACAGGGCGGAAGCGGGACCTTTCAACACCTCCACTTCTTCGATGTCTGCCGTATCTGACCGCCCCACCCCAAAGAATTTATAGCCATCGCGGAGGTAACTGTTATTGGTATCGAGGATGAATCCTCGCATAGACAGCTCATTTCCGACAGAACCGTTGATGTTGGTGTGGGCACGCTGCACACCTGCGAGATAACTCAGGGCATCGGAATATTGAAAGACCTTTTGCTCATCGAGGAGCTCGCGATTCACCACTTGCACGGACTGAGGGAGGTCTATCAGGCGCACAGGTGTGAGGCTTCCAGTAACAGGGGACGACACGGTGATGCCCTCTCGTTCGCTTTGCACATTGACGGTGGTTTGAGCGGGAGCTATTTCAAGTGTGAGCGTCAAGTCGTTGCCGGCTTCCTGAACCGTGTCAAGCGGCCTGGTCAGGTTCTGGAAGCCGTTCGCGGAGACCACTAAGCGGTAGTGGCCGCTCTGCACGTCTAGAAACGAGAAGTGACCGTTTGAGTCAGATGCGGTTTCGGCCGGATTGGACGAAGATTGCCCAATGAGTGAAACATGGGCTGCGGAAACACGGCGGTCCTGGATGTCCACAACGGTTCCGGAGATGGAAGTCAGATGGGTCTCGGCTTGCCCGGAAGGGAGATGTGGAAGTGTTTCCTGGCTATACGCAATGGGAATAACAATACTGAGACACGCGAAAGCATAAAGCTTTCTTACACACACAATGCTATACACTGATCCTCCTGAGATCAAAAGAAAAGGCACGCCCCGAATGCGAGATTCGAGACAAACTCAAATAGAAATAGGGAACTAGGAGAGGATCAGGGACGGAGGGCCACGCTTTTGCCGCGAGCGATCGTGGGAAACGCGATAGTTCGCCTGTGTTTGCGGCGCACAGGCTGGATGTCGAACCAGGCCGGAATAGACAGCTTCCAGCAGCCAACTGAACAAAGAGTCGGAAGACTGGCTAAGCCGCGCTGCATTGCATTTCGAGTGTACCTTGAGGTTTTTGTGTCACTCAAGTGAATTCAATTCGGCTGTCAGCGAGTGAAACGCCATTTGTCAGGCGTAAGTATCCTTGCGGGCGTAACAGGAGTGAAAGAGTGGGAGTATGGTAGAAATTGGCGCAAAGGAGAGAAATGATGGCTGATTGCTCCAGACGTGATTTGTTGAAAACCGGGCTGGCGGTGGCGGGACTAGCCGGGGTGGGAAGCGTGGCGGCGAAAGCGGAGCGGGCGACGGCGACCGACTGGGTGACGCTGGGGAACTCGGACGTGAAGGTGACGCGGCTGGCGTTTGGCACGGGGAGTCTCAGCGGGAAAGTCCAGCGCGACCTGGGACAGGACGACTTTACCAAGCTGGTGCGGTACTCCTATGACCGGGGCGTTCGTTTCTTCGAGACGGCTGAGTCGTATGGGGACATGCATCGGATGCTGGGTGTGGCGCTGAAGGGCATACCGCGCGATAGTTACCGGCTGATGTCGAAGATAACCACGCATGGCGATGTCGATCCCCAGGCAAAGATTGACGAGTTGCGCAAACTGGCGAACACCGAGTACTTCGATGTGATGCTGCTGCACTGGCAGCACGTGGATACGTGGCCGGCCGACAGCCTGCGATGGCAGGAGGGGATTCAAGAAGCGCAGGCGAAAAAGGCGGTGATCGCGCGCGGGGCTTCCGTGCACGGGCTGCCGGCGTTGCGTCAGGTTCCGGGGAACAAGTGGCTGGAAGTGGCGATGATCCGGATGAACCATAAGGGCACGGCGATGGACGCGGAAGATTACGCCACGCATGGACTGGGGAATGTGCACGAAGTGGTCACGCATGTGAAGCAGGTCCGGCAGGAGGGCATGGGCGTGATCAGCATGAAGC
>CAXTMN010000200.1:5297-5606 GCA_964245395.1 uncultured Bryobacteraceae bacterium
GTGGGCGAGGGCTCGTTCAATCGCGAGGACCGCCAGGCGGCGATGCGGTACGCGTTTAAGCATGCCGGTGTGAATGCGGTGACGGTGGGGTATAAGAACAACGCGGAGATTGATGAGGCGATTGAGAATTTAATTTTAGCTTTGGCGTGATCCCAGTTCTGCCGTCACTGACTGGACTGTTCCTGGGCGGTTGCGAGCTCGTCAGGTGAGCACCTATCCATTTCTGCAGATGCGATCCTCATACTAATCAGTCCGGCTATTATCATTGTCTTGAAAGCAATGATAACGCTAGAAACACCTCTCGGCGGC
>CAXTMN010000201.1:0-5494 GCA_964245395.1 uncultured Bryobacteraceae bacterium
TAAACAGCGCTTTGACTTGTAAGTTGTTGCAATCCACATAGCCGTATCGGACGCCCAACCCGTTTACTTTAAGAGTGAGGCAAAACTTTCTTTACTTTTGTAAGCTTATGGAAAGCAAACTTCGCTTCCCACAGGCATTGGAGAACGCCGCTGCGTTTCCCACATTCCCACCGCACGATTACGACTACACTTTCTCTCTGAAAAGGGAAAAATAAATATTGTCCAAACGGAAATTTACTTGACGTCGATCACGGGGGTCGCCATCAGTTCTTTCTCGATATACAGCAAGCGAGTTGGGGGAAGTCAATGCCTGCAGCCTCCGCTGCTCCTCGACATACTGCAATCATCGCTGCGGGTACTCCGACTCAACTAAGTTCAACCAACTGCAGGTGAGACGGAAGCAGGCTCGCCAGAGAACGGAAATAAGCTATCGCAAAGTGCTTCAGCTTTCGATGAGCATCAATAAGGAGCACTCATGGCCACACAACCGGCCGCTCAGCCGATCATCGTCATCCGAAAGAAAGTCTCTCATGCGGACAGTCATCACGGCGGTGCATGGAAGGTAGCCTACGCTGACTTTGTTACAGCGATGATGGCCTTGTTTGTTGTTCTCTGGCTGATGGCGAGCAGTGATCAGGTAAAGAAGTCGATCGCTTCTTACTTCCTCGACCCGCAGGGTAGGAAGCACGAGTTTGGCCGCGGCGGGCTGAACGGATCCGGACAGTCGATGTTTCTCTCCGTCGATGACATGCAGAAATTAAAGGAGAAGCTGCAGCAGGCCCTCAAGTCTGTTCCTGCTATGGAGAAGTTGAAGAATCAAATAAGCATGACGATTACTGGTGAGGGGCTACGAATCGAGCTCGTAGAAGACTCCCACGGAATCTTCTTCGAGTCCGGTAGTGCCCGGCCTACTCCAGTTGCCGTCAAAGCTATCGGAGTATTGGCAATTCAACTAGGTCGGCTTCCAAACGCCGTAATGATCGAGGGGCACACCGATGCAGCGACTTACGCCACCTCAATGAGGTATACAAATTGGGAGCTCTCGACCGATCGTGCCCACGAGGCCCGCAGGCTCATGCAGTCACACGGTGTACGTAAAGATCAAATCAAACAAATCCGAGGTTATGCCGATCAAAGTCTCAGAAACGCGAAGGATCCGTTCGACGCTTCCAATCGAAGAATCTCGATGATTGTGTTATATGGAGAACGATAAGGAGCATCGCGCGGTCATACCGGACACAGCGACGCCTTTAAAGAAATAGCTGGCCCTATACCTTCATTCGAGCGGATCTCGCGACCCTCGAATATGCCGTAAGTTAAGTAATGGAGGAGCGGATTCGCCTTGGCCTCTGCGACATCCGGATTGGCAAGTGTATACCAGTGCGCATCGAAGCGAGGTCCCGGATTTCTCCCTTCCGCTGCGCGTAACACAATAGTGCAACGCAGGATGGGTTGCAGAAGCAAGCACATCGGGGTACTGGTGGCTGTACCAATCCGCGTCGAACAAGCCGGAGTGGATTATCAGCCGCGCTTGACGGATCAATTCGTAATCTGTTCCGAACTGCATCGGTTGGGAAAAGTCGAACCGTAATGAAAGACCTTCTGGATTTCTGCGGAACAGTTTACTTGCACACGCAACAGCGTATTGTGACACCAAGCGAAGAGGTGTAGTTGCGCGCCAACTTCTAGAGGAGACCAGGGCGTGACTGACGGCATGCGTGCTTCTAAATTCCGTCAACGCTCGCTGCAGCTCGGCTTTTAATAGCTCGCTTTCTGCTGCGGTTCTCTCCTTCAGCTGCCTCTTTTGCGATTGCCCCGCTGTTTGCGGCATCTAGCTCGGCACGAGTACGGGCTTCCGAGTTTAGCTTTCTAAATGATTCAACTTGCTCCTGAAGTATTTGCTGTTCAACTACTTTAGCCATTTCAGCTACGAGCTTCGTTTCGGTCGTTCTTAATATGCGCGCCTCTCTCTACCTGCGTAGCGGCTTCAGCGAGACTCTGCTCGAGCATGTGTACTCTCTGCTCTCCAAGTGCAATTGCTTCGCGATCCAAGCGATTGTGCATCTCGCTAACCCAACGCTCCCCGAGAAATGAAAAGCGATGGCGGACGGTCCCTATTGCGTTGGCCTCCGTTAGATTGCAAAGCTCCGCAACCGCATTCGGGACATCTGGCCCTGTAGCAAGTACTCCTAAACCCCAGCTATGAAGAAACTCAAAATGGGGAGCCTCGCCTCGCCGTTAACTCGTTCCAAAGTCGCCAAACACCGAACCCTGCGTCGTAGCATTTGTATCGTGGAATAACATCACGGCGCGATCGGTGAGTTTGGTCGCCAAGATTCGAAGTCATGTTTAACGACATCATAAGCGTGGCAACCGTCAATATGCAGTAGATCGATCGATGAGTCTAGGAAGTTATCTAACGCTCCATCGAGCGTACTTTGAATCAGAGTGGAAAACCTCTTATATCGTTCATCATGGAAGCCTTGAACTCGCGGTAGACATCTTCGCTATATGTGCCTGCATGTTCGTCGCCGCTCCACGTATCCACGGCAAAACAACGGGTTGGAAGGTCTTCACGGATAATTCCTTCGCAGAACGCCGAATAGGACACACCCGAATAGGTTCCTAGTTCAACGAATAGCTCAGGTCGGACGGCTCCTATAAGCCAGTGTGCAGCAGGTACGTGGCCCCACCAAGCGCATCTGGCACCTAAACGTTCTGCCTGCCAGAACAAAGGATCGAGGCTAGGATGACTCAACGCAAATGTGTGATCTGATCTCACCTTGGTGAAAACAGGTTCCGTTTCAAACATATTGATGAAGACGATCAGGACGGCTAAATAACCAGACCATTCCTTCTGCTCTATTTGGGCTGGGGAGCGTAAAGGAAAGCGCTCCCGAAACCCGCGTGAGCTCGGCCGTAGTCGATATTTTAATGCACTGGATGAGCGCTGCTCGTTGCTCTCGACCTCCAGGGCCAGGCATTCCTGCGTACGTGTATCGACGATGCTCAACGTGTAGATCTTGCGTTCATTCGCCAAGCTGTCGCTGAGGTTAGACTTGGCTCGCGATTAGGCGCCCGCTGAACTCCTATGCTAGGGTCGCGAAAAACACGGCCAGAAGTTATATCTCTTTGCGCCAATGAGCCCCGGTCCAGTCCACCATCTCGATTGGCGAATCAATCCTATGCTCGTTACGGAAATCGTTGACAGCTTGGCGACAGGCCTCAATCGCACCATAATCATCAACAATCACCCAGCCGCCTGGCGAAACCTTCGCGTATAGGGAATTGAGTGCAATGATCGTCGATTCATACATATCGCCATCTAAACGCAAAACCGCAATATGATCAACTTTAGCCACCGGCAAAGTATCTTTGAACCAACCCTTCTGGAAAAGGACGTGCTCATCGAGCAACCCAAAAGTTCGAAAGTTGGTTTGGACGGATTCCAGCGTGACTCGCAGGTGATCAATTTCCCAGAGCCGATCATCCCTGTCTTGCGGCAGGGTAGGTTTGGGAAGGCCCTCGAAAGAATCGAAAAGCCACACACGTCTCACCTTGTCCTCAAGTGCAACTAAGACTCCCCGCATAAGAATACTGCAGCCTCCCCTCCACACCCCGCATTCAACAAAATCGCCACGGATATTTTGGTGGATTGCAGCAAGGCAAAGTTGTTCAAGCGAAGACAAACGTTCACTGCCCACCATCGTTAAAGCTTCCGTTGGCCACCGCCGGCCATAGCGCCGGGCCTCGGGATCAAAGGGCACCAAAGTAGGTGTAAGGGCGGGTATGTAATCTTCGTCGGGGAAAATCGTGCGAGTAAGACAGTTTCTCAACAACTCCAAATACAGCTTCACTGTATTAGGATTGTAGGTGATTTCTTCAACCATACCGTCTCTCGTTGTGGACAAGTCCGCTAGCTTGCAGAATTAAACAACATCTACAATCATCTATGGCTGCTAAAAACCCTTGGAACTACCGACGGACAAGGAAGCCGCCCGGGGCGAAAGTCCATCCAAATTTCATCTCCCGCTCTTCGTCTCTTAAATGTCGTCGTATTAAATAATTACAGTACCATTCCCGTTCAAGTCACTGAGATTACATAGCTGGCGGAGGGATTTCTAGGATCTGAGTTGCCGTCACGTTTGGATTGACTGTGCTTGTTGCGGTCACCGTCACGGTCTGGGCGGATGAAGAAGCCGTTGCAGGCGCGGTGTACAGCCCACCTGAACTAACCGATCCTGGTCCCGATATGGTCCAAGTCACAGAGTTGCTCATGTACCAACCCACTGAGTAAAGCTGGAGTGTGCTGCCAGCCGTTACAGTCGTTTGTTGCTGTGCATCGATGACCAGGTAGGGCGCCGTGCTGTTGTCCGGTAGAATCTCCAGCCCGTTAATAAGTGGATCGGGCTGAGCTGAAGTCGGCAGGTCCGGAAGATTGATCCGTACTGCGACAGTTAAAGCATTATTTGTGACCTGTGCCGGTATGAATACGTCGTATGGTGTCGCATAGGCGTAAGCGATGGGCAGACCAAAATCGAAACTGTGCAAGGCAATCTGACCGTTCGCCTCGATGTTCAGCGGCGCGTGCCAGGTTGGATTGAAGGTGGCACACCCACTACAGCCGTTGTACGGCTGCCCCAGCATCACGCGAACCTTATAGTTTCCGTTTGGAACGATAAGACTGTAGACTATGTCGTTCCCGTATGTATGCCCCGCACTCTGATAGATGTTGATCTCCGGATTACCACTCAGTTTCGCCCAGCCTGGATAATCTCCTCCCAGCTCAACGTAGTTTCCACTCTCAAACGCCTGGTCACCTAACCAGATATTCCCTGCACCATCTGTTAAGCCGGAAGAATTTCCAGAGTCGATGCGGACACTGCCGGCTGGATTGGTTCCGATCGGGAGAACCGTCACGTACAACCTTGCAAAGGCGCTCTGATCCGCCGCGCTGGTGGCTTGGAGAACGGCCTGAGTTGGCGAAGCCACGGAGCCGAGCGGTGTGTAGATCCCCGCCGCCGTGACGGAACCTACGCCGGATATCAAGGACCAGGCGGTCGCCTGATTAGAGCTGCCTGTGACCCAGGAAGTTAACTGGTATCCCGGCACTCCCGCCAACATGTACATAGTGGGAGAGGGTATGCCGACATTCACGCTCTGGAGCGCAATGGGAAAGCTTACCTGTGCATTCGGATTCGATTGATCTGTCGCCGTCAGGACGGCGTAAGTGCTCGGAGTCTGGTATCCGTTTGTGGGATTTACTTGGGCCGAAGAGCCACTGACGATGAAACTTGATTCGTCAACAGCTTCGAAGTTGGACATCGTGATGTCAGCAGCGCCGATTTGACCGAGAGCTCCCATAACGGTGCTATCTTCTGTCACATCGGTGCTGGTTGTGATGGTCGGTCCGGTGCCTGCGTCCGCGAGAAACATCCCGTATCGCTTAAGTGCAGTTAGGATTACTTGTGCTGTGGAATTGAAACCGCTTATG
>CAXTMN010000202.1:0-309 GCA_964245395.1 uncultured Bryobacteraceae bacterium
ACGCGAGTGCTCTTATAGGAGCATTGCTCACTCCACATCACGCCGAAGATACCTAACTCGGTCAGAGACGGTTCGCGCCCAAGCAGGTCGACAATTTTTTGATATTCGGAAGGCGTTAGCTGATGCGCAGCAATGATGGCAGGGGTAATGCTCATACCCGAGGAGCGGCCGGGCGAGCGGCGAAGTGCGCGTGGGAAGAAAGCAGCGATCCCAAGATAATGAGACCGTCAGTACCCCCCATGAGCGAGTCCGCGAAGCGTTCCGGATGGGGCATCATTCCCATCACGTTCCGATGCTGGTTCAGGACAC
>CAXTMN010000202.1:333-5442 GCA_964245395.1 uncultured Bryobacteraceae bacterium
GTCAGCGACATAGCATCCTTCCCCATGAGCGACAGGCAAAGTGAGCTTCTGCCCTGGATAGCTGTTTTGAGTGAAAGTCGAGGCGGAGCTGGAGGTTACATCGAGGGGGACCGGGCGGCAGACAAACCTCAGGTTTGAGTTACGGACAAGGGCTCCAGGAAGGAGGTTCGACTCGGTAAGTACTTGGAATCCGTTACAGATTCCTAAAACCGGACCTCCCTGAGACGCAAAGGTCTTCACCGCAGACATAACAGGAGAAAACTTGGCAATGGCACCACACCGAAGGTAGTCTCCATAGGAGAAGCCGCCTGGGAGAATGACCGCATCCACGTCGCCTAGCGACTCGGACTGGTGCCAAATGAACTCAGCTTGATGGTGAAGATTATGGGAAACAGCGTACCAGGCATCATGGTCGCAGTTACTGCCGGGAAAAACGACGATGCCGACTTTCATGTCTGAAGGAACGCGTGTGGGCTAAGCGCCTGCGGCCGGAGCGGCAGCCTTTTTTCGAGTTGCGCGCCGCTTCTCAACCGGTGGCTGGCGATCGCTTTTTTTCAAGGAAGGGAGAACAATCGAGGTCACAAACTTCTTTTCCCCGAGTTCATCAAATTTGATCACTATGTACTCGTCGTTACAGGAAAGTACTGAACCGAGACCAAATTTTCCGTGCTCGACTTGGGCGCCCTGGGCAAAAGCGGGTTTGTTGGCCATGGTAAGAGTCCTTTATAGAGTATTGTAACAATTCGACTTAGCTATTGTCGAATGGCTCATAAGCCCGTCCTTTCTCCTTTGTTTGGAGCGGGCGCAAGTGGCTACATATAATGGGAAAGGGCATATGGAGGATTTGAAGAAGAAGCTGCAGGGCGAGATTACGGCACTCGAGTACGAATTGCGAAACGAACTGCCAAAAGAAATCTTGAAGGCCCGGGCGCACGGTGATCTGAGCGAAAATGCCGAGTATCACGCGGCAAAAGAGCGCCAAGCTTTTGTGAATGCCAGGCTTGGACAACTGCAGGCCCGTCTCCGCGAGTTCTCGATGATCGATTTGTCCAAGATTCCGCACGACCGCGTTGGTCTCGGATCCAAGGTGGTAGTGCTCGATCTATCCAAAGATGAAGAACTCACATATGATTTAGTGACCAGCGAGGAAACCGACGTGGTTCACGGGAAGATATCGACGAGCTCTCCAATCGGGCGCGGACTCCTTGGAAAGCGGGTTGGCGACACGGTGAAGATCCAAATTCCGGATGGCGTCCGCGAGATGGAAATCCTAAGACTTATGACCATGCATGATATTGCGGCATCCTAGAGGATTGAGAAAGATATGACGTACACTCGCGCCATCGGTCTTGGGGCAAACAGAATTATCAAACTGATTGTGCGAGGTTTGGCTCTTTCGAAAATAAATCCGAATGTCCTCACGTTTTTCGGTTTAGTCATCAATGCCTTTGCTGCGGGATACCTGGCTTATGGCCGGTTCAAAATTGCAGGCCTGATTATTATCTTCGCGGGTCTGTTTGACATGGTGGACGGGCGTGTGGCGCGCGCGACAAACCAAGTTACGCGTTTTGGGGGTTTCTTTGATTCAGTCCTTGACCGCTATTCAGATTTAGCGCTCCTGGTCGGCTTACTCGTTTACTACGGAAGCATCAACAGGCCCGCTTACGTGGTATTAACTGCAGTAGTTATGACCGCTTCGGTAATGATCAGCTACACACGAACAAGGGCCGAAAATATTGTTCCTACCTGTAAGGTGGGTTTTCTGGAACGGCCTGAACGCATTGTGCTATTGATTATCGGAGCACTGACCGATCACATGGCTCCGGTTCTTTGGGTGATCGCAGTGTTAGGCAACCTGACGGTTGTACACCGAATGATCTTTACCTACCAGGAATCTAAATACTTAGAGAATGCTCAGTTACGACCACGGTCCGTTGCAGCCGCCGGCGGTCGCGTTCACTAGTTATTATTCCAGAATTACGATGGCTGACGCTATCGTGGCAGTGTGAGTCAGCGACACGGAAATTTGTTTCACATTCATAGATCTGGCTATGTCCGCCGCTGTGCCGTGCAACTGCAAGGTGGGACGACCTGAATCGGCTCTGACGATCTCAAAGTCTGTCCACCTGACGCCCCGGCTCCAACCCGTGCCTAAAGCTTTCATTCCGGCTTCTTTTGCAGCGAAACGAGCGGCGTACCGCTCGACCGAGTTGACGCCCAGGGAGGCATAGGCCTGCTCTCCCTCAGTAAAGACTCTCCGTAAGAAGCGATCGCCGAAACTGACGATGCTTTCTCGAATCCGGCTGACCTCAACCAGGTCTGTTCCAAGTCCAATGATCACAACGGATGTAGTGCTCACCGGGAAGTTAGACAACTCCCGGAAAACTTCGCTCAGCTCAAGCGAAGCCCCACCGCACATAAACGGTTCCTATCCTACTCCGAGGATTTTCGAAACGCTGCCCAGCGCTTTTTTTGAGCCGCGGCAATTCTTTTCCTTGCTTCGGGGCTCAGACTTCGGCGCTTGCGACTTTGCGAATGACTGGGAGCGGGCGAAACTTCAGAAGCCGTGGCGTGCTTCGGTGGCCGGCCAACTCGATGGCCCATCATCGCTCTTACTTCAGCAATCTGGCTATCAAGCCGCTGTTTTTGCGCCTCAAGGCCCTGCAGGGCAGCCTCCAGAATCTCTCTATTCGGTGCCGCGGAGTTTCTCGCCATATATATCTAGTTAGTAACACAAACCGACGCCGACGTCTCAATCTGAGATTTCACACTGGATTCAATTCTCTGCGTAGCACATCAGTGTAACTGGTCCTTCGTTTGTAAGTCGGACCTGCATATTCGCCCCGAAAACGCCAGCCTGAACTACGGTCAGCTTATTTCGACAGAACTGGACAAAGTACTCATAGATCGGTTCTGCGAAATCGCTAGTGGCAGCTTCCGAGTAGGAAGGCCGATTCCCGTTTCGAGTATCTCCATAGAGAGTAAATTGCGAGATCACGAGCATCTCTCCGGCGATATCCGCCAAGCTCTTATTCATTTTTCCATTTGAATCGGGAAAGATCCGAAGGCGTATGAGCTTTTCCGCCAGATGTTCCGCCTGCCTCCTACCGTCATCAGCCCGTATCCCGAGAAAAACGAGTAAGCCGGTTTTAATTTCACCTGTTACGTGTCCCTCGACTAAAACGCTCGCTTCAGAAACACGCTGGACGAGGGCTCGCATACCCGTTCAGAACAGTTAGAGGAAAGGCTGGGAAGTAACTGCGCCGTCTGACGCCGAACCGACGAGAGCAACGTACTTAGCCATGACTCCCAAGCTGTACTTAGGCGCCGGACGGGAGAACAGGGCGAGGCGATTACGCAGTTCGTCTTCGGGAATATCTAAAGTGATTTCACATTTGGTGATGTCGATGGTGATCAGATCGCCTTCGTGAACAGCGGCGATCGGACCTCCGACCGCTGCTTCAGGCGCCAGATGTCCGACCATAAAGCCTCGTGTGGCTCCGCTGAAGCGCCCGTCAGTCACAAGCGCGACGCTATCTGAAAGCCCTTCGCCCACGATGGCGCTGGTCACCCCTAGCATCTCTCGCATTCCGGGGCCCCCCTTAGGACCTTCGAAGCGAATCACTACCACGTCTCCGGCCTTGATCTGACCACTCAAGACGGCTTGCATAGCCGCTTCCTCGCTGTCAAAAACACGGGCCGGACCTGTTTGCGACTGACGGTTTAGACCGGTTACTTTGATTACCGACCCTTCGGGAGCTAAAGACCCCTTGAGAATGACTAAGCCGCCTGATTTCTTAATGGGGTTATCGAGGGGTCTGATTACATCCTGGCCAGGCGTTTCTTTCACCGTCTCCACCGATTCTGCAAACGTCTTGCCGGTAACAGTTAGAGTGTTCGGATGAACAAATCCGCCATCAAAAAGTCTCTTGGCAATCACCGGGATCCCGCCCGCCTTATCGACATCAGCGGCAGTGTATTTCCCAGCAGGTTTCAGATCGGCCAAGAGCGGGGTCTTGTTACTAAGCTCCTGAAAGTCATCGATAGACAGCGGGATACCTGCCTCGCGTGCGAACGCCAGAAGGTGCAGGACTGCGTTCGTGGATCCTCCTGAAGCAGCAACGCTGGCGATGGCGTTCTCAATTGAGTCGCGCGTCACAATATTCCGGGGAAGAATCTGCTTTCGAACCGCATTCAGAATCAGTTCGCCACATTGCCGGGCAGCATCGTGTTTACGGGGATCTACTTGTGGAATAGAGTTCAAGCCCATCGGAGACAGCCCGATAATCTCCATCACGGTAGACATGGTGTTCGCCGTGTACTGGCCACCGCAAGCTCCAGGTCCGGGACAGGCGGCGTTTTCGATGGCAAACAATTCTTCGTCGCTCATTCGACCCGCCGCATTCGCACCCACAGCTTCAAAGACGTCTTGGATGGTGATGTCCTTACCTTTGTAACTACCGGCCAGAATCGTTCCACCGTACAGCAGCACGCTGGGAACGTTCAGGCGCAACAGAGCCATTGCAGCGCCCGGGATGGTCTTATCGCAAGCCACCAGAGCAACTAATCCGTCAAACATGTGCCCGCGCGCGACAAGCTCAATCGAATCGGCAATCACTTCGCGGCTGACAAGCGATGTTTTCATGCCTTCGGTGCCCATGGTGATCCCGTCACTGATAGCGATCGTGTTGAACTCCATAGGCGTCCCGCCGGCCTCCCGGATGCCACGCGCGACATCGACCGCCAACTCCCTCAAATTGAAGTTGCAAGGCATGGTGCCGATCCATGTATTGGCGATGCCGATAATGGGCTTTTTTAGGTCTTCGTCAGTGAAGCCGATTGATTTAAGAAATGATCTTGCGGGAGCTCTATCCTTGCCCTGGGTGATGGTGTAACTTTGAAGCTTCATACGAACCTCTATTTAATCAGCCTGATAGAGGACGCGTTGGGCGGAGGGAGTATCTGAGGCTGCAATCAGGTCAGCATTATGGCAGATGTTATTAGCGAACTTGCGCGAGCTTACGCGCACGCTGCCATTGCAACTTGTCGCGAAACTCCTCAAAGAGGGTTGAAAAGCCAGCCCAGAGATAGCCGCACACAAATAACAGA
>CAXTMN010000203.1:0-1032 GCA_964245395.1 uncultured Bryobacteraceae bacterium
TACCTGGGCGATCTCCGCGCCGGGGCGATTACCGGTGTTTTTCAACAGGAAGCTGACAGTGGTTTGCTTACCGGGATTGAGCTTCAGGCCGGAGTAACCGTAGGTAGTATACGAGAGTCCGAAGCCGAACGGAAAGAGGACAGGTTTGTTCTCCGCATCGTACCATTTGTAGCCGACTTTCAGGCCTTCGTCGTAGTGGACGCTGAAGGTCGGTTTGGCTTCTCCTGTGCGCATGACGGCCTCATTTCCCTGCGCACCGGGAGGCGGCACAGTCAGGTGCGGGTGAGGCAGATCAGCTTCGCTGCGGGGGAAGGTCATGGGCAGTTTGGCACCGGGATTGACGTCGCCGAAGAGAACGTTGGCCACGGCATCAGCGCCTTTGCTACCGGCAAACCAGGCTTCGACAACACCGTTGACGCGGTCGATCCACGGCATGGTGACGGCGGTGCCGGTTTCAAGGACGACAACGGTGCGAGGGTTTGCTGCGGCGACCTGCTGGATGAGGGCATTCTGATTTTCTGGCAACGAAAGGTTAGGCAGATCCATGCCCTCGCTCATCCATTGATAGGCGAAGACAATGGCCACGTCGCACTGCCGGGCCAGGGTGGCGGCAACCGCAGGATTGGCGCCGGAATTGTATTGGATAACGGCACCGGGAACTTTGGCTCCCAGTGCACTGACAGGGGAGGTGGGAAACCAGACATGGTCCTGCCACTTGGGAGCGGGGCGTCCGGGTGGGTCGACTTGAGCCGAGCCGCCGCCGGAGATCATGCCCTCGTCAGCATGCGGACCAATGACTGCGATGGAGTGGACGGTCGCTCGATCGAGTGGTAAGACGCCTCCGTTCTTCAGCAGGACGATGCTCTGTTCGGCGATGTGGCGAGAGGTTTCGAATCCGCCTTCGACATCGACAACGCTTTTGACGATAGGGTGGTCGACGATTCCGCTGGCAAACTCAGAGCGAAGAATGCGGCGGGCATGCTCGTCGAAGTCTGCTTGCGGGACTTTGCCGGACTGCACGGCGTCTTTCAG
>CAXTMN010000203.1:1042-5409 GCA_964245395.1 uncultured Bryobacteraceae bacterium
GTTGTCGAGTCCGGCAGCGGAGGCTTTGGCAGTGCTGTGCGTTCCGCCCCAATCGGATACGACGAAACCCTTGAACTTCCAGTCGTGGCGAAGAACTTCGGTGAGGAGATACTTATTCTCACAAGCAAAATCGCCATTGACGGAGTTATAGGAGCACATGACCGCGGCAGGATCGGCAATGCCGATGCCGATTTCAAAGGCGAGGAGATCACTTTCGCGGAGGGAACGTTTGTCGATGACGGAATCGACCTCGTTGCGGCCGCTTTCCTGATCGTTCACAGCGTAATGTTTGATGTCACCAATGACATGCTGCGCCTGTTCGCACTTGATGCGATTGCCGACCAGAGTGCCGGCCAGGATGGGATCTTCGCCCTGGTATTCAAAGGTGCGACCATTGCGAGGCTCACGGGTGACGTTGGTGCCGCCGCCAAGGGTCATGTTATAGCCTTGAGCACGGAGCTCGCGACCGATGAGAGCACCATATTCGCAAGCGGCTTGGGGATCCCAGCTAGCTGCTGCAGCGATATTGGAAGGCAGAGCGGTAGAATAGCGGCCATTTTCAGCACTGCTGCGAACACCATAGGCGGCGTCGCTCATCTGGATCATGGGGATACCCAGACGGGGAATGCCGAGAACGAAGCCGGCACCGCCATTACCGAGATAGGCGTTCGGTCGAGGCTTGCCCCACCCGGGCATGCCGTTGCCGTGAACGAGATCAATTTTTTCGTTGAGGGTCAATTGGGCGAGCACCAGGCTGGCGCGCTCATCGGGAGAGAGAGCGGTGTTCATCCAAGGCTGGTTACCGATCTGGTCATCGGCTTGACCATGCAGGCCACTTTGAGCACAAGCGGCAGCGAGCAAGGCCAGGAGCAGGGCAAGTGGAAGGCGCATGCGTGACGCCCACTATGATATCGGTGATTTTCGAAGTGGGAGCGATCACGGTGAGCCAGTATCTTTGCTGACAAACTGTGGTATATCTTTGGCCCATATGAGTGCGTTGGACACAATTTCAGACCGGCAAGCAGTTCTTGCGGTGAAGACGTTTTATGACATTACACCTGATGCGGCATGGGAAGGCGGAGCAAAGCCGACGTCGCACAGGATCCGGACACTGGTCGAAGACCTTGAGGAGGAAGCTCCGGATGAGTACAAGACGCTCATTCAGAATCTGCTGAACGAAAACGCGGATCCGGGCACTCTTGCCGCGAGGGCAGAACTCTGCCGGATGGTGTTGCGGCACTTCAACGAAAGCGAATCACTGAAGAAGTATGTGGATGAGGCACTGAAGACCGCAGCACAACCGCATATGTTTATCGATCCGGTGACGGGAGCATTTATCATTTTCCTGGTTCTCTCGGTGTTGCCGAAGGTCGAGCGTAAAGGGGACGATCTCAAAGTAATTCCGGCTTATGGCTTGACGCAGCTGGTGAAGCATTTGCCGGCGGTGATCTCCGCTTTGCCAAAGGAGTTACTGACAGGCTTGGGTGTGAAGTTCGGCGTTTGAGGGGGCGATGGATTTAGCTGCGCTGCTGGTGGTGGCGAAAGCTCTGCAAGCCCGGAATGCGGAGTACCTGGCTCGTTGGAGCAATGCAGCGCGGACGGTCGAGTCCGATCCAGAGCGCGCCTACTCCGAGTTAACGTGGGCCGAAGGTGAGCTGAAAGCTCTTACTCTCGAGCGGCAACGCTTCAAAGACGGGATGCGGGAACAGGCTGTTTTACTGGGGCGGGTCGCTACTGGACAAGATGTTGAAAACAGCCAGAGTGCCGACATGGCGGTGGACGAAGGGGCGTTAATACAATCCGGGAAGGCACGAGCGCTGATTCTGATGGGGCGATGGAAGGAGGCCCAGGGCGTGCTGGACCAAGCGCTAGCCGAGCAGGCCATCGGATCACGCGCGAACGCGAAGCGCCAGCTTCTGGTGACCTACACGAATCTACTAAGTTTTGTGCAGAGTTCAGTTGGCGCAGGCGAGCCCGGGTTAACGGGGAGCGGTTCCGGGGAGACGCTTGCCTCCATAGCGGCGAAGCAAGTTGCATTGGAGGACTGGCAAGGGGCCATTCAGACGAAGTCGCTTGAAGGCACTTTCGCGTTGAATAGGGGCCGTTCTGACCTTTTTGAAAAGCTTTATGAGGAAGCTTGCTCGCTGGCTGAGGCGCATGGGCTTCGATACCAGGAACTAAAACTTCGGATCACCCAAGCAAGCGCGCTGGTGAACACTTTTTCTTCCGGCAAGATGATCGATACGGTGCTTCGAGACGCGGGCTCGAATCGAGGCGAACTGGCGCGATCCGTAACGAGGTATTCCGACGAGGCCTTGTCCGTATGTGGTGTGATCGCAAGACAGCTTGATGCCGGAACGGTTCCCAAGAGCCCGGCGGTAATATCAGCGGCTGGTGCGGCTAAGGAAGCAGCGAGGGCATTCGATTGCGCAGAAATCGCGCAGGAACTTGTTTCCTGGCTGAACCAAGATTCGGCTCAACCGATAGCTTTCGCAAAACTCGAGACACTTCGCGAAATCAACAATGCGCTAGGAGCCCAGCTACAGCAGCGCCGGGATGAGCTGATGAGCGAGATGTGGCTGCTGCGTGCGGAACTGCACCGGGTATTTGAAGATAATGATTCGCAACTCGAGGCGTTGAACAAGGGGTTGGAGATCGCACCGAATCTGCCCGACTTGCAGTGCCGGTTGTACATGGCTTTGGCAGACGCTTACACGGCGAGGGCACATTCGCAGAACCCGTTACGCCCAAATGGTGGGACGAACAATCTGGGGCAGGCGCAAACGGCTGCCGAGAAAGCGGTAGCGGCCAATCCGAAGTCGCAAGCAGCGCGAGCAAAGTTAAACGAAATTCGTCAGTTGAAGGAGTCTGGCATTCCGTTGTCGACCAGCAGCGAATCGATGTGGTGGACAGGCGAGACAGCAAATAATTTTGGGAAGACGATATTCAGTGGGAATGCTGAGGAGGTTTTGCCGATTCTTGATCAGGTGATCAGCGGCGGTGGCCTGCAGGCCCGCCAAGCATTGATGGTGCGTGCTGCTGCGTACTACATGCTTCACCGATATGAAGATGCTGTTCGGGACCTGGACGATCGCATTAAGCAGTTGGAGCAGGAGATCAACGCAGATGCAGACCCGTTGGCATTTGGCTTTGAGAAGCGGCTGGAGCAACTGGAAGTAGATTGCAGTTTGAAAGCATGTGCGCTGACCCAGCTCGGACGCCAGACAGAGGCGTGGGAGGCGACCGAGCGGGGCCGATCTTTCTCGTTGCAGAGAGTTGTGACACACAGCGTGGAGCAGGCAGAAACAAGCTTCGAAGTTTGGAGGCATTGGATGGCGCGGGAGCGAGCGGCCTTCCTTTCTTTCTCGTTAAACAGATGGGGAACGCTGGTGATCTGCGCAGGACCTGATGACCGGGAACCGTCGGCAGAGTTGATCCTGTCGTCGCTATCGGCTGATTTAACGAAGGAGTCCGCAAGACAGACGGACGAAGACAGTCCTGTCTGGACCGACATCATATTTAATGCTGTACCTGGAGTGTCAAAGAAGCTGCTTCTTCCTATTGAGGCGGCAGTCAGGAAGATCACGGCACAAGCGGAGGTGCTTTATATACTGCCGGATTCCTATTTATTCCGCTTGCCTTTCTCTGCTTTGACCTTGAGCGATGGAAGTTACCTAGGAGATCTCTGTCCGCTGGCAATCGCGCCGTCTGCCGCGTTTGTGTTGTGGAACGCAGCTGGAAGAAGCGCTCCAGCGCGAACCTGCCTGGCAGTGGGAGTGGGGGAAGTTCCGTGGAACGAGTCAGTAATACGCTTTGCCGATCAAGCGAAAGAAGCCGCGAGTTGCTGGGTTGAACCGCGGGAATGTTCTCTGAAGCTGGATGGAGAGGCTACGGCGGATGTGGTGGGGAAAGCAGCAAGCCTTTACGATGCGCTGCATTTTTCCTGTCATGGATCAACGTCGTCTGAGGTGTTCGATCCGCTGGCTGCTTCTCAGCTCGCTTTGGCGGATCGTAAAGTGTCAGCACGGGAAGCACTTTCCTGGACGCTGAAGGCGGATCTGGTTTTTTTGAATGTGTGCCAGGGCGGCCGCTATCGCATGGAGGGATTTACAGAAATCAACGGGTTTCTTCGCGCCTTGCACTCGGCTGGAGCACGGTCAGTGATATCCTCTGTGACTCACGTAGAGCCGACTGCCGCCGGATGTTTAGCAGAGCAGTTTTACCGGCACTGGCTAGGGGGTGAGACCAAGGCACGGGCTTTGCAAAGAGCGCAGCAGGATGTGCGTAAGACCTATCCGGAGGCAAAGCATTGGGCATCGCATGGGCTGAGTGGCGATTACCGGTGATTCTTCTTACTTCACATGCAA
>CAXTMN010000204.1:0-5390 GCA_964245395.1 uncultured Bryobacteraceae bacterium
AGTAAGGACCGGCTGCAGCAGTCATGCGAGCATCTTCGCCAATCACTTTTATAGAAGGCAGATTGTGGCGTTTACCCGCTTCGAAGTCGTTAGGGTCGTGGGCGGGAGTAACCTTGACGACGCCGGTGCCGAAATCCGGGTCGGCCATTGGATCGGCGAGGACGGGAATTTCACGGCCGAGGAGCGGGAGCGTGACAGTCTTGCCGTGGAGATGACGATAACGGGCGTCATCCGGATGAACCACAACAGCCGTATCGCCGAGCATGGTTTCCGGGCGAGTGGTTGCAACCACAAGAGACTCGTTCGAGCCGGTGACTTGATAGCGCACGTACCAGAGATTGCCTTCGACCGCTTCGTGAACCGTTTCGAGGTCGGAGATGGCGGTCTGGCAATCGGGACACCAGTTGACCATGTAGTCGCCGCGATAAATCAAACCTTTGTCCCAGAGGCGAACAAAGGCTTCGCGAACGGCGCGAGAAAGGCCAGCGTCCATGGTAAACCTTTCGCGAGACCAATCGACGCTTGCGCCTTCGCGACGGATTTGCGTGTTGATGCGGCCGCCGTACTCTTCTTTCCACTGCCAGACACGGCGCTCGAATTCTTCTCTGCCGAGCTGTTGACGTTTGAGATTTTCGGTCGCAAGCTGACGCTCGACAACCATCTGAGTGGCGATGCCGGCGTGATCCATTCCCGGCACCCAGAGCGTGGTTTCGCCCTTCATGCGGTGCCATCGAACGGCAACGTCCATCATGGTGTGCTCGAACATGTGACCGATGTGAAGCGACCCCGTGACATTGGGCGGCGGGATCACGATCGAGAACATGCGCCCGTTCTGAACATCGTTGGCGTCAGGGTGGTAAATGCCAGATTCGATCCACCATTGAGCCCAGTGCGGTTCGAAGCGCTGAGGCTCGTAGACCTTCTCAAGTTGCATGGGAAGTTTCAGCGTAGCATCCGAAACCCGCATCGGAACGTGCGCGTTAACAGGGTGCGGATGGGGTATGTTTTAATGAATGAGGCTCATCTTTCACTCGACCGAGATCGGGACGCAAAGTGGAGCGTGATGCTCCTCAGTAGCTCAACGGTAGAGCATTCGGCTGTTAACCGAAGGGTTGTAGGTTCGAATCCTACCTGAGGAGCCAATTTCTTGTCTCAACCGGAGAGATAGAACGCAAATCATTTCCGTACTCTTCACCTGACAAGACGGGCTGGCTTAACAGTGCTGCGGTCGACTTCAGTTTGTACCGAGGGAAGACAAAACGTTCCTGCAGTGCATGCGCAATCCGGATCATCGCTGGCCTTTTGATCACACCGCCGTAAGCACCTGATACTCGCTATATGTTGGTCTACTACGCTCACAATTTTAGTCGGCCGTTCGGGAAGCGCCGGAATGAACTGGCAGTTATAGAGCGCTCACCTCGGGAGAGTAGCTGAGGTGTTCATGTCTCGGGACCGAGCCAATCAGAGGCGACGCGTATGCTTCGAAAGCAGGCGAGACGTCGTTATGAGCGTCATTCATCCATTCGAACGGGAAAAGCTTTTCGGCAAAGGCGACGTGCTCCAGTTTCGCAAGGCCGGTTGAGCTCGAATATGGTGAGTTGGAGTCTCGCACGAGTGTGACCATTTCACCGTGCCGCCCATCCATTGCGGCTCTCACTGCGGCTGCGCCACAGGCGCGGGCCTCCGCCCAGTCTGTTTCGGAGATGGAGGTTGCGCTTGCCCTTCCGAGTAAACCCGGTTTCTCGCTGCGGGCTCTGAGTTTCAGCTCTTTCGACACGAGCATGGCAAGGCGGTGGGCCAGATTCATGGCGAGGCTGCCGCGAGAGCCGGAGCGCGTATCGGCACCGAAAGCGCCGCCATCCGGGTCTAATTGACCCTCGCATACAGCGACAACACAGCGATTGAGCCGACGATAAACCGATTCGATGTCCGCGCAAAGCTTTGCTACTGAAAGGCGCTGTTCCGGGAAGTAGATCAGATGCGGCGCGTCGTCTGGGGTAGCACGGGCGAGCGAAGTTGCAGCAACGATCCAACCGGCGTTGCGGCCGAGGACTTCTACGATCTCCACCTGACCAGGAAGCGCACGATTGTCCATACCGATGTCGCGTAGGGCCATAGCAAAGAACCTCGCCGTTGATCCGTAACCTGGGGAGTGATCCGTCTCCAGGAGATCATTGTCGAAGGTCTTCGGTATGCCGATGACTTGGAGTTCGTACGAAGCACTGTCAGCCAAGGTTTGGATCTGGTGCGCGGTTCCCATGGAGCCGTTCCCGCCGTTATAGAAGAAATAACGAACGTCGTGCTTACGGAAGACGTCCAGCAGTCGATCGAGATCCGGCTGCGTGATTTCGCGGCGTGAGCTTCCGAGAGCGGAAGAAGGGGTTCGCGATACGGCTGTTATCGTCGTCTCGGGTTGATCGAGCAGATCGATGAAACATTCCGAAAGAATGCCGTCAATGCCGAACTCCGCTCCGTACAGAGCGCCTATCTGATCATGTTGCCGGGCTTCTTCGACCACGCCGAGCAGACTGGCGTTGATGACGGGAGTTGGGCCGCCACTGTGCGCCAAGACAGCGGTTGCTTTTTTCATGCCCGCTTGTCAGCATTAGCTCGCATGAATTTGGACGCCTTGCACGACACGTGTAATGACTCCTGTCGGGCTTGGGTTATCCGGATTGAGTCCCGCTTTCAGGCTCAAGTGGTAAGCCAGTAGCTGCGGGAAGACAATCTCAAACGGCGTTCGCAATGCGTCGGGAAGGTTAGGAGCGTTTGCCGGGACGAGTTCAGCATCGGAAGCGTTGTGAAAACTCGCAGGCGCGATGACGAGCAGTTTGCCAAGCTGCTTTCTATGGAGTTCGGCAATCAAGTCTTCTTCGTAACGGCGTCGCCTGGTCTCGGAAGAAAGGAAACACAGGACAAGGGTATCGTGGCTCAAGAAGCTCATCGGGCCATGACGCAGACCAAGAAATGTTTCAGCAAGAGCGACACAATGGCCGGCCGTTATCTCCAACACTTTCAGAGCGGCTTCTCTGGCCATTGGGAACAACGGTCCTGAGCCTAGGACCATCATCCTGGTTACGCCTCGCTGAGCGATTTCGCGAGCCCGCTGACTGAAACCGTCCAGTTGCGATTCGACGTGCCTGGAAATCTGAGTAACTTCGGCTTGTAACTGCGGAAGATGATGCAGGCACAGTCCTGCCAAGGTCAGATTGGAGAAAGAGCTGGTCATGACCAGGCTCCGATCATTCGTCCGCGGGTCTAAGACAATAGCGTCTACTTCTTCCATCTGGGCGAGGGCGCCCATAGCGTTGCAGGTAATCGCGAGCTGCTGAGCTTTGGGATAAAGCCGCTGCATGTGGCGGACCGTCGCGACGCTCTCCGGACTATCTCCTGATCGTGCGATCGAAAGCAGGCGACTTACTTCACCGAGATGCTCGGAGTCACTCAAGAGTAAGTCGGTCGTTGGTATCGCAGCCGCGCCTAACCACGATTCGGCGATCGCAGAAGCTGCATACGCGGAAGTGCCTGCACCGCTGATCAAAGTAGATCCGCTTTGTTGAGTGAGCACTGGGCCATGCCGGCTGACAATCTCTAAAGTGGTTGGCCAAAGTTCCGGCTGCTGCATGATCTCGGCGCGAGTCGTGGCGCCAAGTGATCCCGAATTGTTTTCCATCGATTTTAACTTTGCTTGGTACGGGCAAACTCCAGTTTCCACTGTGACGCGCTAGGCTGTCCCTTGAAGCTGACGGTGAGCGATCGATCAACCAATTGATGTTTTACCTGAATTGGTTGACCATCTGAGCTTGCGGCCGACACCTGAGTCACGGCGAAACCTTGCGGTACGAAGAAGGTGAGGGTGTATGGCTCGCCCGGAACAGTTTCGGATGACCCCTCCAGACGATTTTGACCGTCGTTCCAGCGAATATCTTTGATGGCGTAAGCGCCTGTGATATGGCGCGAGTCTCCAACGAGCTCCGGCCTATTCGTTACAGCACGAATCAGCAAGACCCGCGTATCATGCGGTTCGATGTCGAGTTCCACCTGACCTTTAAATTCGCCCAGGAGCTTCTGTTGCCAGTAGTCGAAAACGGCGTACGAGGGGTCTGAAGAGACACCCAGCTTCGCGGAGAACGAAAGTTGTTTATGAAGCTTGCCACTCCGCCAGTTCGTTAAGCCGACGACGTCGTAGGTTCCCGAGTTTGCGGCGACCTTCAAGTCCAGGATCTCAGGGTAATTGTGGATATAGGAATCAGCTCGTTCGTGCTTGAACTTGTCCCAGCGCATATCGGTTCCGCGACTAAAGAGATCGATCGGAAAGATGGGCATAGTCGGCAGAGTCATTTTAAGTAGTTTGACTCTTTCCTCAGGCAATTCAGGAAGCACACTCGACAAGGGGTAAACGACGCCGGTTAAGGCAACATAGCTGGCCAAAGTCCGGGCTTCTGGAAGCGTGGTGCCAAAGCCCACAATGGGTTCTTCGCGTGTGCTGGCAACCTCCATAAAAGTTGGATTTCGGCTCCGCTTCGCTTCAGCAACGGTCATGGAAGGACCGACATCCATGCCCTCACCCGGCATTACGTATACAAGCAGGTGATTCAAAAAAGCATTCGCGTTAATTGCGCTAAACAACGGGTACATGCCCTGCCAGCTGTTATAGACATCGTCGCCGTTGAAGTAGGAATTGAAGTAGCCGATTCCGTTGAGAGGGGTGCCAGCTGGACAACCCTCGATGAAAACTTTCGGGCCCACGACGTCGCGGATAAGATTCAGCCGGTCCCGGTAGACCAGTAAGGGATCAGCGGAAGGATCGTGTAGTCTGGCATGGTCCACCGACGGCACATATTTCGAGAATGCATGCTCTCCGTCAAATTTGTAGTATTCGAATCCCCAGTCACCCAGCGTTTTGAATAGAGTTTTCAGAAAGCCAAAAACTTCGGGATTTGTGGAATCAAGTGTCGGGGTTTTATAATCGAGAATCAACTTGCCCTGTTTGGTGCGTACGCACCAGTCAGGGTGGTGCTCAACGGCTCCAGCATAGGCGTTGGGAAGCAGCCAAATACCAGCGCGAAGGCCTTTCGCTTTAATTTGGTCAGTCAACCAGCGGGGATCATGCGGGAACTTCGTTTTATCCCAGTGCTCGATCCAGTAATGCTCCCCCGCCTTGCCGCGATCGTAGCCGTCATCGAGCTGAACATACTGGAAGCCGTATGGCTTCAAGTTCTGAGCGAGCCAGTCCGCATTCTGAAGTATGTCTTTCTCGGTGACCTCAGCGTAGTAACTGGTCCAACTCGACCAAACCATCGGTGCCGTCGGGAAAATGGATTCGTCAAAGGGGATGTAATACGGCACGCCAAGATCTTTCGTGTAGTAGTCAGGAATGACTCGGATGA
>CAXTMN010000205.1:0-5362 GCA_964245395.1 uncultured Bryobacteraceae bacterium
ACACCCTATCCCAATAAGTTCGCCCTGCCAAGTTTACTGGTTCAGAATCAATCAATGTATCGTCAATAGACGAGGCTCAATCAAACCTTTTACAGCTTAGTGAAAGGCCAACAGTAGAACTATGTCAATGTTCGACGAATCAATCAGCCGCCGGAATGCTCTGGCTCTCGGTGGTACTCTGGCTGGGAGCATAGCCGCATCGTCCGGCGCTCCCCTGTCCGAACCTAATCCAAATCGAATGTCTGCTACTCCAGAAACAGCAACTCCTAAAAACGGACCCGCGACCCCCGACACCCAGGGCAGCGGCGGTGAATTGCATCGCAATGCTGGAGGAGAATACTCCTCCATGACCAACAATCAGGGCATCGTCATCGCTGACGACGAAAACTCGCTCAAAGCCGGGCCGCGCGGACCTGTGCTGCTCGAAGATTTCATGCTGCGCGAGAAGATCAATCACTTCGATCACGAGCGTATCCCCGAGCGCGTCGTCCATGCTCGCGGCTCGGCAGCCCACGGCTATTTCGAACTGACCTCTTCTCTCGCCGATGTTTCGAAAGCCGGAATCTTCAATCGCGTTGGTGAGCGCGTTCCCGTCTTCACCCGCTTTTCGACTGTCGCCGGCAACAAAGGATCGTTCGATACTGCGCGAGACGTGCGCGGCTTCGCCGTGAAGTTCTACACTCCCGAGGGTAACTGGGATCTCGTCGGAAACAATATCCCCATTTTCTTCATCCAGGACGCGATTAAGTTCCCCGATCTGATCCATGCCGCTAAGGCCGAGCCCGATCGAGAATTTCCTCAGGCGCAAACCGCTCATGACACCTTCTGGGACTATGCGTCGCTCACTCCCGAGAGCACTCACATGCTGATGTGGATCATGTCGGACCGCGCTATCCCCCGTTCGTTCCGTATGATGGAAGGTTTCGGCATCCACACCTTCCGCTTGATCAACCAATCTGGCAAGTCGACTTATGTGAAATTCCACTGGCGGCCCAAGCAGGGAATGCAGTCTCTCATCTGGGATGAGGCTCTTAAATTAAACGGCGCTGATCCCGACTACCATCGCCGCGACCTCTGGAACGCTATCAACACCGGCGATTTCCCCGAATGGGAGCTTGCCGTCCAGCTCTTCGACGACGACTTCGCAAGCAAATTCGACTTTGATGTCTTAGATGCCAGCAAAATCATTCCTGAAGAACTGATTCCCTTAAAGGTCGTTGGCCGCATGGTGCTCGACCGCAATCCAGACAACTTCTTTGCTGAAACCGAGCAGGTTGCTTTCTGCCCCACGCATATCGTCCCTGGTATCGATTTCACCAATGATCCTCTCCTCCAGGGGCGGCTTTTTTCTTACCTCGATACCCAAATGACCCGCTTGGGCGGTCCGAACTTTGCTGAAATTCCTATTAATCGGCCCAAGTGCCCCGTGATGAACTTCCAGCGTGATGGGCATATGCAGGTGGGCGTTCCCCAAGGGCGCGTGAATTATTCCCCCAACTCGCTCGCAACCAGTGGCCCGCGTGCCGATCCCAAACGGGGTTACTCGAGCTTTCCCGCTCGCGAAGAAGGTGACAAACTTCGCACTCGGCCTGCCTCGTTCGCAGATCATTTCAGTCAGGCTCACCAGTTTTTCTACAGCCTCTCCGAGCCCGAGCAAAATCACGTCGTTGCCGCATTTACCTTCGAATTGAGCAAGGTGGAAACCAAAGCGATCCGTTCCCGCATGCTCAGTCAATTGGCGAATGTCGACCCGAAGATAGCGGGGCGGGTAGCGAATGGCCTTGGTCATACAGATCCGATTGAGAAGGCGCCGGCAAGTGTAAAAACTCGCACCGATCTCCAGCCCTCGCCAACGCTCAGCATCCTGGCAAAAGCTAAGCCGACCGTAAAAGGCCGCATGATTGGCTGCCTCGTTGCTGATGGCACCGATTCTGCGTTCGTCGCTGCGCTCAAAACCAGCGCTAAAAACCACGGGGCGATGCTGAAGGTGGTTGCCCCAAAAGTCGAGGGTGCAAAAGGTGCGGACGGCAAAATGATCCCAGCTGACTTCCAACTCGCTGGCGGTCCCTCTGTTTTGTTCGATGCTGTCGTTTTGGCCGTCTCTCCCGAAGGCGCCCAACAGCTTGCCATGCAGACAGCCGCAGTGGGTTTCGTTCAGGATGCTTTCTCGCATCTCAAGGTTATCGGGCACACCAGTGCAGCCGCCCCCTTGCTGCAGAAGGCCGGTGTCATGCCTGATGCAGGGATAGTCGCTCTTCAGAACAGCGCCTCTTCTGAGACGTTCCTCGCCCAGGCTGCCAAAGGACGAATCTGGGATCGCGAACCTAAGGTCCGATCGGTGTTCTAAAAGGCTGAACATCGCTCGGGCGTAATTCGTTACAGTAAGCAGTAACGATGAATTGCCCCAACTGTGGATTGGCTAATCCGGAGGGCGCGAAGTTCTGTTCAAACTGCGGAACGCCCTTCGGTAGCACGACTTCTTCCCCTCCACCTCCCAACTTTGGGACTCAATCGCCATATCAGGCCTCAACACCCTATCGACCCGAGGCTCCATACCAACCCTCCCTTTCGCCCACAGACGGTAACTCGTTGGCAAAAAACATCGGTATCGGTTGCCTCGTTGCTCTAGTCATTCTTCTCTTCTTTGGGCTCTCCTGTACCAGAGCTTGCATGAGGTTAGGCGGACGCCACGTTTACATGCAGCGCAGATATTAAGGATCTGCGGAACGCCCTCCGCTAGCGACGTAACTGCCATAACAATCCGTCGGTTCTAGCGCTGTGCTATGCAACCGCTAGTCGCCTTTAAATACTAGGGCAGTCGCAGCGTCTGTGCTCCGGCGTGCAGCTCGTAACTTTTCCCTCGCCATACCAGGTGCGCCTCCACTCCTCCAGGGCAATTGATCCTGGCCTTTGTGCCTCCCGCGCTTCTTGCAAATGCGACATCAATTCGACCGTTTGGATGCGGCATAGACGCCTTCACCGTGCGGAGCGGGCCTAAGTGCGGCTCTATGACCAACTTTGAAAAACCCGCTCCGCTTGACCGAATGCCTGCCACCAGGCGCAGCAAGTCATAGTTCGGATGAGAACTCCAGGCGTGCGAATCAGAGCGCGTGGGCTCTGGATTTTCGGCCCAGGTGGATAAACCCATTTTGAGCATCTGACGCCACGGCTGGAGAATCGACAGGTATTGATCTCCCATCCCGGCATGCTCGAGCGCGCGCGCAATGTAGTAGGTGAAGTAGTAGCTCGTTGTCGACATCGGCGGATTGGCCGCCAGCACTTTATCCATCACCGCTGCTTGCTGGCTTTGTGGAATGACATCCAGCCAAACTGCCAATGCATTGGCATGCTGGCTGTAATGCGTTTGGCTCGGTGTATCCGCAATCAATCCGTTCGCCTGATTCCAGCAAAGTTCGCGAATCGCGCGAGATGCTTTGTCCGCTTGTTCCGCGTAACGATTTGCGCGTACGGGATCGCCCAGGCTGCGTTCCAGTTCAGCCGCATTTCGCAGAGCTTCGACCGTCTGCAGTGTGATCACCGCTGAACCGCCATTCTCGTCCTGCGGCGGCACTCCCCCGGAGAAGTCTTTTGTCCAATCCACGAAGTCCCACCAGGGAAGCTTTCCCAGCAATCCATCGGCCCGCTGATATCTCAGAAACCAATCCAGAACAGTCCTCGTCCCCGGCAGGTGGGCGCGAACGAAAGCCTCGTCAGGCCGGTGCATCCAGAAATCATGAATCATGCCGACCCATAGTAATGAGAATGGCGGAATGAACTGCGGCAGCGAAGACGGAAAACGGCTCTCCGTAATGCCCTCGGGTGTGCGCGAGTTATCAATGGTCTCAATTGCTTGTCGTGCAAGCCGGTCATCACCGGCTACCGCATAGGACAGCAAGGCTTGCAATCGCGTGTCGCCCACGTACTGCAGGCGCTCATAGTAGGGTGTGTCCATGTAGGTGTCATGAGAGCAGAGACGAGCAGTCCGCCAGCCTACCTCCCAGATCTTTGCTAAGGTCCCATCGTCCGAGGAGAATGACGCTTCTTCGTGAAACGGGTAAGCGCTGAACGTCGCTTCAAGCGCATCGATCGTGAGGGGCTGGCTACCTGCCGTAATATCCATCTGCAAATAACGCCACGTGCGCCATATCAACGGGCTGAATGCTCGGTGACTGCTGCCGTCCGCAATGAACTCGTCGGAAACGCCGAGTATATGACGGCCCGTTACTTCGTTGCGATTGCCCTTTTGCCCGTGTTCGTCGAACAGCGCCTCGGCATAGGTCAACCGGACCTGGGAGCCGGAGCCGCCGCTCATCGTCAGTTCGGGGTAGCCAGTCGTCAGCGCTCCCGCGTCCAACAGCACCGACACCGTTGATCCTGCAGAAACTATGATTGGCAAATCGCCAACGGTTACTCCAGAAAATCGAACCACCCGTCCCGGAGAAATGGGCGTGCTCTCCATCGGCGGCAGCAGATCGGGAACCAGCATCCAGGCCGTGGGCGCATCCTGAATCGCACGAGGCGCACCGGCCCCAATCAGCATCGCCGCTCTCCATTCACCGCCGCCGGCAATTGCCCCAGAGTTCCAACCCCAGTCATACTTTCGTCCATCAATCACCTCGCCGGGCGGACCAGCATAGTACGTATGAAAGGCTGCCCCGAAGTTCACCGGAGACAGACGGTGGCCGTTCTCCGGCTCCACCTGCCACGAAGCATCCGTGTTGAGGGACTGCTCCAGCTCTCCCTCTCCCTGCAGAAGAAAACCGATCCGGTCACTCATCTGAGCCACCTGCGCTTTTACTCCAAAATTCCACACCGTTGCTCCGATCACGTTATCTCCGCTGTGCAGAGAAGGCGCAAGATCATACGTCTCATACCGCCAATGAAACAGATCGCCGCTGGCCGGTCCGCTGCCAATCTGCTTGCCGTTCACGTAAAGCACAAAACGGTTGTCAGCACTGACGTGAACCAGAAAGCTTGCCGGTGCAATAGCCAAAGTAAGAGTCTTGCGAAAGTGAAAAACACCAGGATCCCGATCGGGCGCATCCGGACAGGCAATCCATTGGGCTTTCCAAACGTTCCGTGTCCAGTCATGGAGCGGAGCACCACCGGCCCACGCCGCCACAAAAAACATCCAGGCGCCATACCGGCGTGCGCGCGCAAACAATTCCCCACTCGCCATAGCAGTTACGACTATATGCGCACTCTTCTACTGAAACGGAGCATCCACATATTGAACACCCGAAACACGACGTAACGCGCCCCGGGAACGCATGCCCGCCCACATTGTTTACAGCCCTGGCTACGATCTTTATCTTCCGCTTCTCGACCATATGCATCCTTTCGACGGCCGGAAATTCAGCAG
>CAXTMN010000206.1:0-5298 GCA_964245395.1 uncultured Bryobacteraceae bacterium
CAGCTGCGTCTGATGATTCTCGGCATCGTACTGGATGGTGTACGCCCCAGCGGCAGAAGAGACCTGGTTGCCTGCCGCATCATACCCGGCCGAATCCAGCTGGTTGCTGACCCCATTGAACGGATTGCCGTTCGTGTTCACCGGAGTTACCGCGCTCAGGTTTACTCCCGTGTTCTTCGAAACCGACATGTTGCCGTACGGGTCGTAGTTAAAATTCAGACTGTAGGCCGAATCCGTGATCGTGCTCACCCGGTTCACCCCGTCATACCCAAACTGTTGCTGAAACCCGGCCAGCGTACCGCATTCAACTATCTATGATTTTACCGTTGACTTATTTGAACGTCCTCTAAGCAAGGCTAAATAGGCTCCAATCGAATAAGCCACGCTCGCCAGAAAAACATCAGTCGCAATTGTGTTGATGCACTCTTGAGAGGTGCAGGCTGGGCCGAATAAGCTGTTCCAAACGTACTGGAATTTGGACGTATATGCCCAAGCTCGATTCCATGTTCTGCGAATGTGAACACCTACTGTTTCAGTTTTTCCCAAAAGCTTAACGGCCTAACAAAGATGACCACCTCTCCAGGTGTCGGCGAAGCGGAGGCCTTACCGCAGGTATTAGCAGTGGCAAGACCCTGTTGCAGCAATTGCTTTGTTGAAATATCCTTGACCGCGAGCCAAGAATAGTCCGTTGATTGAGGCTGGCACAAAACATAACCGGCGTTAACACTGACCGATTCTTCGACTTTTACAACAGGATTGATCACGCCGAAGTCTCCGCAATCTTTCCAGCGGTCATGGGTGTTCACTTCGGAACCATTCTCTGTTAGGCGTAGAACAGCAACGCCGTTCTTATCAGTTGGAATCGCCAGCGCATCTTTTTGTTGGTGTCCTACCCATACATTCACACAGCTGTTTGCTACGGGATGCCCGTTTCGCCCATCAACCAGCTTGACCTCAATCGTCTGTCCGCATAGAAGGGTGGCGACTGAGCTAAAGGTCAGTAAGGGAAACAGGCGCACCAATCTAGGAAGAGGCCGGTCGCGTGTTATCAGGGACATGGTTTGTAGCCTCCGAGACCGCTCATGTCTATCAGCAGATGGGACAAGAATCCAATCGGATTGTAAGGAAGGGCCGAATCAAGATGTGCCGTAAATTGACTGAGGCTAAACGGCACTGTTAAAGGACCGTCCGCTCCGCCTGGTCCAATAGGAATATGCAGGGTAGCCCCGGCACCCAAGACATAAGTTGCAGGATTTACTGGGTAGCGGCCAGCAGAAACCTTAGTCGGCTGTTCTGCAACCGGGACGGCAATATTTGTGAATAATAATCCGCTGGTGAATGTTGACCCGAGTGGGATGAGCATTGTTGCAGGCGCGCTACTTCTCGGCCGAGCAGGGTCGCTTCTTAAGCCCCGACCCGGTCAATGCCGGGGCCGATCCGACCAATCCACAGAGCTGGAACGGTACTCCAGCGCCAATTGCCCCAGCGCGTCGTAAATATAGATCGTGCGCGAGTTGTCCCCGGTGATCTTGGCCACCCGCTGCCCGCTCCCATCGTAGACATACACCACTTCCGTTTGCGTGCCGGTGTCATACAGCTGCGTCTGATGATTCTCGGCATCGTACTGGATCGTGTACGCGCCAGAGGCAAATGAAATCTGGTTGCCTGCCGCATCATAGCCGGCCGAATTCAGCTGGTTGCTCACCCCATTGAACGGACTGCCATTCGTGTTCACCGGAGTCACCGGGCTTAGGTTCACTCCCGTGTTCTGCGAAACCGACATGTTGCCGTACGGGTCGTAGTTAAAATTCAGACTGTAGGCCGAATCCGTGATCGTGCTCACCCGGTTCACCCCGTCATACCCAAACTGTTGCTGAAACCCGGCCAGCGTACCGCATTCAACTATCTATGATTTTACCGTTGACTTATTTGAACGTCCTCTAAGCAAGGCTAAATAGGCTCCAATCGAATAAGCCACGCTCGCCAGAAAAACATCTGTAGGAATTGTGTAGATACACTCTTCATCCGAGCAAGCTGGACCGAACAAGCTCGTCCAAACGTACTGAACTCTAGACGTATCTGCCCAAGCTCGATTCCGAGAGGCAGCAAGAGAAAACGCCGTGTATATCAACCAGGCAAAAGGAATTATCCAAACAAGCAGCGCAGCACTTTGACGCCGAACCCGTGTTATCCAAAACCCAGCAATGCCGGCGAACAAGACTGAGAATAATGCTAACTCCTGAAGGACTGTCGAATAATAGATTCGATCATAAAATGCATCGAATATAAACCCAATGAAAATCACCGGCAGTATGATGCCGACTTGGAGCAGATACTCCCAGATATTTATTTTCCCGTTACCCCCTGTTTGTTTCATATTAGCTACTACAATCAAAAGAAACTATGTAATTTACGTCAGTCTGGAAGTACCTGTTTACCTGTTTGTCAAAGAGGTCGTGGGGGTCCTGTTCCTACTGAACCGTTCCCGAACCATCCTCCCCCAACCAGATTCCCTTCTTGGTCGTAAACCGGCTGAAAGCTATATCCCAGTCCCGCGTTTCCCGCTCCGCCTCCCCCACAAATAGACCGATTTCACTTCCCGCAGCAGGGCGCCTGGCGTTCCCTTTCCATTTTTAGCTCCCCAGTCATAATCCTTCTCATCAGCGACATTGTTATACGAGTCATACGTATAGGTAACCTGTGACGTCTTTCCCGTGTCGTCGAGGGTTGTTGTCCTGCTAGCTAGCTGCGGATTACTTGACCTGCTTCATAACGACAGCCGCGCTAGACTTTCGAACCGCGAAGGGCACAAACAAGCTTCCATATCGAACGACTTGGAGACTTTTCATGAGCCCGCCTTGCACCCCAAGCCAAGATTCACTCCCGGGACATGGCCGATTCCCACATCAAACAGAAGAAGATGACCTGCAGCTCCCATTCTGGGGTGACGTATCACCCTACTCCCGATGCGAAGCAGCGTGCTCCTGGCCTTGTTCGGGTCTGGAAGCAAGAAACGTGACCATCTGTGAAGACCTGGAGCCACTGCGTCTCTCCCGGATAGATCGTCAACGTTCCCGTTCGTCTTTGTCGGTCGTGACTCGGGTGTGCTGCGCGTGGGTCTTGACCGCGTCGGCGGACAGCCCCGTGAACACCAGAACGTGTTGGTCCGCTAACGGCTTTCCATTCCGGCCATCAAGAACCTGCACCGTGATGTCCAATGTCTGCGCCGTCGCTAGGGTCGTACTCAGCATAAGCAACCCGACTAACGGCCTCATTTTTGAAAGAGCTTCCAGAGCGAAGTCTTCTCGGCGAAAATGACCAACTTTCCCTTGACGGTTTCGCTCTTAGCTTTACCGCAGCTATTGGGCACCGTGACGCCGTCTCGGAGCACTGAGGCGACGGAGACATATGGATCAACGCCGCTCTCTGTTTTCCGGCATGTCGTCCACCACTCGGTCGCCGCGAACACTTCCGCATTCGGAGAGAGATCAACATTGATATTTCCCTCCGCATCGGTCGTATATTCAGTGGCGTCTCTCGTGCCTTTGATGGCGACAGATACCTTCTGATTTGCGACACGTTCTCCGGTCTTCGCATTCAGAACGCGGATTTGGATTTGCGTGGGAGCTTGACCAACAGCTTGCAGGCACAGAGCAAGTAGAACTGCACCTGCGGCCACGGTTCCCGCTAAGGCTCGATTTTCTATTCTCATCGTCGGCTTCCTAGCATTGCTTCCTCGAATTATGGCCCAACACATCTGTGAAGAAGTGAATGAGCGCTCCGATCGGATTGTTTGCATATCCGTGATCGTCATGGAAAGCGAAACTCACGGAGAGATTGCCGCCGATATTGGAACTGTTGAACACCGCGCCGGGATTAACTCCAGGCTCATTTGCAATGTGGCCTGCCATCCCGAATCCGAGCAAGAATTGGCCGCCGTACGACGCATATCTTACCCGGCTGGAATGAATTGAACTGAGCAGCCGTTAACCCCGTCGCACTGATGAGCAGATTCCCAGCAGTTCCATTGAGATAGGTGCCAGTGACATTGGCATCGGTCAAATTCGTACCGTGCTCAGCATTCAACATTCCGAGTAGTTGAGCTTGACATGCCGCCGAAACCTGGGTTCCTGGCGTCCCGTTATTTGGGGCTGGTGGAGGCTGTTGAGGCTTCACCTGAGGAGGTGCCGGTTGGGCTGGCTGCGTTGGCTGGCCGCCTCCGCCGCCTCCTCCACTGGGCCCACCACCAAAGCAGATGTTCGAATTCTGACAATTGGGGTAATAGGTGGGGAAATTGGTAATGGGATCAATGGGTCCGCTCGGCACATCGACAATACAACCCGGACACGATACGGTAATCGGATCCATCCCACTCGGGTCAACATTCACCAGCGGATTATTCAGCGCATACGCATAGCCGTTCCAACTCTGCGGATTGGTCGGATCAGCCCCGGCATTGCCCGGATCGGGGCTTAAGAAGCGACCCTGCTCGGCCGAAAAGTAACGCGCCTGCAAGAAATCCAGGTTCGGCGTGGCCTCACCATCGCGCTCCTGTCCGGTGAAGCGCTGATACACGTCGTCCCACTGCCCGAACTTGCCTGTCCGTCCCGCGGTCCCGCTATAGTTCTCCTCGCCAAAAGGCCGGTAATCATGCAGCGATATTACGTTCTGATTCGCGTCCGTCACCACCTTGACGCTGCCCAGATAATCGCGCGTCAGATAACAGGTCTGGCAGGCCGGCGACGACGAATCCGCCGGCGCATACTCCAGCGCCAATTGCCCCAGCGCGTCGTAAATGTAAATCGTGCGCGAGTTGTCCCCGGTGATCTTGGCCACCCGCTGCCCGCTCCCATCGTAGACATACACCACGTCCGTTTGCGTGCCGGTATCATACAGCTGCGTCTGATGATTCTCGGCATCGTACTGGATGGTGTACGCCCCGGCGGCAAATGAAATCTGGTTGCCAGCCGCATCATACCCGACCGAATTCAGCTGGTTGCTCACCGCATTGATCGGACTGCCGTTCGTGTTCACCGGAGTTACCGCGCTCAGGTTTACTCCCGTGTTCTGCGAAACCGACATGTTGCCGTACGGGTCGTAGTTAAACTTCAGACTGTAGGCCGAATCCGTGATCGTGCTCACCCGGTTCACCCCGTCATACCCAAACTGTTGCTGAAAGCCGGCCAGCGAGCCCGGTATCGCGCCCGGTCCACCCAAGTAGTAGGTCAGGTTTCTCACGTTGCCGTTGTCGTTACTTCCCTCGCCCCACTGAATCGGATAGGCCTGATACACAAAGTT
>CAXTMN010000207.1:0-5209 GCA_964245395.1 uncultured Bryobacteraceae bacterium
CTCCGGCTCCGCATCGGGCAAGCCCTCTTTCGACTTCGATCGAACGAAAACGCTCGAGTGAAATGACCCGGCCTCCCTTTGGTACGCGGGCTCCCGTTAAACCCGTTCCGGCCCCGGCTACCGTAAGGGGCATGTTATCCGCGCTCGATTGCTGAACTATTTCGCGCAATTCCGCTACGTCCTCGGGCAACAAAACTTCCGCCGCCTCGCCCCGGTAGCCGGAAGCGTCTTGTAGGTAAGAGCTGAAAGAAGCAGGTGTGATCGGCACGAAAGCTAATTCAACATTATCAATGCCGGGTATCGAAAAGGTGCAGAAAAAAGTCCGCACCCCTAAAGAATGCGGACGTCCCAAGCTGGGCCCACTAACAGCAGTCAGACAGTGTAAAGAGAAGAGAACCAGCCATTCACTCTTCGCGTCACGAGATTAAGTATGCACGGAAAATCGACTGGATGCCAAGAGGAATAGGTTAGGGGAAGAAGCGAGGTATTCCGTACCGGATTAGCGGTATAACTTTCTGCGGCTTACTTTGGCTCAGCTAACTTACGGGCACGCTGCCATTGCAGATTGCCCCGGTACTGTTCGTAGAAAGTCGAACACGCCGCCCAGAGATAGCCGCACACAAATAACAGAAGAAACGGAACGGCGAAGTAGTTCAGCGTATCAACGGCGAAGCTGACCATGTACAAAAAATAAATTCCCATGGCAATCTCGACGTAAGGAAGCCAGCCACTACGGCGACGATATTCGACCGGCTTGACCTTCGTCTGTTGAGAGCCTATCGCGTACTTCGCAGTGCGAGCAAAACTTGTTTTGATTCCAAACAAGGCTTCGAGAACAGCCTTGCTGTTACTGATCGTCAGGGCAACACCGGCTGCCATCAGCATCGGCATGAAAGCAATTGACTTCCACCACGACTTCGGAAAAAGCTCTCGCTGTGCATACAGATAAAAAGCGGAGATAGACCAGAACGAGGCAATGATCAGCGGCAGATCGATCATAACCATTTGGAAAACCCCCATGTAGAAGCGCACAATCATCACTGGCAAGGTGAGCATCGAAACAACCAGCATCAAAGGGTACGAGATGTTGGGAGTTAGATGCATAACTGCTTCGGCCTTGACTTTGAAAGGCAAATCGGCTCGTAGAACCCGCGGTAGAAGCTTCATGGCGACTTGCGTCAGGCCCTTCGCCCAACGCGCCTGTTGCACCTGGAAGCCGTACGTCTCCACGGGTAGCTCAGAGGGGCACTCGAGTAGCGGGACATAAACGAATCGCCACCCTTTTAGCTGCGCTCGATAGCTTAAGTCCGAATCTTCGGTCAAGGTCTCGTGTTGCCAACCACCCGCATCGTCGATCATGGAGCGACGGAGAACGCCGGCAGTCCCGTTGAAGTTGAAGAACAGCCCTGCCCCGCAGCGCGCCCCATGCTCCAGCACAAAGTGGCCATCGAGAAGCATCGCCTCCACTTGCGTCAGAATGTTGAACTCTCGGTTCAGATAGCTCCAGCGGGTTTGAACGACGCCAACCTGAGGATCAACAAAGAAGTGAATGGTTCGATTCAGGAAGTCTGGCGGAGGAACAAAATCAGCATCGAAGATGGCGATCAGCTCGCCCGTGGCAAAGCTCATCCCCTCCTGCAGCGCTCCCGCCTTAAAGCCATGCCGATTGGTACGGTGGCGGTAGTCAATGGGCAATCCGGCGGCCCGATATTCGTTACAAAGCCGTTCGGTGTAGGGGTGTGTTTCGTCCGTCGAATCGTCCAGAACCTGAATCTGAAGCAGCTCGCGCGGATAGTCAACATTGGCGATCTCCTGAAGGAGGCGCTCAACGACAAAACGCTCGTTATAGAGCGGAAGCTGGATGGTTACGCGGGGCAGCTGCCGGAAACGTTCTGGAGCAGTTTGAACCAGGTTTTTGCGATGTTTCCGATACCGCCGGATCGTCTCGTAGCGGTGGATCCCGTAGACAGAAAGGATCAGGAGGATGCCAAAGTAGGGCAGCAGCACGGCCCAATCAAAAAATGAGAGGTGATAGATCCCCAGGAAGGTATCGTCGAAGGAAGTTCCAATCACTCGTGTAGCCAGGTTCGGCGAAGTCAGTAGCAGGGCCGGAGAGCTTATCGAGATCATCGAAATTCTGCCAATTTTAACTATTTTAGCGCTTTTTGCCTCGGATTACACTACCGAAGATACCTGCAACGGCACAAGCTGGTATCACTGCTGAGAGAGTGCCCTACACTTTCACGTTCAGTTTTTTGACCTGCTCTGCTATGTATTCCGAAGTCCGCCAACCGAGCGCGGTAATCGTCAACGTCGGGTTCTTATCGGCATTGCTGACGAAAGGCGCGGCGTCCGTGACGAAAAGGTTTTTGACATCCCAAGCCTGGCAGTACGGGTTCAGAACCGAGTTTTTCGAGTTGCTTCCCATCCTGGTGGCCCCAACCTCATGCTTCACCTCTCCGCCGTGCTCGATCCCCCAGTTGTCATCCGCGCCGGCATGCTGAGTGACGATGCCGCCAGCTGTCTCGATTAATTCTCTGAAAGTCTCCTGCATGTGCCGGGCTTGCAGGATCTCGTCCTGGCTCCATTTGAAGTGGAACCGCAGGACGGGTATGCCCCATTGATCAACAACGTCAGGATCTAACTCGCAATAGCTGTTTGCATTGGGGATCATTTCGCCCCGGCCGGCGAGATGGACTTCACAGCCGAAAAGCCGTCGCAGGTTCCCCTTCATTTCCGCACCGTAGCCACCACCAAGCCATCTGTCTGGATAGCCGCCCAGGGCGCCCGCTCCCGGCTGCCGGCGACCGCCGCCGATCTCGATGTGGTAGCCACGAGCAAACGGGATTTTGCCCGCTTTCTGCTCTTTGTATAACCACCAAGGCATGTAGAGATGCATGCCGCCTACGCCGTCTTCGTTATGAGGTGGCAGGTCCTGCAGAATTGGCAGGAATCCGCCCACCGAGGACCCAACGGTATCCATCACATAACGGCCGACCAAACCCGAGGAATTGGCGATGCCATTCGGGAAACGGGTGCTGCGAGAGTTCAGCATAATGCGAGCGGTTTCGCAGCAGCTGGCAGCGAGGACGACGATCTTCCCTCTGACTTCTACTTCCTGGCGCGTCTTTTTATCCACGTAAGAGACGCCGCGGGCCAGGCCATCACTGCCCGTTAGCACTTCGCGGACCATAGCGCCGGTTCGAACCTCAAGGTTCCCCGTCTTCAACGCAGGGAAGATATGGACACCGGGTGAATTGAAATTTGCATTCACCCCGCAAGACCGGCCGCATTCACCGCAATAATGACAAGCTGCGCGGTCATGAATAGAGCGGGTTAGGATGGCCAAACGCGACGGAATGCAGGGGATGTGCAGGCGATCGCTGGCACCCTTCAAGATCTTCTCGTATCCGCGTGGAGCTGGCGGCGGCAAGAACTTTCCATCGGGAGCATTCTCGTAGCCCTCCTGTGAGCCGAATACCCCAATTAGCTCTTCTGCCTTGTCGTAATAAGGTGCCAGGTCTTCATAATTGATTGGCCAATCGAAGCCTTTTCCATCCCGGCTATGCGGCTTGAAGTCGTAAGGACCCATGCGCAGGGAGATGCGTCCGTAGTGGTTGGTGCGGCCGCCCAGCATACGGGCGCGCCACCACATCCACTCCGAACCTGGCGCATTGGTGTAGGGCTCTCCAGGAACGTGCCAGCCGCCCACAGTTGTGGCGTCGAAGTAGCCGAGCGGCATCTGGTGTGTGGCCGCACCGCGGTGGGGAACCTGGTAGGGCCACTCGAACATCTTGGAATGCTTGGTGCAGTCATACCAGTCTCCTGCTTCGAGCATGCAGATCTTGGCCCCCGCATTTGCAAGCACGTGAGCAGCGACGCCGCCCCCTGCGCCTGATCCCACTATCACGACATCGTACGTTCTCTGATTGCCTTGAACTTGGGCCATTTCAGTATTCAAACGCTACCATGTTCCCAAAACACATCAAGCCCCAACAAAGCTAGATCCTCGTGTCAGGACTGGCGAATCAGGTATATAATTTCCTCCAGCGCGGCCTGGTAGCAAATTGGTTGCTGTTCCGGAGAGGGTCCAGCTCTATGAGCGCGAATCTCGGCCGATGTTGCTCAGGGAAGGATTTATTCATGCGTGTTCTGCGCCTTGTTTGCGCTATTTGCGTATTCGTTTGCGGTTTGACGTCCTGTATGTTTGCCCAGGCTGTTACTGGAACGGTCCTGGGGAACGTGACGGACTCTTCAGGTGCAACGGTTGCCAGCGCTGCCGTTACTTTGACGGAAGTAAAAACCAACGTTGCTCGCACTTCGCAAACCAACAGCAGTGGGAATTACACCTTCCCGGATATTCCGGAAGGCAGTTACACTGTCGCGGTTGTCGCGCCGGGATTTAAGAAAGAGATTCGAGACAACGTAGCGGTGGCTGTTAATACAAGCGCCCGGGTCGACGTACAGTTACAGCCTGGGAATATCAGCCAGACTGTGGAAGTAACAGCGGCTCCGCCCGCACTACAGACCGACCGCGCGGACGTGGAAACCAGCATCCAGCCTATTGAAACAGCGAACCTCCCAGTGGCCGGCAACCGTAATTTTCAGAGTCTGCTGAACCTGGTGCCTGGCACAACCCGCGCCAATTTCCAGCACTCACAATTCTTCAATGCGTCCAGTTCGCTGCAAACTCAGGTCAATGGTCAGCTGCGGATGGGCAATAACTATCAGATTGAGGGCATTGATGACAACGAACGTACTGGCCTTCTACAAATTATTGTGCCTCCCATTGAGGCGATTCAGACCATCGACGTTTCCACCAGTAACTTCGAGGCGGAACTGGGGCGGGCGAGTGGAGCAGTAACTAACGTGATTCTGAAATCCGGGAGTAACCAGATCCATGGTTCGGCTTATGAGTTCCTGCAAAACAGCGACCTGAATGCCCGCAGTTTTTTCAATCCCTCGGTCGGGCATCTTGCCTACAACTACTTTGGGGGCAACATCGGCGGGCCAATACTAAAGAACAAGCTGTTCTACTTCGGTGATTTTCTGGAAGTGCAAGATCACGAAGCCAACACAAACCTGGTGACGATTCCCACGCCGGACCAAATCGGGGGCAATTTGAGCGCATCCAAGACGACCATCTACAACCCGTTTACCGGGAATCCGGACGGCACGGGTCGTCAAGCCTTCCCTGGAAACATCATCC
>CAXTMN010000208.1:0-2851 GCA_964245395.1 uncultured Bryobacteraceae bacterium
CTTGTATGTCGACTCCTCCGGCAAATACAACGTTTTCGTCCCCGATCTTCGCACCAACTCGCAAGGCGCCTCCTGGGCCAACGAACCCGCTCCAGGCGCCTCCCTACCCATCGAAAAGTTTTTCATTGCCACACCGGCGACTCCTGTTTTCGAAATCGATTTGGCTCTGCTGCTTGGCCAAAACGTGATCTTCACTCCCGGCCTTTACCCGCTGCGTTTCCCCGTCATCGTGTCCCGGCCTGACACGGTCGTGCTCGGACTGGGCTTTCCCACCCTCTCGCCACAAAATGGAGTTCCCGCCATGACCGTGGCCAATGTGACCGGCGTAAAAATCGCCGGATTTCTGTTTGACGCCGGTCCGGTCAATTCACCAGCACTCCTGGAAGTCGGCCTCCCCAATTTGCATCGAGGTGACCCTCTGAATCCGACGACTCTCAGCGACGTGTTCTTCCGCATCGGTGGCGCGGCCCTCGGCAAAGCGACCGCCAGCCTCGTCGTGAACAGCGATAACGTGCTGCTCGATGACATCTGGGCCTGGCGTGCTGATCACGGAGTTGGAGTCGGTTGGACGCTCAACACGGCCGGCACCGGATTGCTCGTCAACGGCGACGACGTTACCGCTTACGGTCTGTTCGTCGAACACTACCAGCAGTATCAGGTCATCTGGAATGGTGAGAACGGCCGCACTATCATGTTCCAGAACGAGATGCCCTATGATCCCCCTGATCAAACGGCTTGGATGCACAATGGCGTCAACGGCTATGCCGCCTACAAGGTAGCTGACTCTGTTCAGACTCACCAGGCGTGGGGGCTGGGAAGCTACTGCAACTTCACCGCCGGCCCCGCCATCCACGCCGCGCACGCCTTTGAAGTCCCGGACGTTGCCGGGGTCAAACTTCATGACATTCTCACGGTCTTTCTTGGCGGACACGGTGCCATCGACAACATTGTAAATAGCGCCGGAGGCCCCACCGCCGGCCCCGGGACCGCGGTCAACCTGGTCAATTACCCTTAAAGCGGCCAGGCGAGAGCGGACATGATGACTATGATCTCGCCAGGCCAACCACGGGCTGGTGCGACCGGTTGTCTAAGCGGCAAGCCGTTCTCCGGACAGTTTCGACGCACTGAATCTCAGTCACCGGACGAGGGAGCTTCATGGGTTTCTCGGATGTACAGAAATGCAGCCGGGACAACTCGTACAGACGATTCAAAGGGAGAGTACAGCTGTTGTTGTGGGAAGCTATTTCGTTAAACTTCGGCGGGCCGGACGCCAGTCTTCGCAATCCCGCCTGCTTACCATGTTCAGGAAGCACATGAAGGGAGTTCGCCTCCAGCGCATTAAGTGGTGTCGGCCACTTTCTTTATCGCGCGCCGCGCCTTCTCTCAAGGCTTCTTGTATTTCTCTTTCTGGTCCAGCGTCATGCGGAATTCACCCGATGACGTTACGTCCACAAATTCAATATCCAGGCTGCCAACATTTTCAAAATGGACATAGCGCCAGTCTTCGAATGGATAGGTCATGACAGAACCGCCGCCTTCCGGCTCGGGACGATGGTAGAGACCTCCCGACGGGTGGGCGTCGATTTCATCTGGCGGGCCGTACCGGATATAAATGCGACCTCGGTCCGTCTTCCAACCCGGTAAATCGCCGCGCCAGTGGTCATTCGCATAGGCCATCCGCCGGTAATGTTCTTCCTTGAACTCGTTCTCCGGCGTCCCCGGAGTGGGATCACGACGCGCCCAGAACTGGTCCACGAAATATTGTCGTTCTTCGTCGGTCGTCAAACGTTCAAAAGCCTTTTTCTCCTCCTCAGAGATGATGTAGACCACATCCTCGTTGAGCCACTTCTGCCACGGAGTAGCCAATTTCTTGTCGGCCTGCTCTGAGGTTTGGGTTGGATGGAGGTCTACCCGCCAGGCCGACAACATGGCCGCGGTACTGGCCATCAAGACGACTGCGGCGAGCGCAGGCGCCCAGATCCCGCTCGGGCCCTTCGGATATAGCAGCCGCTTCACGCGTTTCATCAAATCTCCTCCTGTTGCGGCCACCGCAAGGTCCCGCGTCGGCCATTGCTGTCCCAACCGATTTTGTTCGATTGCGGCGAGCGCCCGCGCATAGCCGTGTGCGTCACCCCTCAAAGCCACCACCGCGTCGTCGCAGCAGTGTTCCCGTTCTGTGCGAATCACTCTCGAAATCCACCACACGGCCGGATGATAGAACAGCAAACCTTCAATGAGTCGCTGACATGCATTCACCAAATAGTCCGAGCGCCCGATGTGCGCCAACTCGTGTATGAGAATCACCTCCACCTGTTCCGGCGACAACCCGGTGAAAAACCCCAGCGGCACCAGCACTGCCGGACGAAAGTGCCCCAGCACTACCGGCGTATCGACCAGCAGCGACTCCAGCAACACGACAGCTCTCGACACCATCAATTCGCTAGCCAGGCGTGTCAGGGAACGCTGCCAGGAGTCCGGTGCTTTGCAAACGCCTCGTCGCCGAATTCCGTATAAGGGCAGCCAACTCGCCGCGTAACGCATGTAAAAGAGGCACACGCCAACAATCCACAAAGGAGCGAGCCACGGGATCAACGCGCCGAAATCCAGAAAGCCGCTGGTAGTTCCGTTCCCTTCGGTTGGCTGACTCCATGGCGGCAGCTTCATCTCCATCGACATCCGTGCACCGCTGCCACGTCCAGGCAGAAAATGAAGCAGCGTGATCGCAAAACTCGCCAGCAGCGCCAGCAGAGCCACCCATCCGGCCGCGTATCGCATGCGGGGCGAGCGTACTGAGACCAGCAATGCCGCCAGAACCGCCACAATGACCAGGCCTTCCCACAACGAGTGAATA
>CAXTMN010000208.1:2861-5009 GCA_964245395.1 uncultured Bryobacteraceae bacterium
CTTGGCATACTCGTCCACTAATTTGCGAAGTTCGGCCAGTTCGGATCTTGTTGTCTTCTTGGCTGACAGCGCGCCGATCAGAAGTGCCTTGGCCGATCCGCTAAACGCACGCTCCAATAAATGCCCGGCCAACTGTTGCTGTGTCCATTCACGCGGCCGGGCCGCCTTGTAAATATGTGCACGCTGCGCCTCGTCACGAACCAGTAATCCCTTATCGGCCATGATCTGCATGAACTTCAGAATGGTGCTGTACTGCGCCGGACGTCGCTCAACAATCAGTTCATGGACCTGCCGGACTGTCGTAGGGCCCGTGCTCCAAAGCACTGTCAATATCTCTAGTTCGGCATCCGTTGGCCGGGGCAGGTGGGGTTTGGGCGGCATCTAGGAAAACATTACTACTAACGCTTTCGTATGTCAACAGCCGGGTTCTGGATAAAAAGGCACATCTCTTGTTTGCTGGTATCCTCTGACCTGCAACTCCGGGCCCCGGCTCGTAATCAAATCTATTTGGGATAGTGCTGAGAGACAGCGTTTGTGGGAGAAATCTGGATCGGAACGTCGGGCTGGCATTACAAGCACTGGGGTGGAAACTTCTATCCCGCGCGTCTTCCCGCCTCCGGCATGCTCGCCCACTACATCCAGAGCTTCGACACCGTCGAGCTCAACAACACCTTCTACCAGCTTCCCGCTCAAACCAGCTTGTCTGCTTGGCGAGATTTCACCCCGACCCACTTCCATTTCGCCGTCAAGGGTAGCCGCTTCTTGACTCACATGAAGAAGTTGAAGGACTCTGCGGAGGGCCTGCAGCGCTTCTTAACCGCGGTCGAAGTTCTTGAGCCGAAGCTCGGTCCCATCCTCTTTCAATTGCCTCCGAATTGGGAGGTCGATGCGGTTCGCCTCGCCGGATTTCTGGCACTCCTTCCCCGCTATCGCCGCTCTGTCTTTGAGTTCCGCAATCCCACCTGGAACACGCCTCAGGTTTACGATCTGCTGACCGGGCACAATGCTGCTTACTGCATCTTCGACTTGGCCGGTTACGTGTCGCCGCTCCAGGTCACCGCTGATTTTGCCTATCTCCGTCTGCACGGACCCGGAGGCAAGTATCAAGGTAGCTATGGAGAGGCCGCATTAGAATTCTGGGCCGGGAAGATCAGCGGCTGGAACAAAACCTTGCGCGCCGTTTACGTCTACTTCGACAATGACGATTCCGGTTACGCGCCCGTGAACGCTCTGCGCCTCAAAGAACTCCTCAAAAGGATGCACTGATACAATCCCGTTCGAATGTGGAAACTCTTTCTCGCCTTCGCCCTCGTTTCGAGCACCACCCTACCAGCCCTGCCACTCGACAAAATTAATGTTGAGTACGGCCGTCACGGTGACACGGCATTGTTGCTCGATCTGCACATCCCCGATGGGCCCGGACCCTTCCCGGCCGCGATCCTCGTCCATGGCGGCGGATTCGACGCTGGAAGCAAAAGCACCAACGTCAGGCCTCTTTTTGAGCCCCTGTCCCATGCCGGTTTTGCCTGGTTCAGTATCGATTACCGGCTTGCTCCCGCGGCTCGGTTTCCGGAAGCGATGGACGATGTTAACGCTGCCGTCGTTTGGGTGAAAGCTCATGCTGCCGAATATCACCTCGACACCTTCAAAATCGCGCTCATCGGCGAATCAGCCGGCGGTCTCCTCGTGAACTATGCCGGCACCCACTACACCTCAGTAACCAAAGTCGCCGCTGTAGTCGATTTCTATGGGCCGTCTGATTACGCCAAACTGGCGGCCCTGCGGCGCGCTCATCCGGACCGTTTCAACATGGTGAGCATCAACGGGCACGCCGCAAACGGTGGAGGCATTCATTTCTTCGGTGTCGAAGAGCTCGATCAGCCGGGAATCGCCAAGCTAAACGCCCTCGCCCCCATCGCTGCCGTCCATCAAGGAATGCCGCCCTTTCTCTGCATTCATGGGACCCACGACGATCAGGTTGCCTACGACCAGTCGACCGCTTTCTGCGACGCGATCCGTAACGTGGGCGTCGGCTGGAAGCTGATCGGCATCGAGGGTGGCGGACGCGGGATGTCCAGCTGGCACGCACCCGAAATGCAGCACTGGAAGCCCGAGATGATCAGCTGGCTGAAGCAGAGCCTCGGTGTT
>CAXTMN010000209.1:0-1197 GCA_964245395.1 uncultured Bryobacteraceae bacterium
GACAAGGCCGACCGTTGCCGTGTTCTGTTCCTTCTTCAACGTCCCGAGAATGTTAGTCAGGAAGTAAGGGTGATTCGAATAATCTCGACGCCATTCTCCAAATATCAGGAATCCATCCGCAAGGGCATACTTTGACGTGAAAGTCGTTTCCTTCACTGCCTGCGTCGTTCCCGTAAACAGACCGCCCCGATCGGACACATATTCAGCACGTCCGGCAAGTGAAAATTTTGGGGTTAACTGATATTGCGCGTAACCAGCTCCACCTTGGGTATGATCTGGAGCTGAAGAGGTAAACAGCCGTTCGATGACGTAGTCGCCTTCAAGCGCAAGCGTAAGCTTCGGAGTTGTTTGCCATGTCGCGTACGTATCAAAGATATGCAGCTTGCCGCTTGGCGCTTGAGCGATAGGCTGAAACGGCACGCCTTGTTGCGTCGGAAGCCCGGCGGGAGCGCCACCGTTCGGGAAATAGATAACGTCAGAATGCTCCTGACCCAGGTAGTAATTGACGGTCCAGCTGATCTTCTTTGTCGGTTGAATGACGAGGCCGACAAACTGGTCTTTAAAGCCGTTGAATGGCTCCGTTTGCTGCGTGCCGTTGACCAACCAATAATTCACGGCGAACAGATCATTGAACTTGTAATTCGCGCGCACGCCCATGTGATAAAAAGGCAAAAAGTCAAACCAGTAAGAGCGTGAATAGTTAATTTGATCCTTGGTGTAGTTGCCTTCTATTCCGAGGGAACTCGCAAATTTGCCGAAATCGACTGTCAGCCCCTTACCGACAGGCACAACATAGGTGCCATACGCCTGAAAGATGTTGCGATAGATCTCCGGCCGCGGTTCATTGACAAAATTGCCTTGAAGAGTTTCTGTGGCTTGTCCGTATTGGAAATCAAGCCGGAAACCGAAAGGCTTGCCTTTTTCAGGATCAGCGGCATTCTCGAGGACCAGCCCCGCCTGATTCAGGCTGAATGCATTGCTGCTCACGTCGTAAGCTCGAAGAAGGTTCGTGCGGCCAATCGGGTTGTTGAAGTTATATCCGTAGTAGCCGTCGAGAAACAAATTGAGCGTGGTGCCCTGCAGGAAATCGGACGCGCTCCCCGCTAAGCTCGTTTGCGTCGTATCGCCGATAGCCGAACTTGACCCAGCTGGCGCACCAGCGGGATTGGGGACAGTCGGCCCGGCACTAGCTGGTTT
>CAXTMN010000209.1:1207-1767 GCA_964245395.1 uncultured Bryobacteraceae bacterium
TTGCCTGGGCATTCGGCGGCGCTGCCGAAGCCGTAGGACTTTCCGGCTTCACCGCCGAACGTTTCTCCAGTTCCTCAACGCGCGCTTGTAACTTTTCAACGAGGGCACGCAGCTCGATAACTTGCTGGTTGACGCCGGTTGAGCTTTCGGATGACGAAACAGCAGTGGTGGAACTTTGGCCCGCAGCTAAGCCTGCCGTAAGCGGAGCCAATAAACAAAGCATGAGGAAGTCACGGACCTTTGCCATTGTCAGGCTGATAAGCGGCTGCAAAGTGACCTTCAACTGATGCCTTCCTCTTCGCTCCTGATAGCTGCTCAACATGAACCGACTCCCCTGGATTCAAGAATAAATGCTGTACTTATAAAAGTTTGGAACAAGGAGACCCGCGATAAAAACTGACTGGAGATCCAGGACCCAGGTTTGCGGCCGGGACGATGGATCGACTTACATTTTGCAAAGATCACGAAAGAGCATAGGGCGAACCTTCCCGCTCTTCCGTTCCTGCTCGAGGTAGGCGATGAGAGGTGCAAGGTTTCCCAGTTCGATCGTGGTCATAACC
>CAXTMN010000209.1:1777-4958 GCA_964245395.1 uncultured Bryobacteraceae bacterium
CCCCACACCGCGGGCAGTCAACCAACGAGGAGGACCCTAGTTTTTGGATCTGAGATTCGTTTCTGCACAAATAACAAATGTCTGATGTCATAACTCCGGAAAGATTGTCTTGGTAACGATGCAATTCTTGGATGCTGATAATCCCTTGATTAGAAAAATAAGAAGAGTGGCAGTACAGCCAGGAATAAGAAGCCAGCGAGAAAACAGGACCACTCAAAGGAGCCAAGCCGTCGTAAAGGACGTCCTTTTCGCAGGTCCAATTCGCAGAGCAGACCAGGAATCAAGAGCAGTACCGGCGCCGCTCCTATTGGGTAATCGTGGTGAACGGTACTTACAACAGCAGAGAAAGAATTCGCTCCCATGAGGAGAGTTATTGCTGTTAGCCGCGCCCGATTGTAGCAGGGATGACTTCTGACTTTTGATACTTTCACGATCACAATCAAACGAACACAACGTGATGTCCGGCCTGTTTCAACTTGTCCGCCAAGCGCTTTTTCGCAGTCAGATGCCACCAGCTTTGCTGACCACCGATCAAAACCAGTGACTGGGGTAAGAATGCATCGTGAATGCAGGAGCAGGGGTCGCGGCACCAACGGACATCGATTCGAGCTTCAATGCGTTCTTGTTCACAAAAACTTCGAAGCTGGCGATAGCGGGACTGTGCGTCCATTCGGGGCTCGTCGACAGGTGAGGGGAAAGGGACGATTTGGAGGACCAGGATGCGTACCTCGGCTCCAAGCTGATGAGCGAGGCACGTAGCTTTGCGGAGAGCATTGATAGTGCCTGATAGCGTTGTGAACAGGACCGTAAACGACAACGGAGAGCGCTGTTCAAGGGAAAGCTCCTTTGACGAGTCATCTAAGCCTCGAAATTGCTCCTGATAGCCGAACCTCACAGAATCGTCCTCGGTCTGAGGATAGGGCTGTTGATCTAAAGGAGGTATCAGAGAGGCGTAAGGAAACTCTAAATACTGCAAAAATTAGCAGGTAACCCGAAGCTCAATTGGTGAAACAGCGGTATCTTTGGAACTGACTTTGTCTCGGGCCGCCTCCAAACTGTCACCCTTTTGCCGCAGCCTCACCCGTTCGGACCGAGTTCCAGGGCTGTGAAAAACAAACTATGACCAACTCCACGTTGTCTCCTGTTCCGGCAACTGCCTCCCACTCCGACCGTCCCATCGAGAATGCTTCGCGGCACGCGGGTTTACTCGCCTTGACCCTTGGCGCCCTTGGGGTGGTGTTCGGTGACATCGGCACCAGTCCGCTCTACACGCTCCACGAATGTCTACTCAGCGCAGGAGGCAAGCGCGTGAATGCCGAAGACGTGTTCGGAATTCTCTCCTTGATGGCTTGGGCTCTGATCCTGGTGGTGACGGTTAAATACCTCTTCTTCATTCTTCGCGCGGATCACAACGGAGAGGGCGGAATTTTTGCCCTGCTCGCTCTGGTGCCGGATCGCTTCCGCGCCGATGCTACCCACCGCGGGCGCGTCACCGGGATTGCCCTGCTTGGCGTCATCGGTGCTGCTCTGCTTTATGGCGACGGTGTAATAACCCCTGCCATCTCTGTGCTTAGCGCCGTCGAAGGGCTTGTGGTCGCCAATGTTGCATTCAAGCCTTGGGTTGTGCCGCTCACCTGCATTATTTTGATCGGGCTTTTTGCTATTCAGCGCCGCGGAACCGGAAGCGTGGGACGCCTTTTCGGCCCCGTCATGCTGGTGTGGTTTGGCGCTTTGGCCGCGCTCGGGATTTGGCACATCGCGGAGCGCCCCGATATTCTCTGGGCTCTCTCTCCCTCCCACGCTGTTCATTTTTTTACACGCCACGGCTTGCGCGGATTTTTGATTCTCGGTTCAGTCGTTCTGGTTGTAACCGGGGGCGAGGCGCTTTATGCCGACCTCGGCCACTTCGGTATCGCGCCCATTCGGCGAGCCTGGCTGTGGCTGGTTTTTCCGGCGCTGTTGCTGGGCTATTTAGGCCAAGGTGCCCTCGTACTCTCGCGGCCAGAGGCGATCGACAATCCGTTCTTTGCCCAAGTTCCTACTGGTTTGGCTACCATCGCTCTGGTGCTTTTGTCGAGCGCGGCTACAGTGATCGCCTCTCAGGCCCTCATCTCTGGCGCTTTCTCTCTTACTCGTCAGGCGATGGTGTTGGGCTACTTTCCGAATGTCAGCGTGCATCACACTTCCGAACAGACCGAAGGCCAGATCTATATCCCCGAAGTTAACGCCTTGCTTGCCGTTGGATGTCTTTTCCTTGTTCTCACTTTTCGTGAATCCGTGAAGCTGGCAGCCGCATACGGGATTGCAGTTACAGGCACCATGGCGATCACGTCGGTGCTGTTTTTCATCGTCGCGCGTTACCGGTGGAACTGGCCGGCGTGGAAAGCCTCCGCACTTCTCGCTTTTTTCCTTTCGTTTGATGTCCCATTTCTTGGATCAAACCTATTCAAATTCTTTCAGGGCGGTTATGTGCCCGTGCTCATCGGCGCCTCCCTGATTGCGGCCATGCTCATCTGGAACCGCGGACGGACCTTTCTCGCCGAAAAATATGCAACAAGGTTTCCCACCTTTGAAGGCGTTCGGGATCAAATTATGCGATCCCTTTCTACACGCGTTCCAGGGACTGCGGTCTTTATCGCTTCAAGTCCCGATCACGTTCCTCCGATCCTTGTGCACTTCGTCGAGCGTTGCCGTTCGCTACACGAAAACGTCATTCTGCTGACCGTGCAAACCGAGCCCTCCGCTAAGATCTCAGCCGGCGAAAGATACCAACTTACCGGCTTGGGAGATGGTTTCTGGCGGGTAGTGCTGCACTTTGGCTTTATGGAACAACCTCAGGTGTGCGAGGCGCTCAGCTCTCTGGTCGAGAATGAGCATCTTCCGATCGATCTCAAAGACCTTACATACTATGTAGGTCACGAAAAGCTCGAGGCTGTGAAATCAGGCAAGATGGGCAAAGTAGCCGAGGCGATCTTTACGTATCTGCAACGGAATGCGGTCGACGTAGAGAGCACCTTCTGCCTGCCACCGCAGCAGGTTGTCGAGATTAGTACTCAAGTAGACGTGTGAGGCGCAATGCTAATCCCAAGCAGGATCTTGTCAGACATCATCTGACAAAAGGAAGACGTAAGTGCGTCAGCCTGCGCATGGAATCTAGAGATTCCGATTAAGTTGGCGCAAT
>CAXTMN010000210.1:0-4921 GCA_964245395.1 uncultured Bryobacteraceae bacterium
CGGAATGATGGCGATGGTGACGTCAGCCACGCCGCCCGCACCCGCTTCCACCGCGGCCGAGAATGTTTCGCAAAACAACTCGCCGGCAACCCAGCCGCAACCGGCAGCCACCGCAGGGACGTCACAGCCCGCAAACGTTGAACCGCTTTCCCCTAAACCCGAGCGCGTCGTGCAACAACCTGCCCCCGCTCCGTCCCGGCCCGCACCGGCAACCGCAACCGCAGCTGTGGGAGCCACCCTCTACGTTCCTCCCCAGCCCGTCAAGCAGGTGCTTCCCAACCCCCAGTTCATCCCCTATGCTGCTCTGCAAAACGCTCCCCCGCTGGAAGTGACCGTTCAGGTGGACGCCAAGGGAAAGGTCACCGCCGCACAGCTTGGAAGCAATGCCAAAATGAATCCGGCGCTCTCCGGAGCCGCCCTCTCCGCAGCCAGACAATGGAGGTTCAAGCCCGCCACCCTCCGCGGCGAAGCCGTCCCCAGCCAGCACACCATCGTCTTTCAATTCCAATCCCGGCGCTAATTCTCAGGTCGTTCCAAGATCCCCGCTTCAGCGCCGCCCTGATGTTCTTTCTGGCTGTGTTCCCATCCGGATTGGGCCCCGCGCAGGAACCAGGGACAAAGACCTTCTTTCCCATCTCCGCAGTGCCAGATTACCGGCATGTACGGCCGGCCCTGAAACGATTAGTGCAGGACCGGGGCAAGCAACCGCTAAACCACTTCTGTGTCGTCGGTTTCCGTGTGGGGAACTATTACGCCGCTGACGTCTATTGGAAAGAAGACCAGGCACTCATTCAATGGGAGCGTTCTACCGATCCTGATAATCCACCTCTTCCGCTTCCTCCCGTTACTGGCATCTCGATCGCGATGTAGTCCCCCGGTCAGCTAACCTCAACGGCAGTACCTACCTGCTCACGAGAACCGAGGTGGATACGGTCCTGCATGCCTGTAATACTGTCGGAAAGAAGTTTGTCATTCGAGAGATTAAGCAGTAACCAATGGCTGAGTACCGGCTCAAAAAATCTGGTCCGCATCTGCTTGCCTCAAGTACACGTCACTCACACACGAGACTTGTTCTTCGTTGCCGATCAACCCACTGTGGACATCGCTCCACTCGATCAAACAAAAGTAACGGTCTTCGTCGAGGTGCTGACTCCAAATCGACACAGGGATGGAAATCATTACTTTTGGAAGCTTCATCTGAACGGTGTTAATGAGGGACACAAGAATGCGCTCAATCTCTAACAGATGTCCCAAGACCTTCTGCAAGCAAGAGTATAGGGATTAAGTCTTTGCTTCAGTTCTCGATCCGTCTAGCAAAATAAAGCCGTCTGTCTCGTACATTTCTTGGGTCAGACAGCAATCGTAAACAGGCTTCTCGCTCGCTTACACATCCGTGTACCTTCAGGATCAAGCTATCCTGTCGTCGCAATAATAGCCGCGCGCGACCCGCAATAGGCGCATAGCGCAACAGAAAAAGAGGTTGAATGGGAAAATACTTGCTTTTGATCTTAGCCATGTCATTTCCGATCATCCTGTCAGCTCAAGAGCAAACTGCAACCATGAGAGTCTCAAATACTTTAGCTGGAGAGGGCCTTATCGTCGTTGACTCGAGTTCAGCAGGTTTTTTGCCGCAGGTTGTGAGCCTTCTCGGACCTAGCAACGCGGCCGTAGGCCAAGAGCTGTTGCCCTACGCCCTATTGTTGACCAACAAAACAACGAAGAGTATCTGGGGCTTTACTGTGATTTATACGTTTCTAGACAAACTCTCTGGGATAGGAAAGCCGTGGACCATAAAAAAAACTACCGCTTCTTGGGGTCCAATTGATGCCCAATTCATGCTCGGCCCAGGTGACACCTATCTGGTTACCCCGGTTTCGGATTTAGCCGCCCGTAGATATTCCAGTGGTCAGGTATTCGCACCCCCTCCAGCAGATGAAGGCTTGCTCCGATACATTCAGATCTTCAAGACAGAGTTTTTAGGCGGCCGCGTTAGTGTTCAGATTGATTCGGTTATCTTTGACGACGGAACGCTTATTGGAGCAGATGACGCGGAAGTGACAGGGAGGATCAATAACAGGATACAAGCTGAGAAGGACCTCCTGAGTGCGATTCAGCCTCTCAATGGAAAAGAATTACGCGATTATTTGAACGCAACCAAAACTCCTGAACTACAGGACGAGTATTTCATGCACAAAGCTTCCCGGGCTCAGGAATTTGATCATTTGCTAAACGCGCAGGGAGAGGCTGATTTCAGGAACCAGATACAGTTACGCCGTTATGGTCATTGGTTCAACCACAATGACTTTATCACCAGAGAGGACAAATAATGCGTTCTAAGATAGCGACTGCTAGGGAAAGCCTGCCTATTCCGACTGACCGGAACAGCCTCGCGAGGAACTCAGGTTACCTCAAATCCTGTTACGGCCACAGCTGTTTTTACATAGGTGACCCTTAGTGGCTTCTATCTAAACGTATCGGTCAATCGAACAAGCAAGCAGGTCGTGGATTGCTTTAACGGTACGATTCAGGATGACGATCTAATTTACGGCTTTTGCAGCTAAGTTGCGCTTTTCGTTCACAGCCCCTGAAAGGCTCTCGCTAGCGGGTTGCTGGAATGTCGTTCAGACTCACCTTCCAACGCTGCTTCAACCGGAAAAACCGCTAATCAGCTTAAATTAAATGTACGTCAATCGACAAGAACGTGTACAACTCCCGATTAGCTGGGTTTTCCTGGCATGCTGCCCGCCCATCGTATTCGGCAGATCCTAGGGGCTCAAGTACACAACTCCTTGTAAGTGTGTAAACTGGTTCTGGCCAGACAAGATTTGACAGTTGGGGCACCAGGTGTGGTGGCATTCGCCGTCCGAATGACAGCCAGAGTCCTCGCCCAGATTGATGCTCGGTGTCAGAAGCCGAGCGAAAAGCATGGAGCAACATGATGCCCGAGCCCGTTCTCCTGCGCCCATGGTGCGACTCGCGCTTGGTTATGAAAAGCTAGGGGGCTCCGATCAGAACTGTTCCTTACCAGTTCGCCTTGAAACCAAGCTGGATTTGCCGCGGGTACGCAGTGTTGCCGATCCACGCGGTGCTCGGGATTAATGTCCCGAAATTCGCGTCGAACGGGTTGTTGTTGTAGGTATCAAGCAGATCCACAAAGTGGTTCAGCACGTTGAACGCTTCCGCGCGAAATTGGAAGGTGAGCCGCTCAGTGATGTGGGTCGTCTTGTTGAGCGAAGCGTCCATCGTAAAGCTGCTCGGCATGCGGATCTGACCGCTGCGGTAAGGATTGACGAGAGGCGCATAGCTGGGCAAAGTGAGCCAGTCGTACTTCGACTGATCGGTGCCACACCCCGCATTCAAACTGTTTTGCAAGGGAACAATGGTTCCGTCGTTAAGTTCTTGCAACACGCAGGGGCTCCAGCCGCGAACCTTCGTGTCTTTCAGGTTCGGAGTGACGGCGGGATTGCGAAGCATCACAGCGTTCTGAGGCAAGGTCGCCGGGATCCCCGAACTTAAGTTGAAAAAAGAATTCGCTTCCCAGCCACTAATCAGCTTCTTCACAAAACCATTTGCCCCATTGCCCCAGCGGCGGCCTTCACCGAACGGAAGCGCGTACACGGGCGTGATCTTGAGTTGATGAGTCTTGTCCAGGAAATACAGACCTGACTGTATAATGTTCCGCTGCCAATCATTGAAACCCCAGCTCTCTATCTGCTTTGAGAGAGTGTAATTGGCATTTAACGTTAGGCCTCCGTTGAAGCGGTAGTTGTAAGTCGTCTGGAAAGAGTTGTAGTGGACGAAGCCATCGTTGCGCCCGTACTCCGTAATCCCCTGAAATTCTGGAAATGGGCGCAACATCTGATATCTGTTCACCGTCGGAGAACTGCCAAGCGAAGTTCCCGCAAAAGGAGCTAGGCCAAAGAACGGGTTCGGCACCTGAGCATTGCAGTAGCTTGGGCTTCCACCCTCTAACACGTTACACTTCTCTCTGTCGGCTAAAGAAATATCATTGAACTGGCCTGTGTTGGTCTCTAGATTCGTGATGTAGTTGCCGACGTACTTCAGCTCAAGAAACGAGAGCTTCGTCACTTGATACTGAAAGCCGAACGAGAACTGGTTCGAGCTGGGAGTCTTGAAATTGGGATTGAAGAATCCAAATCCTTGGCCTACGTAAGACAGTGCTCCTAGAGACGCTCCCGGCGGAGCATTGATCCCATTAGGATACGGATTCGCTATCACGTTGGGAATCGGCGTCCGGCCACCATCGAGAGATGTCACCAGCGGCGTATTGTTGCTGAATCCATTCGTCTGAAAATAGTCGTTCGACGGGTTTAGGAAATAGCGGCCGTATCCTCCGCGCATGACGAGTTTGTCGGTGATCCTGTAGGCAAAGCCGACCCTGGGCTGGATGTTCCACCAACGGATCCCGGAAGCTAGATTTGACCTTCCACCCACGCCGGCAAAACTCAGGCTGCCATTCAGGTTCGCAAGTTGTGGATACAAAGCCAAGTTCTGCGGAGAGATCATTCCAGCCACCGGATTCGGGACATTCGTAAGGAACTGACTGTCTAACCGGTTGTGGCTTTCATAAGGAGGAAGGTTATAGTCCCAGCGCAGTCCTAAATTGAGCGACAGCTTGGGGCTCACCTTCCAGTCGTCCTGAACGAAAGGTGCGACATACCATTGCTTGAAGTTTGGGTAGGCAGGATAGTTCGTACTCGGCGTGTTATTGTTATTCGCGTTCTGATATCCCAGCAGGAACGACGCGTAGCTGTTTCCGCTGATACCGTTGGGCTGCTGCCAGTCGTTAGACGTGTAGCTGTTGTCTACGGCAAACGAAAGAATATTGCCCGTATCCTGTATCGCGTACTGATTCCAGCGCAAGTCGATCCCAGTGTGGATCGAGTGGTTTCCCGAAATC
>CAXTMN010000211.1:0-2199 GCA_964245395.1 uncultured Bryobacteraceae bacterium
GTGGCGGGGAGTGCCCGGGAGAACTCGAATGCCTATTTCGAAGGTGGCTACTGGCTGATTCTTTGGGATTATATGGCGACTGCGGGTGCGATGCTACTGCTGTTGGAAACCAAGATGTCGGCGCGAATGCGGGACTTCTCGGCGCGAATGACACCGCATAAGTTTTTTCAGTACTGGATTTTCTTCACTGCACTGATGCTGGCGGGGAGCATTCTCACGTTTCCGCTGACGATCTACGAGAGCTGGATTCGCGAGTATCAGTACGGCTTATCGAACCAGACATTCGGCGCCTGGTTCTCAGAGCAGCTGATTGGGCTGGGGTTGACGCTCGTGCTGGGCGGATTGGGCTTTTGTGCTTTGATGGCGATTGTCAGAAGGTGGCCGCGTACATGGCCGGTGTGGGGAGCGATAGCCGCATTTGTATTCGTTGCGATTGGTGCGGTAATCGGGCCGGTGTTCATTGCTCCGCTGTTTAATAAATATAAGCCGCTCGAAAACCAGGTAATTAAGGGTCGGATCTTGAGCATGGCGCGGGCGAATGGGATTCCGGCGCATGATGTTTTTGAGGTGGATGCTTCGCGGCAGAGCAAGCGAGTGAGCGCCAATGTGAGCGGACTATTCGGTACTGAACGCATTACTCTGAACGACAATCTGTTAAACCGTTGTTCGCCGCCAGCGATTATGGCGACGATGGGGCATGAGATGGGTCATTACGTGCTGCATCATGTGTACAAGTTCATGATGTTTGCGTTAATTGTGATCGTCGTGATGTTCAGTTTGCTTCATTGGGGGCTGGACAAGATAGTCAAGTGGTTGGGCGGGCGATGGCAGCTGCACGGTGCGACTGACTTGGCCGCGGCGCCCGTAGCGATGTTAATTTTATCGACACTCGGACTTTTGTTTACGCCGATCCTAAATTCATTCACGCGCGCGCAGGAATATGAAGCGGATATTTTCGGCCTGAATGCATCACGGCAGCCCGATGGAGAAGCCGAAGTGGATTTGCTGTTGGGTGAATATCGAAAGCTGGATCCGGGCCCGCTGGAAGAGATGGTGTTTTTCGATCATCCGAGCGGACGCACGCGGATAACGGCGGCCATGAGATGGAAAGCGGAGAATCTTTGCCTTTTTAATGAGACGCTGCATTGTGGAAGTAGCCCGGTAATCGCGGAATCAGCTGCGAAATAAGTTTATCCGCGATTCGATTTGCTCAATCAGGTCGCGAGGATAGAGAGATCTCAGTTCAGGGTAAGACTCGGCGAGCCGGATCAGGTCGAGTTCGTCCTTTTTCCGTTTGCTGAATCGTAGCTGGGGATCGCTGTAGGCCCAGAGCCTGCCTTGCGTGACATCTTCGAGACTGCGACTTTCACGGCGAGTCCTAGGACGTCCCCTTGAACGACCACGCCGGCGTCGAGCGTGTAAACCGGTTCGACATAGCAATCAACGGCCATTCCCCCGATTAGGCAATAAGGGCCGAAGGATTCACAGGCTCTGACTAGCCGGGCAAAGTCGGTGGCCCATCCTTGCGTTGTCAGCTCGTATACCTCGGCTGCAGTCACAATTCACATTATCTAATTGGCAGAGTGATGTGGGAGGGCATGGCCGGTGAGCAGTAAACGCGCTGAGTGGCGGGATGGAAATCGGACGCTTTCGCGATGTAGATGCTGGAGACGAAAGTTTGTGGATTGCGGTCGATCAAGGGAAACCAAGTGGACTGGATCTGGACCATGATGCGATGGCCTTTCACGAAAACATGGTCGTGATCGCGGAGCGGGATGTTCCAGGCAACGGGTCTGTTGGGCAGGAGCGGCTCGGGGTGTTCGTAGCTGTGGAGGTAGCGACCACGACGAACTTCCATGGCGATCGGGAGTTGGTAACCGTTAAGAGACTCTGCGTATTGGCCGGGTGCAGGTCCGGTTTCGCCATTCCACTTATCTGCGGTGGCGTTCTCGCCGTAGACATCGATGAGTTTAACGATGAAGTCACTGTCGGTGCCGGATGTGGACGCGAAAAGTTCGGCTGAAATCTGGCCGGTGATGGTGATGTCGTGATCGAGAGGAGCGGTCACAAAGGAAAGCACATCAGGCCGGTGATCGACAAAGCGCTGATCGGCGGCTTCCCAGGTACGCCAGTCTCCTCCGGGATAAGTAGGCGAGATGGGGCGCTGGCGGTAAGGCACGGGATTGGCAGGATCGGACA
>CAXTMN010000211.1:2209-4897 GCA_964245395.1 uncultured Bryobacteraceae bacterium
CATAGGAGCGATACGGATTGGAGTTTTCGTTGGGAGTGGGTGCAGTGAAGGAGAGCGTGCCATCGGCATGGATGTACAGGTTGGTGGACTTGCTTTCGGTAGGCGGCAGGCGGCGTAGGTATGCCAGGTATTCGAGCCGGTCTGGAAGGTGGCAACCTGCCAGTCGAATTGAGCGCCGCTGTCATGTAGGTAATGCCGGAAAAAAGGGGCTTCGATGTTCGCGCGAAACTCGCGCGCAGTCTCGTGGCCGTTGAAGGGGATGAGGCCGATGCTGTCGCCCTTGGGCTGCTGCCACTCACCGTGAAACCAGGGGCCGGCAACCATGAGATCGGTGTGATCCGGGTCGTGCTCTCCCGTCCGGCGGAAGATCTGCCAGGGGCCCCAGGGGTCTTCCTGATCCCAAAAGCCGGCCACGTTCAGGTTGGGCACTGAGGCGGAGTGGAGCTGGTTCACCCAGGCCTCTTTTTTCCAGAAGTCGTCGTAATTGGGGTGCTCGACGGTGTCGTTCCATTGAGGGATGGAGTTGTGCAAATAGCGTGCGTTGATGTTAGAAACGGGTCCGAGATCGAGGTACCACTGATAGGTGTCGTAGGTTTCGAAGTGGAAGTGGGTGTTCTCTTCCTTGTCGGCTTGCTCCATGACTGCGTACTCGAAGGCATAGCTTTCACGAAGGGCGCCATAGCGGTGATCATCGTCGTTCATCCACTGATCGGCAGGCGAGGCTTGTTCACTGATGGCCTTCAACGCCGGATGGGGATGCAGCAGAGTCATGGCGGTGGTGAGGCCATCGTAGGAGACTCCAAACATGCCGACTTTGCCGTTGTTGCGGGGCACGTTTTTGACCAGCCATTCAATGCTGTCGTAGGCATCTGTTGTTTCGTTTGCCTGATGCTGATCGGCCAAGTCAACAAAGGAAGAGAGTTTGAAGCTTCCCTCAGAGCGGAAACGGCCGCGGAGATTTTGTATGACGAAAATATAGCCATCTTGCGCGAGTTCTTTCAGGTTGGGAGGGATTTCTTTCCAAGCTTTGGCAGGAACTCCGTAAGGGGTGCGCCGGAAGAGGATGGGCAGGGACGCCGAGGCATGCAGGGGAGACATAATCACCGTTTGCAAGTGAGTGCCATCGCGCATGGGAATCATTACCTGCTGATAGGTGAAGAGAGGCGGAGAGGGCTCGGGGGTCTGACCGGGTGAGGCGACCGCAGAGAGGGCACAGATGAATGTGGCAAGAAGTGGCATTACGGGGCTGGGGTATAGCCGACGCGGGTTCGAGCAATGAGTTTATCTGGACGGCGCGTTTTGACACTGACTTGAATGGCACGGAAAGTTCCGGTTGTTTCTTCGCTCGAGGGCGAATAGCCAATGGTGTACTCGTTGCGGAGGGTCTGAGCAATTCGTTTACAGTTGCTCGCTGCCTGGCCGGGTCGTGCGGGGAGGAAGGCCTCGCCGCCAGTAACGTAGGCGACTCGCTTCATGAAGGCGGGATTGGCCTCGTCTTCGTCCTTGCCGAACAGTCCGATCGTATAGATGACGACGTCGGAGTTGGTAGCATCGGCGATTACCTGTTCAGCAGTGTGGGTGCTCGCGTTATCGCCGCCATCGCTGACCAGGATGAGAGCCTTCTTATCCTGCTTCAACTCGTGGATGTGGGTGAGGCCCATTTCCAGGGCATCATAGAGGGCAGTTTTCCCACCTGCAGCGGTGGCCGGCAGAGCGCGTTCTAACTCGCGCGAATTCCCGGAGGACAGCTGAGTGCGCGGGAGACCCAAGGTGGGCTGTTCATTGAAGCTGACGACGAAAAGCTCGTCTTTGGGGTTACTGTTTCTGGCAAAGGCTTTGGCTGCGGCCACCACAGCGGCATGCTTTCGCCTCATGCTTCCACTGTTGTCGACGACCAATCCGATGGCTACGGCGCTGTCCGTGTGGCGAAAGAGCCGGATGATCTGCTGCCGAGTGTCCTCATACACCTGGAAACTGCTCTTGGTCAGGCCCTTGACGAAGGATCCTTTGCTGGTGAGGACGGTGGTTTGCAGCACGACCATGCGCACGTTGGTCGAGAAGCGGTACTGCGGGTCACTGGGGTTAGCAGTGGGGGCGTTCGGAGGCTGCGTTACGCTTTGCGTGTTACCCAGGGATGCCAAGGCGACAAATAGAAGCAAGAAGCGGGGGCGAACAATTAGTCTCACAGGGTCCTTACGATCCAGGTTAGGCGATCGGGATAAACGAAGAAGTTTATCTTACGAAAGTTTGTGAAGAGTTGGTCAGTAACCAAATCATATAGAGGTGATAAACCTAGGACGCCATTTGAGAGTTGGCGTTACCCCGGAAGTCGCCGAATCGCCATAGATCTCGCTACTGCGCCTCCCAGGTTAGGTTAGCAGCCGTTCACCGGATTCGTAGAAGGTCGATGTGGCTTGCAAAACGGACTCGAGCTCCACAAGTTGCCGCCCTGTATAGATTCCCTCTTGCCCCCGACCAGCAATCTAATCCGCTCGCCAATCAGCCCCCGAGGGTTTACAAAATTAAGAATTGCTGACCGACCTCTACAGCAAGAAGGAGAACCGCCGACTGAAGCATTTGGTTGCCGATCTCAGCCTGGACAAAATTGCGCGAGCAGCTGATGGCATTAGCGCAGGAGCGGCCGCGCTTCGGCTATCGGCGCCTGGGCGTGTTGCTGGCTCGTGAAGA
>CAXTMN010000212.1:0-4776 GCA_964245395.1 uncultured Bryobacteraceae bacterium
GATCCCCTGGGTGCCGCAGTCGATTCGACCATTTACGGCTTCCGCCGACATAAAAAGCAGATGACCATACACCGAGACGTCTCCCTGACCACCTGGACAGACGATTGAAGTCCGCAGTTTAATCTGCTTCGGATTGTCGATGTCGTAGGTGTTGATGCCTTTGTAATTGCCTACAAAGAGATGGTTGCCGCTGAAAGCGAGGTCTGAATTGGTGGAGCCGTATTGAGCTCCGGGAGGCGGTCCGGGCGGCGGGTTGCCCGCAGCCTGTTCCGGGCCGGGAACAAGAGCTGCTGGAGTATCGTCCCCTGGAGCGAAGCCAGGCGGCTTAGGGAGGGAGGAAAGCCGCTGGAGTCCGAACGCTGCTTCGCCGGCGTCGTAGAGTCCTGCTTTAAGCCCGATTCGCGGATCGTCGGATGATGCACGAGGATTGGAGTAAACCGGCGAACCGGGTGCCGCAGGCGTGCTGGTTTGCGCAACGGAGAGCAAGGAAAAGAATGCGGCTGAAGTTAGTGAGATGGTCAGAGCCCTAAGCGAGCGCCGTGCACTTCGTTGGGTGATCATAGTTGTTCCTTTTTGAGCAAACTCTGCATGATTCTGATTTCCGCGCGCTGTGTGTTGTCCACATCGGTAGCAAAGTCGAACAACACATTATCCTGACCAGCTCCAGGTGTGTCGAAGAGATCTTGCACCATCACCAGAGCGCCGGTGTGGTGTTGAATCATTCCCGTGAGAAAGAGGTGGTCGAAGGTCGAGCCGGTGGCTTTGGCCAGGGCCGCCATCTGCTGGGGAGTCAACATGCCGGGCATCAGCGCCATCGAGCCCATATCCATATCGCCCTCGTGGCCCATCGCTTTCATGTCGCCCATTTGATCCATCTCTACCGGCTTACCGCGCTCCTGCAGCCACTGCTTCATGTATTTGATCTCGTCAGTTTGCGAGATGCTGATGCGCTGGCCTAAAGCCTGCACGTCTTTGTTGCGGCCCCGTGTGCGCAGCAGTCTGGTCATCTCGACAGCCTGCGAATGGTGCATGATCATTCCCTGCATGAAGCTGATGTCGGCTTCTGCGAGAGACCGCGCAGGTGTGCTGGCAGTCGCAGGCGAAATAATCCTGCTGCTCTGGCCGGGTGCGCCCGGCTGTACAATCGGCGCACTGGTAACCGGCGGTCTTGCTTCCTGGGTCCATGCGGTTGCGGCGCCTAGCAGAAGTAAGGCAATGGAAGTAAGCCCTGCGCAGAATGCCATGAGCAACTATACAACCTAAGGTTTTGCCGAATCAATCGAAAGCTGGTATTGCCTTACCCTGACGTTTCGAATTGCAGCAGTGCCGGTGCTGCCTTCGACCTGCGTTTGCGCCTGGAACGTGATCCCGGTGCTCTGGCTTGTCGCATGAGCACCAGGACTGTGACTGCATACCCTTTCGCCAGCGCGTTCCGCTCACAAGGTTCCTCTCGTTCCGCTTGCTCCTAATACGAGCAAGGTCATGACTGCATTCCTCAGTTCTTTCGTTAGGCCTGTTGCAGTAGCTCAGTTTTATACTTGGGGGCAAGAGCCTCTAACTTGGCCTTGAGCGCCTCCTGCTCAGCGGGATCCGGCTTGGGTGGCGGCGCCGTTCGCGTCGGAACCCGAACGCCAACTTCCTTGAAGAATTCTTCCTGTCCCGCCGGTGAACACAAACACAACAGTCTCGCGGCGTCCTTCGACTTGTTCTGAAACTGGTGCGGCGCGTTGGCTGGAATATTGATCACCTCGCCCACTCGCAGGACCGAGTGTTCGCCACGAAAGGTCGCCTCGATCTCGCCTTCCAGCACTGTAAACGACTCCTCAAAGTCGTGGCGGTGTGGAGGGGGTCCGCCACCCGGTGGAATATGCATATCGATCAGGCAATAGCGACCTGCCGTGTCTTTTCCGGTTAACAGAATCGTGTATGTGTCTCCGACCATGCCGATATGTGTCAGCTTCGGACTGTCGGCTTGCGAGAGCGTCAGACTTCGCTGCGGATCATCTGCTGGAATACTGCTCATAACTGGGTTCTCCTTTCGTGTACTGCTCTAAAAGTTTAGACTTGGGGGAAGCAATGCTCGAGTTTCCGAGCGATCTCGTCTGCGGCTCGTCGCTCCTGGGTTTACCGGCCGGTCTGAATTGGCGCGTTTGCAATGCGCCGGTTGCTCGCATCTTTGCGTTACGAGATCAGGCTTTATGAAATCGGTGATGCTGACCCGAGCACTTACGGAGCTGTGTTATTGCTGCTGGTGCAATTACTCTTGTTGCGTGTGCGCTACCGGCGTGGCGTGCAGCCCGGATTGACCCGGTTGTCGCTTTGAGAGAAGACCAGGTCATCTGTCACCCTCAAAGTCGTTGAGAACGACGGGCCGGAGGGAGTTTCCGGCCCGCCCAATGGGTTTAATTCGTAACAGCTATCTTTTGCCTACTGAAGATTACTCAGATTGAAGCCGGGCAAAGCCGCAGTTCCTTCGGTTCGAACGGCTTCGAGATCGCTCGGGGGCAGGCCAAGCGCTTTGAGGATTGTTGGGGCTACCTGCGTTGTCTGAACCGGAGCAGTGATTGTCCGGGCCGACAAACGAGGATTCGACAGCAGCATAACGACGTTTGTATCGTCGTGCGAAAAGCCGCCGTGCTCAGAAAGCTTCTTGGTGCTTCCGGTGTAAATGACACCGACATTCGGGGTCACGATGATGTCAGGAGAACGCGGATCGCCCTTCGGGGGCAGACCGGGAGCATTGAACATCTGATTCAGGCTTGGACCGTAGAAGATTTCTCCAATGCCAGCAGCCGTTGCGTTCGATTCGAGAGTGCTGACTGCGGTTGCGGTCTGGCTCGGATCGGCAAGCCACAGCAGAGAGATATCGTCCTCAGTCGGCCCGATTCCGTTGGGGTTGTTGGGGGATTCTGATTCGGGCAGCAGGGAGGCAATCAGCGTGGCGGGGCTTGTACCGTTAATTCCGTCGTGTCCCGGGATGGGGAAAAAGCGATGCGGGTCGACTGGCGACTGACCGTGCTTGGCAGTGATGACGATAAGAGTGGAATCATAGAGACCGCGGTTCTGCAGTTCGGACACCATCTGGCCAATGGAGGCATCAACGAACTGGATCTCGCTGAGGAGTGATGGGGTTGGCGTGCCTGCGCCGTCAACATAACCGCCCGTCCCGACGTTTTTCTCGATCAACTTTTGGCCAACGCTAACTACCTGGAAGTTCATTCCGAAAATATTAGGAACTTTGGTTGTTGTTTGGCCATTGTGATTTTTTCCTTTGATCTCGTTCAGAACCGAGTTCACCTTCAGGGTGTCGTAGCACTGAACATTCTGGAAACTGTCAGTCCAGGAACCAGTTTGGGAAGGATCGGGGATGACCGCGCAAGACAAACCGGTTGGCGTGGTCACACCGGGCAGGTTCACGACCGTCGAGTTGATGTCGGGAGAGTAGTAATCATTCACGTTTTTACCATTGCCGGGTCCGGAAACGGCGGAATAGGATGGATGCTTATCAGACCAGGCCGTGTAACCGCCAGCCTCGTGGATAACGCCAAAGATGGTGTTCGTTCGCACGAAGTTCCAGGGATAGACAGGCGCACAGTTGCGGCTGGGATCGCGGATCAGACGTGCTGGATCGATGGAGTTAATTCCCCCTTCAGTCAGATCGGCGCCGGGAGCACCGCCATTCAACTTCGACTGATCGATATCGATCCCCTCTTCATACTCAGTTCGGGTTCCGGTAGGGGCGGCCCCCGAGACGCAAGAACCGGCCGCGACTCCATTGCCGGTGGTTTTTGCCGGTGGGTCAAGGGAGCGGTCGTACGCTACGTCGTAGTAAGCGCCGACGGTTCGGGGGGAGCCTGCGGAGACGATCGCCATAAGCCAAGGAAACGAATCGGACGGTTTTGATGTTGACGCATCCAGGTAATTCAATCCTGTTTGGCCGAGGGCTGCCAGATTGGGACAGTATGGGTCGCCGCCGTTGACTCCGCTGATTCCATTGGCGCAGTTAAGGTAGTCGACGGCATGCATACCGTCGACGCTGATGAGCAGAACACGACGAATCGGGCTGGTGACCAGGTTATTTATGGGATTCTGGGCGCTTGCAGAAAAGGCCGCAAACGAGCTTAGAACGGCGAGTGACATGACTCTTTTTTCGATCAAGTAGGATCTCCTAGCTGACCGTTGTACAAGCCGGATGTTGCAGCGGGATGAATGTGCAGTTACAGGTGCTCTTGAGGACAGCTTCTCGAACAGAAGCGGAATATAAGTTACCGGCAATGCACAAGACGTGTCCGGCTACGCGGTTCTTTAGGCCTCGTTCGTGATCATCTTCTTGAGAAATACAAGCTGACCGAGGTGATAGGAGTTATGGGCAGCTACAAGAAGGGCTTCGCGAAGAAGGGTCTGGCCATCGCCGCCGTCAATGGGTTTGAGCAAATCGTTCTGAAGGTCCTGCACAAGCTGGTTCATCTCGCGCGCATCGCTCTGGAACTGGCGAACGGTATCTTCCCAAGCCTGGGCATTTGGCGGCGCATCGGTCTTGGGCCAATATTGGTCTGGCCAATCCGGCGACTGGTGTTGAGGATTGCGCGAGAACTCCAGAATGTCGTGCTGGGCAATGCGCATGTGCTCGAGCAATTGCCACGGGGAGTGCGGGGCGTTCCCTGGCTTTTGCCCGCGAGCTTCGACCGGGAAATCGGTGAGGGCTGAATCGAAATCGATATGCGCCTGATGACCGCGCATGGCGTCGACCAGTTGGGACCGAAGTTGAACGGATTG
>CAXTMN010000213.1:0-3368 GCA_964245395.1 uncultured Bryobacteraceae bacterium
ACAGAGCCCTCTCAAGGCTTAAATAGGGGTTCGATTCCCCTTAGCGCTACCACTTGCATGTTCAGAGACACATGGCGGCCAAGTCGGCAGCTAAGCTAGTTTGAATGATTTGAATTTTTTGATCGACGCGCTCCAAGCGGTGTTGGCAACGGCTGCACACGAGCAGATGTTCTTCCACTTCGGCCTCCGTCACGCCGTCCATGCGATTGAGGGCGTATAGTTCAAGGAAGTCTAGGGTTGGGTGGATTTGTTTCATACAACAGATCCATCGGCTGCACTCCAAAATAGCTTTAGGGCTTGAGCAATATTTCGCCTGGCCTTTGAATGCTATACTTCCTTGCAATGAAACGTTATCTTATTGCATTTGCCTGCTGTGCCACCTTGGCCTTAGCTCCGTTGACTGCTTCAGCCAAGGGGGACAAACCTCATCACCATAAATCCCACAAGAAAACCGGCAAGAAACACACTGGGGCTAGGTGATAGTTTTATGGTGCGCGCCAGCGTATCAGGAACGTGGCTCTTCCTGAGGTTTACTGCAGAGTAAAGGGCTTTCGCCCTCCAAAGAGATCCGACGTCCGATGAAGCTAATCGGCCGGCTTGCTCTTACCCTTACGATTAAGTGCTATTGCAGCGCGGATAAGGTCCTTCAAGGCCACCTCGTCGAGCTTCTCACCTTCATGGATATCGATGGCGCGCCTGACATTTCCATCGAGGCTAGAGTTGAATAAGCCTGAAGGGTCATTCAACGCAGCTCCCTTCGCAAACGTCATCTTGACGATCTTTTTGTACGTCTCTCCGGTGCAAATAATGCCCGCGTGTGACCAAACGGGAGTCCCTCTCCACTTCCATTCCTCGACGATCTCGGGGTCTGCCTGGTGTATGATCTCGCGCACTTTCGCAAGAGTCTTCCCACGCCAGTCCCTAAGCTCTGTGATTCTCTGGTCGATCAATGCGGACGCGGATTCCACCGCAACCGGCTTTTTCATCTATAGCTCCAACGCTTGTATTTGACTCGCCGACACGTCGTCTCATTGTGCTCCGACCGCTCCTTCAGAATTTGAGTTTCGGACTGCGCCACTTGGCGGCATACGGCAGCATGAACAAGTACAAACCGGTGAACAGAAGCACCGCGAGCGGGATCAACGCCAAGAGACCTACCCGGGCAGTGTACTTTTTCAGTCCCACAGCGATGCCGTTGATGATGACGGCCAGCGTAAAAGCAATAGACACCCAACGGTGAGTCTGTCGAACCCATCTGATCATGGCTTTTGAGCCTCCTTGGGGGGCGGCCAACCGGGAGCTTGAACGCCGAACTGCTGGGCGTACTCGGTATTCAGTTGCTGCCAGCCGAACTTCGTCGCCTCGGCCCCAGCGATGCGCCCGATGGGAGCTCCGCCAAGGAGATGATCCAGAACATCGAAACAGATGTGCCAGCCCGCGGCGCCCCACGAGACAAAGCGACGATCAATAGCGTGCCATAGCGTCAGGCGCGTGCCGCCATCGAAGGGTTCGAGTTCCCATCGGATGTCGCCGTATTCAAGCACCTTAGGAGCATCGGCTCGCGTCACCTTTGTTTCGAGCGGCGTGGGTGTTCCCACCCAGGCGAGCTTGACAGCGGTTCCAGCCGTGCCCAAGCTCGCATCGGCTTCAAAGGGAGCCCACTCGCGTAGCTGCGCCGGCTCGGTGAGCGCCTGCCACACTCTTTCCGGCGGGTGACGCAGCTCTCTCACAAGAACAAGCGTCCACTTCTCTCCGTCCTTTCGAATCTGCGCCCTGCTGGCCGGACCCGGCGTGTATTGCTCGCGGTCGGTCATCTTCTCCTCTTTCCCTTCTTTTTCGTTGCTGTCGATTGCTCCATGCGGTCCAGGTGGCGTTCAAGAGCATCTATGTGAGCGGACCAGAACTGACGAAACGGAGCCAGCCACGCATCCACCTCCTGCAGCGGTTCTGGCCTCAATCGGTAGAGACGGCGCTGCGCGTCGACCGTAGACTCCACAAAACCGGCCTCGCGCAGCACTCGCAGGTGCTTTGACACAGTCGGCTGTGGCATACGGAGCTGGCGCGAGATCTCTCCGACCGACTGTTGCGACGAGACCAGAAGACTTAAGATCGCGCGGCGGTTAGGCTCCGCGATGATTTCAAAAACCGTTTCCACTCTCTTGAATATACTCTGCGGAGCATATGCCTGTCAAGGCATACAAGGTGACTCAGGCTAGTGACGTTAATCGGTGCGGGTTTTAGCGAAGCGAGGGTAGGAGCGAGCGCCAGCCAGGTAGTTCCCTGGCGCTCCGCTCCAAGTGGGGATGTACTGATATCAACTTAGATAAATCAGAAAGGGTTGCATGTTTGCAGGCTGTTGGATCAAATTTCTGGTTACTCGAACATGCCTTCAAAGAGCGCGGAACTCAGGTAACGCTCACTGGCGTCGGGCAGAATCACTACCATAACTTTGCCGGCCATTTCCGGTTCTTTAGCTACGCGAACCGCAGCGGAGACGGCCGCCCCGCAAGAGATGCCGCAGAGAATTCCTTCTTCTTTAGCGATCCGTTTGGCCATTTCGATGGACTCTTCGTTGGTCACCAACTCGACCCGGTCGACCATAGACAGGTCTAGATTTTGCGGCACAAAACCTGCTCCGATGCCCTGAATCTTGTGAGGGCCCGGCTTATTTTCGTCGCCATTACGAGTTTGGGTAATCACAGGACTGCTCGTCGGCTCGACCGCAATGGAGATCAGCGGATGCTTTTTCTCCTCCTTGATGTACCGGGAGATTCCTGTGATGCCAACACCCGCTACCAACACGTCGATTATTCCTTCGGTATCCTCCCAAATTTCGGGGCCGGTAGTTTCAAAGTGAATACGCGGATTGGCCGGGTTGTTAAACTGCTGCGGCATGTAGTAGCGCTCGGGGTCAGAAGCACGTATCTCTTCAGCCTTGGCAATGGCCCCCTTCATTCCCTTTGCGCCCTCAGTCAGGACGACGTTGGCGCCCAGAACCTTCAACACCTTACGTCGCTCGAGGGACATTGTTTCGGGCATAGTCAAAGTGATCGGGTAACCGCGGGCTGCCGCGACGAAAGCCAGAGCAATCCCGGTATTGCCGCTAGTGGGCTCTACAATCTCTTTGCCTGGCTTTAATAGACCACGCTCTTCGGCATCCCAGACCATGGCCGCGCCGATGCGGCACTTGACCGAATAGCCTGGATTACGGCCTTCGATTTTTGCTAAAAGAGTCGCCTTGGCGCCATCCACCACGCGGTTTAACTTCACCAGAGGTGTATGGCCGATGCTGAATGAATTGTCTTGGTATATCAAAGATTCATCTCAAATTTCCCAGTTGGGAATGTACTCGGTATGTTTCTCTTGCC
>CAXTMN010000213.1:3378-4642 GCA_964245395.1 uncultured Bryobacteraceae bacterium
GCGCGCAATCTCGCTGAAGTTCGTTTTATCCAGAACATCGGACATGGCCGAATCGACTCGATCCCAGATCTCGCCAAAGGGATTTTCGTTTCCATAGCGGGTGCTTGTTTTGAAGTTCTCGACAGCCCTGAGAACATCCCCTACCGTGATGGTCTCTGGCGGGCGCGACAAAAGGTAGCCTCCTTCCGCGCCTCTCCGGGAATCGACAAACCCGCCCTGCTTCAGCCCCGCAAGGATGAGCTCTAAGAACTTCTGCGGGATTTTTTGCCTTCTCGCAATATCGGCGATCTTGACAGGAGGCATGACCAGCCCCCGGGAACCCGCCAGATATTGTGAAGACAGATCGAACACAGCCCTCAGCGCGTACTCGCTTTTAACCGAGATATTCATCTCTCTACATATTTAAGTTTAATCCCTACAATGCCGATAGTCGATGCTGACATCACTCGCCAGTAATGGTAAAGCCGCTAAACTGGAGTGGTTCATGGCCACTTTGCAGGAATCGGTAACAAGACAGCTTTTTGGAACGGATGGAATTCGTGGCGTTGCCGGCGAACCACCGCTCGACAAAAGGACAGCCTACTCCTTAGGGGTAGCGCTCGGGACCTGGGTGAAGAAAGCTGCGGTGAAGAAAGCTTCGAACAAGGAGTCAAACTTCGCCGCTGCGGAGGTTTTGCTCGGGATGGACACCCGGGAAAGCGGCTACTGGCTCGCGGCCCAGGTAGCGGGTGGCCTGGCACAGGCTGGCGTATCGGCGCGCTTTGCAGGTGTCATCACAACACCCGGCGTTGCCTATCTGACTCGGACGGGAAATTTCAGCGCGGGGGTCATGATCTCGGCCTCGCACAATCCTTTCCATGACAACGGCCTCAAAGTAATCGGCCACTCCGGGTACAAGCTTCCGGATGCAGCGGAACTCGAGCTCGAGCGACTGATGGCAGACTGGCTGGCAAGAGAAGAAGCGGCCGAGCCGAAGGAACTCGAGGCGGACCCGGCGCTTGACAACCTGTACACGGATTACCTGGCGGGCACGGTTGCGGGCGAGTTCCGTTTCCGGGTAGTGGTTGATTGCGCAAACGGGTCAGCCGCTGCAGTGACGCCGCGCTTGTTTGAGCGCCTCGGCGTGCAGGTGGATTGGATCGGCTGCGCTCCGGATGGACGCAACATCAACCTGAACTGCGGTTCCTTGCACCTCGAAGGCTTACAGGAGCGAGTGCGAGAAACAGGCGCGGATCTTGGTATTGCATTCGATGGCGATGCGGAC
>CAXTMN010000214.1:0-4552 GCA_964245395.1 uncultured Bryobacteraceae bacterium
GGCAAAAACGTGCTGTCGCTCATCCCGAGCGGAGCGTAGATCTGGTCGTGGGCGTATTGGGCGAGAGAGTCACCGGAGAGACGCCGGACGACTTCGCCGAGGAGTTGAAAGTTAATGTCGCTGTAGATAAACCGGGCGCCTGGCGGGGCGACGGGCTGTATGTTCAAACAATTCTGGAGAGCGAACTCTTAAAAAAAATTCGGCTGAAGATCAATATCGGGGGGAAATCCGGAGAAGTGCGTCATGAGCAGGCGAATGGTGATGTTGCTTTTGCCGCCCTGGAACTCCGGGAGGTAAGTGGTGACGGGGTCGTCAAGGCGAATTTTGCCTCCTTCAAACAATTTCATGACGGAGGGAGTTGTGGCGACTACCTTGGTAAGCGAAGCAGCGTCGAAGATGGTGTCGACCGTCATCGGCTCGCGATGGGGGACCAGAGCTCGGGAGCCGTAAGCCTTCCGGTAGACGACCTGCTGATTGTGACCAACGACGAGCACTGCACCGGGAATCAGCCCTGACGAGACCGCGGTGTTGAGAGCAGCATCAACGTTGGCGGCAAAGGGCGGCGGCTGCGGTGCCTGGGCCAAAACCATTTGGGTGAATGTCAGCGTGGGCACAGCAAGATACGCGAGAACGAAAGCTTTCATAGGCAGAACAGGGAGTGACGAAAGACATTGTTATTGTACGGGCCGGCACGGGATTGGATTGGGGTGGAGACGCAGGCTCTCACTGGGGTGACAGTAGAATGATGTCGGAAACGTGCTTACTCGAAATTTCTGTTTTATGCTTGTTTTTGAACTCTTGACCAGTTCGCCGGGGGCGGTGCAGGGGGGCACCGATCCTGGTGATAGCAGCCGATCGGCCTGGCCTACCTTTAACGGCGATTATTCGGGGCGGCGGTTCAGCAACTTAAAGCAGATCAATAAAGACAATGTAAAAAAGTTGACGCTCGCCTGGGTCTTTCAGCCGCAGTCGGTGGGTATCAAGTCGATGCCTCTGGAGGTTGATGGCCGACTGTACTTTACAACCCCGGACAATGTTTTTGCAGCCGATGCCCGAACGGGAAGGCTGATTTGGCACTACACACGGGAGTCGCAAGGCGACCACATCGGAAACCGGGGAGTCGGCGTGTATAAAGAGTGGCTTTACTTTGAAACGCCGGACTGCCATCTGGTTTGTTTGAATGCGAAAGACGGCACGATGCGCTGGGATATCGAGCTGGCAGATCCGAAGCTTGGCTACTTTGCAACCATGGCGCCGCTGGTTATTCGAGATCACGTCATCGTGGGGGTATCGGGTGACGTGACCGATATTCCCGGTTTTCTGGCGTCTGTTGAACCCGGGACCGGCAAGATGCAGTGGAAGTGGAACACAGAGCCTGGACCTGGGGAGCCTGGCGCCGAGACATGGCCGCATGGTACGGACGCTATCTCGCATGGCGGGGGAATGACCTGGATGACAGGAACCTACGATGCCGAGCTGAACCAGCTTTACTGGGGCATTGGGAATCCGAATCCGGTGCTGAACGGAGATATCCGCAAGGGCGACGATTTGTATACCTGCTCCATCGTGTCGTTGAACCCGGATACGGGGAAGCTGAACTGGCACTTTCAGCCTTCTCCTCATGACACGCATGACTGGGATGCGGTGCAGACACCGGTGGTTCTGGATGACGAATACAAGGGCGTTCATCGCAAACTGCTTGCACAGGCGAGCAGGAACGGATACTACTTTCTGCTCGACCGAAGTACAGGCGAGCACATTGTCACTGCGCCGTTTATCTCTACAAATTGGGCAAAGGGAGTGGATAGCCGGGGCGAGCCGATCCCTGATTCTGCGAAAGAACCGAAGCCGGATGGAACGCTGGTTTCGCCGGGTTCAGATGGAGCGGCAAATTGGATGGCGCCCTCGTTTGACCCGGATACGAGTCTGTTTTACGTCAGCGCGCGGCGGCTTTGGAGTCTTTTCTATATGACAGCGGAAGGAAAGCCGGAAGGATGGGCGGGGCGCGACCGCAATCTGTGGGCGAATTCGGTGCTGGAAGCCTTGGATTATAAGACCGGCGCAGTGAAGTGGAAGTACGAGTTGGGCGAGGGGGAAGGCAAGGCCGGGATACTGACCACGGCCGGCAATCTGCTGTTTACCGCGGATAACGCCAGCAATGTGATCGCACTCGATCCATCGTCGGGCAAGGCTCTTTGGCATGTGAACCTTGGGTCGGACATGCTGTCGGGTCCGTCTACCTACGAGCTGGACGGCCGGCAATACCTGATCACGCCCGCCGGGAGCGCACTATTTGCCTGGGTTTTGCCGGTCGCAGAACAGCAGTAACTCGCAAGCAAGTCCATTCGTCGTAGAGAAACGGCGATCTCGATTTACAAATTACTTCAAATTTGGCGTGTTATTCTGACGCCAGCCAGCTTCACTATGTGTTCGCGCGGTGTGCTTTTTGCTGCCCTTTCGAGCCTGGTGCTGCTGAGTGCGGTTTGTGCAGCAACGGTGCACGCACCGGACCAGGAGCCGTTGCGAGGTGACGCGCGGGCAGTGGGTGAGCGAACCAACCGGGCACTGCAAACGCCAACGCCCTTTCGCGAGTATGAAGCGATGGAGTACAACGACTACCCGATTCCGCCCGATGCGGCACAACCGGGAGAGTGGGCCTTTGCACGGTTCATGTATCGGGCAGTGCCGAGCTGGGGAGGGCGACGGAACAATTGGACGATTGATTACCCGCGGTCGGACCGGCATCTGTCGGCGGCGGTGCGAAGACTTACCCGGATTCAGGTACGTTCCGTCGAGCAGCCGGTTGCGGCAGAAAATGCTGATGATATTTACAACTGGCCCTGGCTGTATGCGGTGGAAGTGGGGCACTGGGACCTGACCGATTTGCAGGCAGCGAAGCTGCGGGACTTTCTGGACCGGGGCGGTTTTTTCATGTGCGATGATTTTCACGGGACGGTCGAGTGGGAGACCTTTGAGGCAAGCATGCGGCGCGTGTTTCCCGATCGTGCCATCGTAGAGATTCCGGACAGCGATCCCATATTCCACTCGGTATATGACCTGGATGCTCGTTACCAAGTGCCCGGCGAACAGGTATTGCATTCGAAGCAAAGTTTTGAGAAGGACGGCTACCAGCCGCGGTGGCGAGGCATTTACGACGACAAAGGGCGGCTGATGGTGGCCATCTGCCACAACATGGATCTGGGAGATTCGTGGGAGCATGCTGACAACCCGCTCTATCCGGAGCAGTATTCGGCCTTGGGCTTTCGTATTGGCGTGAACTACCTGGTTTACGCGATGACGCACTGACGATTAAGGGCAGCATGTTTGAATTCCTCTTCAAGTATCCGGCCAGCGTTTTCGCTAAGGGCACGTTTGTGCTGATGGGAGCATGGCCCCGCTGGGTTTTGGCGCTGTGCATCGGGGGAGCGGCGGCAGCGCTGGGCTGGTTTGTTTGGGGCAAGCGGAATCAATTGCGGCCGTCTGTGCAAGGGGTGCGGGCAGCGATTCTCTGGGGATTGCAATGCGCCCTGCTAGCGCTTTTATTACTGATGTTGTGGCAACCCGCGATCAGTGTGACAGCACTCCGTCCGCAACAAAACATAGTGGCCGTGGTGGTAGACGACAGTCGCAGCATGGGGATTAAAGACAGTAGCTCATCACGTCAAAGCGAAGCTGTTGCGTTGCTGAAGAGAGGATTGCTGAACAAGCTGGCGAAGAAATTCCAGGTGCGATTGTATCGGCTTGCCGCGGGCGTGGAGCGGGTAGGAGATCTAAACGAACTGACAGCCTCTCAACGGTCAACTCAGATCGGTAGAGGCCTGCGGCAATTGGCGGATGAGGCTGCCACGCTGCCGATCGGTTCAGTTGTCCTTTTGAGTGATGGAGCCGATAATTCCGGGGGGATTGACCGTCAGACGCTTGCCGAACTGGGGCGACGCCGGCTTCCGGTAAACACCGTGGGCTTTGGAAGCACGAGCTTATTGAATGACATTGAACTGGACGAGTTTGAGGTTCCGGCAAAGGTTTTGACGGGATCGCGATTACAGGGGCAGGTTACCTTACGTCAAAACGGATTTGGCGGCAAACATGCCCGTTTGCTTATCACGGCGGATGGCCGGACTTTAGCCAGCCGCGATATTGTTCTGCGCGATGGTTCCCAACAGATTGAGACGATCGAGTTCAGCGCCAAGGATGCGGGTGTGAAGAACGTAGAAGCGAAGCTTGAACCGCTCGCCGGGGAAAGTAATACCGCTAATAATCGCTTAACTCGCGTGCTGATGGTAGAGAGTGGCAAACGCCGGATTCTGTACGTAGAAGGCGAGCCGCGTTGGGAGTACAAGTTTCTCCGACGAGCGGTCGAAGAGGATTCAGCACTGCAGATTGTGTCGATGTTGCGAACCACGCAAAACAAGATTTACCGGCAAGGGATTGCCAGCCCGAGTGAACTGGGAGACGGATTTCCAAGTAAGCCGGAAGAGTTAGATCAATATCAAGGATTGATACTGGGGAGCGTTGAGTCGGCATTCTTCACGACAACGCAGATGCAGATGAT
>CAXTMN010000215.1:0-4435 GCA_964245395.1 uncultured Bryobacteraceae bacterium
CGGAGCCGCCGTCAAGAGAGTTGGGGTGAGCCAAGGTGCCGGGGTGAGACCAGCTTTGCCAGTCGGATTGAAGTTGGTCCCACCAATGTTCCATTCAAATACTGTAAGAGTCATTCAGGAAAAGTATCAACGTCTGTGCATATGAAGCAAGTATGTGTATGTAAGGGCGTCCAGCGAATATCTGTAGATTGTTTCAGCGGGTACTTTAGGGCTGGTTGAGTATTTAAACTTTCAGAGAACCCACGACCCCAAAGGACAGGGCATTCTCATCGCTGCAAAGCACGCCTAGCTTCGGCCAAGTTTGTCGGATCAAATCGATCGATGCTGTGAATCACTGACATGGCAGCAGCATGAATGTTCGCCATTCCTGCCTCAATCTGGCTTTCGATGTCCGTGCGATGTAAGTCTCTATCAAAAAGATAGACACCCATCCTAGTAAGCAGTCGCGTTCCATGAAGAACCTTCTCAGGATCTGCTGTCTGAATGCCTTCATTTAAGATAGATAGGTAATCATACACGTTACTAGCAGCCATTTCTAACCAATCGGCTTGGTCATCCGTGCTCCGAGAAGCACTTTTCAGTAAAGAAGCCAAGCTGTTTGCAGCGGCAGCCGTCCTCAAAGCAGATTCTTTCAAATTATCTTGAACTATTTTCATAGTTCCTTAAGGACGATTCCAAGGCGTAGGCTGCGGCACTCCGTCCGGAATAATCGTACCGTAAGGGACCCAGACTTGGGTATTTCCTCCAGGCAATACAAACCCGGCTACTGACTTTGATTCTTGTGGCGCGATAGGACCAACCCAACCTTTGAGCCCCGATTCGGGAACAGTGTACGTGACATACCCGCCGTCTCCATTCCAGCTATCAAGTACTGCCGAAGTGTTTCGCCACTCCGCTTCTGTTGCCGGAGGTGGAGTGGTATTCCAGAAGGAACCTGAGCGACCCTTGTCATCATCAATGACCCGGTATAGCTTAGTACCCGGGGGAAGAGCCTCTGCTAATGGATCAGCCCCGAAGGTTTTAGCTTTTTCATTAGGAAGAACAGGCCAACCATCTGGCGCAGGTGGCGCAGTGCGTTCGTCTGCCTCATCCATGCCTCGCAAATCGACGGGATACCGCCGCACCGTGCGCCGACCGTGGAAGAAGCCCCGTGGCAACGACCGGAGGCTGCGGACCTCATCCTGACAAACAGCAATGCCGAAGTCCGTATCGGCGGAAACGTGCCCTTCTATTCACCGAGAACCGATCACATCCAGCTACCGCCCGAGGTTGCCTTTCATGGCCCACAGCATTGGGCGGCGACGGCCTTGCACGAGCTGGCCCACTGGACAGGACACCCGACGCGGTTGGGCCGCGATCTAGGCCGTAAATTTGGCTCCGCAGCTTACGCACAGGATCTTCCACGCCGCCGCCGACGCGCACAAGATCGCAGACCTTGCCCTATCGTTCCACCCCGACTATGCAGCTACGCTGAGAGCCGAGCGAGAAGGGTACGACACCGCGAACAACCTGCCCCGTCCCACGGCATCCAACAGTTATGCCCGACCAAGCTAGGAGGCGCATGTTTCAGCAGAAGCACAGTTTCACTCACCACGGCTGGACGTTCATCATCGAGGCGGACGATTGGCCGGGCGAGACCAAGGCAGCCGCGGCGGTCATCGATCTACAGATTTGGGCAATGGGCCTCGATCCCATCCAGACAGCCGCTCTGCACGACGCGCTTTCTGACGAAAGCGAGGCGCTGGTTCACGGTATCGACTACGATCCGCAACAAGAACCCTACCAGCCGTGAGAGAGGCGCAGAGCCGTGCCGTGCAGAGCGGGCTTCAAGGAAGAAGCTACGAAGGGCTGCAACCCGTCGTGACAATCGAGGCGTACCAAGTGACGCAAACCTAACTGACGCCCCCCGCCGATGCTTCTTAGCTGCTCGACCTTTGTTAATCGCCTAAACGGACGTAAAGTAGGCCGTTGAACGTAGCCCTCTCACACTAGCGAAGCTCCCCCGGTTCCATCGCGGCAGAGAGCGCTAATACTTAGCCATGAATGATTCCGTAGTCATCGATGATCTCGGCTCGAACAGCCTTCACAATGTCGAAAGCAGACCCACACTCATAGATGACCCCTGATAGTCCGAACGCCGATTCTCCCGAAGGTTCGAGGATCGGGCTAACTACTGGACCGCCGCTCATGCCGCCCATATCAAGCCCTTGTGGTGGCAAGCCCTTACCTACTAAGTCCTGCATCTCCTCGTTTGGTGGCCGCACCATTGAGATGTCCCGATGATTTACGCTGTCCACTCTCGCTAGCGCATGATAGATGCCGAACGTTATTTCCTTTGGTCCCGTGACCCGCTTACCTATACCTGGATACCCGCCAACTAGTACCGTTTTTCCTTCTTGCGCCAAAAACGGCGGCCACGGCACCGGGCTTAGTCTCGACTCCTGAAGTTCACAAGGAAGTATTTCAAAGGTCGCCACGTCAGCGTCAACACCCTTAGAAATCAGTCGCGCCCGCAAATTGATCCGGAGATTAAGCATCTCTGCGATGACAGTAGGAAACCTGTTTTTTGTATCTTCGAACGCTTCAAATACATGCTTTGCTGTTACCCCGAACAGCGCTTTTTCTGTTTGAACGAAGAAACCGGAGCCGTTTTGAGGGATCAAGTCCCAAGGTCCTGTCCGCCAGTGGATAATTGCCGTCCATTGGCGAATGAGGCGCAACATCTCTTGTGCTTCCCCGGTGCTTATGATCGCTGGGCCAGCCACGCCGCTGATTATAGCTCCAGACATTAGTTGCGCGAAATGTTCACACGTGTTGTACTCATCTAAACGAGGATTTGCCTTGTGACTCGGCAACGGCGGCGTAGGTGATTGCGCCGTGATAGGTATTGACGCCTTCGCGGATGGCTTTGCTTTCGGTACTGGCTTGTTCAGGGCCTTTGTTGGCGAGGGTGACGAGGTAGGGAACCGTGGCGTTGGTCAGGCCAAATGTCGAGGTGTGGGGAACTGCGGCCGGCATGTTGGAGACGCAGTAGTGGAGAACGCCGTCGACGTGATAGACGGGGCCGGTATGGGTGGTGGCGCGGGCGGTTTCGAGGCAGCCTCCCTGATCGACGGCGACATCAACGACCCGATCCGGGCCTCATTTGGGAGATCATGTCGCGACGCACTAGCTTCGGGGCGGAGGCTCCGGGGATGAGCACAGCGCCAATGACCAGATCGGCCTGACGCACAGACTCGCGGATGGTATGAGAGTTGGCGGCAAGGGTACGGATGGAACTGGAATAGATGTCGTCGAGTTCGCGAAGGCGGTTCAGGTTGCGATCGAGGATGGTCACGTTCGCGCCGAGACCGCAAGCGATCTTGGCTGCGTTATGGCCGACAATGCCTCCGCCGAGGACGACTACGTTGGCGGGAGAGACGCCCGGAATGCCGCCGAGCAGGATGCCGCGGCCTCCGTTGGGCCGTTCGAGGTACTGCGCACCGACCTGGACGGCCATGCGTCCGGCGACTTCGCTCATGGGAGTAAGCAGCGGTAACGAACCATCCTGTTCGCGAATGGTTTCGTAGGCAACCGCATTCACCTGCGACTTCACCAATGCATCGGTCAGGCCGGGAAGTGGGGCGAGATGAAGATAGGTGAAGAGAATGAGACCGAGGCGAAAGAAGGCGTATTCGGAGGGCTGCGGTTCTTTGACTTTGACGACCAGGTCAGCTTTGTTCCATACATCGACGGCCGAGGAAACGATGATTGCGCCGGCTTCGGCGTATTCTTGATCGGAAATGGAGCTGCCCACTCCGGCCTGCGTCTCGACGAGTACCTGATGGCCGAATTCGGAAGCGTGGTGACCATGCTGGGGACGCAGCCGACACGAGTTTCGTGATCTTTGATCTCTTTGGGTACTCCGATGATCATTGCAGGTTCCTCTAAGTGAACGAGTGAGACCGGGTAGGGGGCGGTCTCAAGAACCAGTGTATGTTTCCGGGAGGACGAGCTTTTTAGTGAGGCGGAAGAGGTTCTGAAGGCGGCGGAAGCGGAGCGATGACGCCGGCGGCGGGGTCGGCCGAGAGGGCGGGAACGGTGGCAGCGGTGGTACCGTCGTGGCGTGCTCCCAGACCAAGACCGATCAAGGTGAGTGAACTGATTTTGCCGTCGTCAGGCAGTTTCTGGTCGGCTTGGAAACGCTTCATCGCATCGGTCGAATCGTCGTTCCACTCGCCATTCACCTGACCTTTGTAATAGCCTCGGTCGGCGAGAGCTTGCTGGATTTGCTGGTAGCGGTCGGGGTCGGGATGGAGCTGATAGGTGGGCGCGGGCGGAGTGTGGACGGCGCGTACACGAGTAAGCTTTCCTTTGCGATTGCGGGCTGAGGAGCGGGAGGGGGTGAGTGGTGAGTGGTGAGTGGTGGGGAGTGGAGAGTGGGCTGGGGGGGGGG
>CAXTMN010000216.1:0-1176 GCA_964245395.1 uncultured Bryobacteraceae bacterium
CTGCATGACCGGTATGCATGCCATCCACATGATCGTGGGACTTGGGCTCCTGACATACCTATGGATTCAGGCGAAGCGCAACGTATTCTCTGCAAATTATTTCTCCCCGGTCGAAATGATCGGCCTCTATTGGCACTTCGTTGATATCGTTTGGATCTTCCTTTTTCCGCTACTTTATCTAATCGGACATCGAGAATGAGCGCACATTTAGCCCCTATTCCAAAGGTCCGCACGTTAGTCTCTGTCTTTGTGACGCTAATTGTTCTGACACTCCTGACAACTTCGGTTTCTTACCTCGAGCTTGGAGAATGGAACATTGTCGTGGCTCTTTTGATCGCCGTGACTAAGGCAACTCTTGTGGTCTGGATCTTCATGGGTGTTCGCTATACGACCAGCCTGACGAAGCTCTTTGTTGTGGCTGGGTTGGTTTGGCTATTCATCATGATCCTAATCACCTTCAGCGACTATGGAACCCGCTCGTGGACATATCAGCCGAAGCCATGGGCAAATAATCCGGCGCGGGGTCTCAGCCGCTAATTCTAAACACAATTCCTTGGTTCAAGAACGGGCAAGCTCTTCAGCTTGCCCGTCTTGTTAAGCAGGCTCTAAGGGGTAGAGACAAATGCGGGAAACGAGTACGGACGTAGTGAAGCGCTATCTTATAGACGCAATCGCTGCGGAAAAAAGCTTTGAGACACAGTTAGAGTCTTTCGCTAAAGAGGATGACAACGCGGCGGCAAAGCAGCTTTTTGATCAGCACGCTCTGCAAACGAGAAGCCAGCACGAACGCTTGACAGCCCGCCTTGATGTTTTAGGCGGTAGTTCTTCTGGCGTTGGAAATTTGCTGGCCCACATCTTCGGTGTCAGCCGTGAAGCGGCACAGATCGAACACGAGAAGGAAGAGCGCACCACTCGGAACCTGATGGTGGCTTATGCCGTTGAGAACAGTGAACTCGCGATGTATGAGGCACTTGCTTTGATTGCAGAGGCAGCTGGCGATTCGGAAACTGAATCTCTGGCACGCACTATTCAGCAGGAGGAAAAATCGACAGCTGAAAAGATGTGGCAGCTTCTTCCCGGTGCCGCTTTGGAAGCGTACCAACATTCTTAAGGCTTACTCGTTACTGCTCCGGTCGCTGCGCTCGCGGCTCTGGTAGCCCCATCTGAGCCATGAGC
>CAXTMN010000216.1:1234-4329 GCA_964245395.1 uncultured Bryobacteraceae bacterium
TGGAGGTTAGCGTCGCTGTTGAAATCAACAGGACGGCTTACTAGAATTCGCTCGACAGCTTTGCAAAGCCTCGTTTGGAAACCGATGGTCTTTGGTTGATGCCTTACCCAGAGGTCTCGGGCAACCCGCTTTCGCGAGCTATCCCCGTAAGCATCCGCTCGGTAGAATGAGGAAGGGCTCTTTAGCTGCTAGGATCGGCTGCACGCTGATACCCTTAGCGCATAGACCGCCAGGAAGGTTTTTCATGGCACATGAGTACGGCAGGTTTGATTGCAGGGTCTGCGGTGATCAGGTTTTTATACCTTTGCAATTGCCTCATTCGAACAACGGATCCGTAGAGTTAACCTGTTCCAACGGGCATACCGACTCGTACGACGCTGCAAAAGTGGAAGTGATCATTTCAAAGCCGATGGAAGCGCTCAAAGTGCGACGCGTAATGGCCAGCGTTGGGTGAACCGCCTGCTTATTGAAGTTCGTAGGTGACATTTACGTTCGCGTGAACCTGGATGTACCCGGGAGATAAGGAAGTGAGGTCAGAGCTCTGCGCCGGTCCTAGATCTATCTGCGGTGCCGGTGACACTACGATTGGCTGTCCTTCCTCAACACGCATAATTCGCCCTAGCTTCAACTTGAGCGAGTGAGCGAGTGCTTCCGCGCTGCCCGCCGCCTGGATAGCGGCTTCCTCAAGGGCTCTAGCCCGTGCCTCTCGTTCGCTTCGGCTGCTTAAAGTAAAATTCAATCTGTTAATGCTTGACGCTCCTCCTTTGAGTGCTGTATCGATAGCCATTCCCAGCACGGCGAAGTTTTCTAAAACCACGCGTATCGTATTGCTCGCCGTATACCCTGCAATCGTAGGCGTGCCCTCTTTTGGATAGCGAAAGCTTGGATTGATTGAAACGTTAATGGTTTTGATTTGAGCAGAGGGAAGCGCGGCATGCAGGGCCTGCATCACGGCCTCCACCTTCCGGCCGTTCTCCTTGGTTACGGCATCTGTGGTTGCGCCCTGGGTGAGCACACCGATATCAATCTCGGCCTGATCCGGTTGAACAGAAATCTGTGATTCTCCATGCACCCGCACAGAGGGTCGTTCCGTCTCCGGCGTGTTCGTCTGGCCGAAGATTCGTAAACCACAAACAAGGAGCAACGCAAAGTGCCGCATGTTCTCCCATCGTATCGATCACGCCCTATTTTTGTGATCACGGTTTGCGGGTACTTGGTGGACAATTTAAGACATGGTGTCTGTTTCAAGGCGGCATTTCCTCGCGCTTGCGGCCACCATCACTGCTCGTGCGCAGCCAGGATTTTCCTTGTCCCACGCCGACACTGAATTCCTCGATGATTTATCCCGCAGAACATTCCGCTACTTCTGGGACCACTCCGACGCCGATACCGGGCTGGTACTTGATCGTGCGCGTAGCGATGGTAGTTCGGCGAATGGCCGCAGTTTGGACGTTGCAAGTACCGCGCTGACGGGTTTTTATCTCACTGCACTCTGCATCGCCGCCGACCGGCAGTGGAAGGACGTAAGTGAGATTCGTGAGCGGGTCAGAAAGACACTGCATCACCTGCTCTTCCATCAGGAAAACGTGCGCGGCTGGTATTATCACTTCGCCGATCGGAAGACAGGCGCGCGCATCTGGCAAAGCGAGTTGTCAACCATTGATACAGCCTTTCTCCTGGCTGGCGTTGTCACCGCCCAGCAGTACTTCTCAACCGACGCTGATATTTTCCGGCTAGCGTCAGCCCTATACGACAGAGTAGACTTCCCCTGGATGTTCGATCGGTCTACCGGTCGCATTCGCATGGGGTGGACGCCGGAAGCAGGATTTCTGCGCGCGCAGTGGACTGACTACGATGAAAATGCAATCCTGACAATCCTGGCCATCGGCTCTGCAACCAACCCACTTCCTCCGAGCTGCTGGTATGGTTTCAGGCGGGTCGAAATGAACCTTTGCGGTTACAGGTTCGTTGGGCGCGGCCCGATCTTTACCCATCAGTATTCGCAGGCATGGCTCCGACTGAAAGACCTGCGAGATGGAACACCCTTCCAGATTGATTATTTCCAGAACTCTGCAGTGGCCACCTATGCGTTCCGGAAGCTTTGGATAAGCCTGCGTGGCGTCTATCCAGGGTACAGTGAGAACCTTTGGGGCGTTACACCGTCCGATAGCAACATCGGCTATGTGATTTGGGGCAGTCCGACTTCAAGACGTGACGTCGATGGAACTGTCGTGCCCGCTGCTGCAGGTGGTTCACTTATGTTCGCGCCCGCAATTTGCCTCTCGGCTCTGCAGGCGATGCAATCCGATTTCGGACGATTGATTTATGGCCCGTACGGATTCGCCGATGCTTTCAATCCGCTAAGTCAGTGGGTCAATCCCGACCTCGTCGGCTTAGACACGGGCATTACGCTGCTCAGCGCTCAGAACCTTCTCTCCGGGAATGTATGGAGGTGGTTTCACCGTTCGCTTAATGTCCAAAGAGCCATGGACGCTATCTTCGAACCGGTTAACGATGAACCTCCCTCCGGCTTTCTCTCTCAGGCCTAAAGCTTTCGAGTTGTGTAGCGCAGAACGGCTCCACAACTCGGAAAGCTGGACTTCACAGATGGGCTGCTTTGCGCTTGCGAAGCATGGCTGCACCTGCGGCGAGACCAACACCTAGCAAACCGATCGCACTTGGCTCAGGAGTTACGACGTCGGAAGCTGGGACTCCGAAGAACGCAAAGTGAGAGACATCATCCGGGCTACCGTAACTGCTTTGGGAGTAGTATGTGTAGCCTTGGTTAGAGTTCCTGCTTTGGCTTTGTGCCACCAGGCCGAAGCTGCCGTCCGGAGTAAAGCTATAGGTGCCGGTATTGCCGGCGTTGAGCCAGGTAACGGCGGTCGGATCGGAAACCGAATACCAGCCGATTCTATCCGCGGCTGCCGTGTTTTGTAAGGCAACGGTCAGTGTAACTGCACCGTTTGAGAGAAAAGTCACGTCGTTTGTGGAACCTGTTTTCGCAGTCGCATCGGTAGCGAGGTATTTTGAACCGGTATCCAAACCCGAACCCCCGTTACAGGTTCCTCCACCGTAAATGCAGAATCCGATAC
>CAXTMN010000217.1:0-2570 GCA_964245395.1 uncultured Bryobacteraceae bacterium
CGTGAGTGTCATGTGGTGAAGGCTGGAAGTGCCAGTTTAACTTGCCTGTATCCGGGTTCAGCGAAACGATCGAGCAAGTATACAAGTCGTCGCCTTTTCGAAGGTCGCCGTTGAGCACCGGATTTGGATTGCCTGTGCCCCAGTAGAGTTGGTTAAGATCGGGATCGTAGGTTCCAGTAAGCCAAGTCATTCCACCACCGTGCGAAATTGCATCGGTGCCTTGCGGCCATGTCTCTGCACCAGGCTCGCCTGGGTTCGGTTCCGTGTTCCATCGCCACTGCAGTTTGCCCGTTTCAGGGTCGACGGACGCAAGAAAACCCGGGTTGTCAGTCGAGTCGCCAGAAACGCCGACGATCACGTGGTGTCGGATTATCAACGGCGCCATGGTCGAGTAGTATTGCAGCTTGGAATCCGCCAGTTCGATATCCCAATGAACTTTGCCGGTCTTCGCATCAAGCGAAATCAGGTGACAATCGGGCGTAGTAAAGTAAAGCCAGTTTTGGTACATGCCCACACCGCGGTGACCGATATGGCCGCCGGCTGCGGGACGTACGTAGTGCCAGATCACTCGACCTGTTCGAGCGTCCGCCGCCCACACGTTTTCCGGCGTGGTGAAGTAAAGAATGCCATTCACCTCGAGTGGCATCGACTTAATAGCGACAGATTGCGGTTGTAAGATCCATGCGATGGTCAACTTACGCACGTTACTCTGGTTGATCTGCGTCAGCTCGCTGTATCTTCGTCCCGAGTAATCACCGTTAAAGGTAGGCCAGCTGCCGGCCAATTGCTTTGAGATTGTTTCAGGCGCAAGCCCGTTATCGGCACAAAGACCTAAGAGACTAAGGGCTGCAATCCCAAGCGGAAGAAGAGATACTTTCATAGTCCCTATCTCAGCGTTTCCAGATACGCAAGAAGGTTATGTATATCCGCATCGGTGTACTCGGTCATTAACTTACGATGAGCCTCGAGCGGATCTTTCAGCTCGATCTTTACCCGGTCCTTAGGCCAGGAACGATACCAACCATCACTGCACGTCAAACCGATGTCGAAGGCATCTTCCATCTGCACTGTTCCCTCGTACCGCGTCCCATCAGCCAGAGTAACCACCGCGGTAGGAAGACGTTTTTTCTCGGACGGATAAACCATCTGTTGCTGCAAATCCACAGGCCGATACCGGCCGGCGACGCCTGCAAGATCGCCCGTTACCGAATGACAAGAACGACAGTTGCCTGGCTCATTGAAGAAGGCCTTTCCTTCCACTGCGTTTCCGGTCAGGATTTTCGCTATCGGGTAGTCTGCTCCCAGGCGGCGGGTATGACCTGCCGCAAGTACCCGGTAATGCAGGAAGGCAACGATGTCTGCCAGCTGAGTAGCATCCAGGTTTGAGAAACTCGGCATACCCTGATCCGGTCGGCCTGCACGAACGAAGGGACCGAGCTGGTTGCCGTTCTCATCGTGGACCACAATAGAAGACCGTATCAAATCGGGAGCACGCGCGCCTGTCCCGTCATCCCCGTGGCAGAACCCGCAATTGGATTTGAAGAACGTTTTTCCCTGCTCGGCTGCTGGGCTTGGTTTGTCAACGGTAGGTGGCGGAGGAGCGGGACCATGCACCTGTCCAAGTGCTGTTGAAGTCATGAGCAGTAAACTGCCCAAGCCAATAAGTGAACTTTTCAAAGCTCCCATCATTCCACTCCGGCTAGTGAGCAGAAACAACCTGCATTGGCACGTCTACTAAAATCTCATCTCCAAGATGCCGTTCAGGAATCAGGTATCGGCAGACGTAATCATAGACACTATCTTCCAGCGACCTTATAGGCGAGGAGAATCCCGCGTGCCGCAGCTTGCCGATATCCGCGCAAGTGAAGTATTGATACTTCTCACGAATTTGGTCCGGCATCTCAATAAAGTCGATCATGGGTTGCCTATCCAGAGCGGCAAAAATCGCTTTCGCCAGCGCGATCCAGCTTCGGGCGACTCCCGACCCTATGTTGAAAAGCCCACCTCCGTTCTCATGTTCCGCCAAAAAGAGCGTCGCAGTCACGGCATCTTTCACATACATAAAATCACGACATTGTTCACCGTCTATGAACTCGGGGCGATAACTCTTAAACAGCGCCACGCGGCCTGTCCTTTGAATTTGCTCGAAAGCTTTACTCACCAGACTGCGCATGTCCCCTTTATGATTTTCGTTTGGCCCGAAAATGTTGAAGTACTTTAGTCCCGTAATCAGGGGCAAGATGCCGGCGTTAGCTGCATAGCAGTCGAAGAGATGCTTGGAGTAGCCATACATGTTAAGCGGACGCAATTTATGGAGGGGCTCGCTTTCCTTGCGGTTGTTAGCGTCCGCACCATACGTTGCAGCCGAGGAGGCGTAAACGAACCGGCTGCCTCCTGTCAAAGCCGCATGCGCCAGACACTTAGTGTATTCGTAGTTGTTTGAGATGAGATAGGCAGCGTCGGTCTCAGTTGTGGACGAGCAGGCACCCAGATGGAAAATCGCAGCTACCTCACCGAGCCATTGAGGCCGAGAAGCAAGGCGTTCGCGGAGTGCGTTCGCCTCCAGGTAG
>CAXTMN010000217.1:2580-3931 GCA_964245395.1 uncultured Bryobacteraceae bacterium
GGAACAAGATTTTTCCACTTTTCATCGCGGCCGAGAAAATCCGCGACAATGATGTTCGTCAAGCCCCGCCGGTTCAGTTCTGCAATCAGAGCGCTTCCGATAAATCCAGCGCCTCCGGTCACAAGCAAGGTTCCCTTTGAGAGATCAGTCACAGTGTTCCCTCACTTCTTCTTTTACCAAGTGCTCTTTCTGATGCAAATCCCAATTTTCTTTATGCGTCCTTAAGGTCTTTCACGTTATTGTTGGGCCAGGTCGACCGGCTGGCGCTAAATAATGGACGCGAACGGATCTGCTCGGGTGAGGAAAACCCGTCAAGTCTCACCTATACCAATCCTTGCTGGTTCTAGCGCTTACGAACATCTTTTCGCAAAGATTACCCATCCCGTTCTGCAACTTTTTGCCTGTCGGCCCCGCAAAGAGGAGCTTTTCCATGATTGTCATGAAGTTTGGCGGATCGTCTCTCGCCTCTGCCGATTCTATTGGGCGCGTCGTGTCGATCGTCCGCTCAGAGATCGGTACTCATCCGGTTGTAGTTGCCTCTGCTATTGACGATACGACAGATTGTCTGCTCGAGCTGTTAGTGTCGGCTCGCCGGGCAAACACTTACTCCACCTTGAAGCTGCAAGACGCAATAAGGAGCAAGCATTTTGCCATCTGCGAACAGCTGCTCCACGGTCAGCAGCTAGGAATAATGCATGAGTATCTGCAAAGGACCTTTCGCGATCTGCATGTCCGCATGTTGGAACTCTGCGAGGGAGAACAACTGTTTACTCCAGAATTGCAGGACTGGACCACCAGCCTGGGCGAGCAACTCTCAAGCCGTGTACTGGCTGCAGTGCTGCAAGAACATTGTGCTGACACGATGCACTTGGATGCCAGAAAACTGATCCTGACGAACGACCTGTTCACTAATGCTCAACCGCGCTATGACGAAACGTATGCACGCATTCGCTGGTCTGTGCCTGCATCCTCTCGCGACAAGCTTGTCGTGCTGGGCGGGTTTATTGGAAGCACTGAAGACGGGCGCACAACCACCTTGGGACGCGGCGGCTCGGATCTGACGGCGTCCATCGTAGGCGCTGCGATTCACGCTGACGAGATCCAGGTCTGGAAGGATGGCGATGGGATGCTGATATGCGATCCACGCCTTCTCCGGGGATCGCATTATGTGAAGCGGCTGTCTTACGAAGAAGCGAGCGAACTCGCAAACGCTGGGGCTACGATCCTGCACCCTGAAACCATGGAGCCGGCAAGACGGCTCAGCATCCCGATTGTGATCCGAAATACTTTTTGCCCTCAGAGTGAAGGAACCAGGATCGACGCCGCCATAAGTGAATGTTCGACTCTGGTC
>CAXTMN010000217.1:3941-4326 GCA_964245395.1 uncultured Bryobacteraceae bacterium
ATAACGACGTGACCCTTCTTGAAATCCGCTCTGGCGATCAGATGGAGAACCTGGACGCCCTCGTATCGTTTTGTAAGAAGCACACTGAAGTCGCCAGCGTGCTTTGCTCCTCCGAACGCGTCGTGTATGTTGCGCTCAAGGAAAATGCAACAATTCCCGAAGAGAGTCTCGCGCCTGAACGATGCCTCCAGGTGCGACTCCGAAGTCACCAAGCGATTCTCACGCTGGTGGGCCAGAATCTAAATAAGGAATTCGTCGTGAAGAAGCTGACCGCAGCACTCAGGGGTTTGCCGACCTTCATCGTTCCCAGTGAACAATCTCCTTGTGCCGTAAGACTCGCCGTCCCTAAAGAGGTTCTGGAGAAGTGCCTCCATCTGGTCCATTA
>CAXTMN010000218.1:0-1082 GCA_964245395.1 uncultured Bryobacteraceae bacterium
CGCGCTTGTTCGTCAGGGGTCAGCAGAGGTGACAGCCCAATCACGATGCGAGACGCCCCGAGTTGCTGTGCAGCAGAGACCAAGGCGGAAGGTTCATCTCTCCCGGGTACCGTTAGTAGTTCGACGTGCTTGCCCGCCTTCTCCGCAACAGTGACTACCCGCGTGAAGACCTCCATTTCACGTACACCGCAAATCTGTTCTGTTGTGAGACGGTGTTCGCTGGAACTGACCGGTCCCAATCGATGTACTTTTACGACAACTACGTCCTGCTTAGCGGGGTTTAAATCCTCCAAAACCGTCCGGAGATGTTCCAGCCGATCCGGACTGCTCACTTCTACAAGTACACTGCCCGGACGAACATGAACGTCTTCTACTGACACCGATCCATGCTCTTCGAGCCGGAACTTCTCCCCTTGGTCCTCTTCCGCGGTACGCTTACGCCGGTTGTGTTGTTCGGAAAGCGTAAACGCAATGAAGAATCCTATCGTGAAAATCGAACCTGAAATCGTGGCAGTCTTCTTCGTCACCACGTTCACAATTGCCAGAAGAAAGAGCGTAGCCGTGATAAGAATCAGTCCTAGCGGCACTTCCGTCTTACCAACCCTAAAGTTCAAAGGCACCTTCCACTCTCGCGCTTCAGGCCGTTTATAGCGAAGCACGAGCACGGATAAAGCCTTCATCGCGAAGCTCCAGATCACGCCGAACGCATACGCCTCACCCAGAGTTTGCACGTCACCCCGGCTGAGGACAATCGTGACAAGTTGAAGTATTACGACAAGGTTGATCAGTCGGTGTGTAGTGCCGTATTTTGCATGCGGGTGGCGAAACCAGTCCGGCAGCACACCGTCTTCCGCTACCCGGTTCAGCACTCCGTTTGAACCGATGATCGCTGTATTGACGGCTCCCGAAAGGATCAATGTTCCTACCAGCACCACAAAGCCCTGGAACAGTAGCCTCAACGGCATGGGTCCAACTAAATACATCGACAACCCGCCAATCAAGTTGTCCAGATACTGACCCCGCTGGTCATCAGGGATCAACATCACAGCAAAGAAAGACACGAGCGATGTAAACAGCAGGCT
>CAXTMN010000218.1:1092-4310 GCA_964245395.1 uncultured Bryobacteraceae bacterium
GCCTGTCTTTTTCAGATTCTTGAGCTTTGGCGCTTCCAACTCTCGATAGACCTGCGCGAGTGTTTCAAATCCACTCATGGCAAGTAGCGAATGGCCTAAACCGACAAGAATTGCTACCACGGTGATGGTCGGTAAAGCCGTTCCTTGCAGCCATCCAAGAGCATCGTTTCCGTAGTGCAAGCTCGTCTTCGAGGGAAGCGGGACGGACTGGAAGCCGTTCATTGCCATAGTCAAGCCGCACCAGCCGATCAAAATTACAACCATCACGGTCGTGACATACATGATCTTCAGCGCTTTTTCACTCGATTCGTGAATGCCGATGATGTTCTGCCACCAGAAATAAATCGTGACGAGCAAAGCGAAGCCGGCCGCAAACAGCGAGGGCGGGAGGTGCCAGGGTGAATGAGCGTATTGAGCCAGCTTGTTGATCAGTCCTGCTAAATACAGCCCGGCACTGACGGCGCTGATAGGCCCAGTCAACACATAATCGAACATCAGAGCAGAAACGGAAAACTTCGCGAGCGTTGCACCCATGGCCTCATGTACGACCCTGTAAACGCCGCCACGTACAAACATGCCCGAACTCTCGATGTAGATAGCTCGGATGGCGAAGCCAAAGAGCATGATCGCGAGGATGAACCAGGGTGCTGATTTGCCGATGGCGCTTTCCGCGATGCCCCCTGCGTAATAGGCGGAAGAAGCTAAGTCGCTAAGAACAATCGCGGCGGCTCGCCAGAAAGAGATGAACGACAGCATCACTGTCGTTGCAACAACTACTTTAGTTCGTGTCGGAAGTGTCGGAGTGGTCAAGGCAGGTCTTCAGCAACGGGAGTCACGTCGTGCGTGCGACATGCACCTCGATTATCCATTTAACCGCACTCGAATCAACCGCACTCGAATCTGCGAAAACTCATGCGAGCTTCTTTTCGGAAACAGAAAGCGCCGGGTAGCCAACGAATGACTCCCGGCGCGTTGCTTACGTAAAAGGGAGAACTACTGAGTCTTCGTCTTGTCCGGGGTAACAGCGTTGGCTACGCCTTTGGCTGCGTTCTTTGCGGCATGCCCAGTCCCTACCGCTATCTTCTTGACACCGTGACCCAGGCCCTTGCCCATATCAACTGCTCCATCGCCGACATGACCCGTCTTCATGTCATCCGCCATAGCCTTGCTGCCCTGTCCAATGTCCTTACCGCCCTTGCCATATGAGTGCTTCAGATTGTCACCCGAAGCTGCAAATTGCGTGGCCGGTTCAGCCTTCTTCACACCCAGACTATCCAGGGTTTTGGGACCCATCCGCCCATCGGCTGTCAGGTGCTGCTCCGCCTGATATTTCTTCAAGGCTGATCGAGTCTTTCGGCCGTTCACACCGTCAACCGGTCCTGGATCAAAGCCCTTATCCTTTAAAGCCTGCTGAACAGCCCTGACATTATCAGAACCTTGTGCAAATCCTGGAACTACGCTGAGCGAGGCTGCCAGCAGTAATGAAGCAATGGTCGTTTTCATTGGGTTCTCCTTGGAAATCTCTCATACTCTTTGGCGAAAGTCTCCGCCGCAAAGTCTCGGTATCGTTCAGAATGTTGACGAAATGTCTACTGGAACGTAACGGACATTAGTATAGATTCATCATAGCGTTCGGGTGGATGCTGACCGCTTAAACAGGGTCGCTTGGCGGAGGCTTATGGAAATCGATCTCGGGCAGTTGTTCCACAGCTCGACGCAAGGACTGTTCCCAGGAAGAATGGATTGTGAGCAGATCCTGGTCAGCGGCCGAGAATCGACGATACTGCTCAAGGTTCAAGCTATCTCTTCGATAGAGAAGGATGTCAACGGGCGGCCCAACCGTTACGTTAGAACGAATGGTGGCATCGAAGGAAAGCAATGCATATTTAGCGGCGACTTCGAGCGAAGTGGCTGCCTCGATACCGCGATCCAGGATTGGCCGCCCATATTTGCACTCGCCCAGTTGCAGGTAAGGCGAATCCTGGGTAGCGCGTAACGGATTGCCTTGGGGGTAGATGAGATACAAGCCCGGCAGCTCGCCTTTGACCTGTCCGCCTAAGAGCAAATGCACGTTGAAATTGAACTGATCGCGCTCAAGCGAGGCGCGGTCGATGTCGGAAATGGTTCTGACAGCCTCACCGACTGTTCGAGCGGCATGGTAGAGCGATTCTGCGTTAGCCAGCCCCTCACCAGCGTCAAATTGTTCACGAAGAAGAGTGATAACGGATTGACTGATCGAAAGACTTCCGCTGCACAATATTACGAACACGCGCTCATCAGGACGCACAAAATAGTACATTTTTCGACAGACGTTGACCTGGTCAAAACCGGCATTCGTCCTCGAGTCCGAAGCCATAACCAGGCCCTCGTCTGTCACGATCCCCAGGCAATATGTCATGTGCCTCCTATTGTGGCAATTCGATCTCTCGATGAGAACGGCTAGGGGGTTCCGTTACACTGTCCAGATACGCTGACGGGAACTCTGTCCGTTCTCCTGCCGGGCTGCAGATCAGCGGCCGCAAATCCGTCCACTGGAGCTCTACGAAAATGCTGATCCGCCTTGGTTACGACATCAGGTTCGACATTACAAACACAGTCCCGATCGTGGCGCTGCTCAACGTACATCCATCACGCGAGGCAGATTTGCGCGAGCCGGATAGACTCTCGATTGAGCCAGAGATTGCGATCGAGAAGTATGTCGATAGTTTTGGGAATCATTGCTGCCGATTTTTAGCGGCTCCGGGAAGTCTCCGTCTCTACAACACGACGTTAGTTGAAGATTCAGGTCAGCCGGATTTTCGCGATCTGTCGGCACGTGAGATGCCAGTTGAGGAACTACCATCGTCGGTGCTGCAGTTTCTGCTTCCAAGCCGCTACTGCGAAGTGGACCTTCTTTCGAACACCGCGGCGGAGTTGTTCGGGCAAACGGAGCGCGGTTGGGCCCGAGTACAGGCGGTGCTCGATTGGGTAAATCAAAAGGTCACGTTCGGCTACCCTTTTGCGCGTCCGACAAAGACAGCACTTGATGTTTATACCGAGCGAGTCGGGGTTTGCCGGGATTTTCAGCATCTTGCGATCACATTCCTGCGTGCTTTGAACATTCCGGCACGTTACGTGACGGGCTATCTAGGTGACATCGGTGTTCCGATTTCAGACTCTGCGATGGATTTTAGTGCCTGGTTCGAAGTCTATCTGGAAGGCCGCTGGTGGACGTGTGA
>CAXTMN010000219.1:0-4297 GCA_964245395.1 uncultured Bryobacteraceae bacterium
GATTGGTGATTAATGACTGGTGATTTTTGTTCCTGTAGTTTGGGCCTCTAAGGAAGCAGCGTGGAGAAACAACTTTCAGATCTTCTGGTTCGACTCGAGACAGCCTTTGGCAACTCCCTTGTTTCCGTGATTCTTTACGGCTCTGCGGCTATGGACGACTGGCATCAAGGAAGTTCGGACCTCAACATTCTTTGCGTGCTTCAACAACTCTCGCCGGCGGAACTGGCACAATCTGAGCCTGTCCTCCGGTGGTGGCGCGGCCTTGGCAATCCATCTCCCCTTCTCCTCACCGCCGAGGAAGTACGCACTTCAACCGATTGCTTCCCCATGGAGTTTCATGACATGCAGGAGCATCGGCGCGTCTTGTTCGGAACGGATGTTATTCAAGATCTCGTGATTGACCGCTCTTTCTACCGTGCCCAAGTTGAACACGAGTTGCGCGCCAAGCAGATCCGCCTCCGCCAGAAAGCGGCGGAGTTGCTGCCCGACTCAGAGCGGCTCCTAAGGCTAATGGTCGACTCCATCTCGACTTTTTGTGTCTTGGGCAGGCACGCATTGATCTTAAGTGGTCATGAACCTCGGTGGAAAAAGCCCGAAATTGTATCCTCACTTGAAAAGGCCTTGCACCAGAGTCTACCTAGCTGTAATGCGATACTGACGTTTCGAGGTAATCCTAAGGCCCCGGCGAATCTTGACGTCGTGCCGCTTCTCGGAAACTATCTGGGCGAGATGGATCTTTTGGTGCGGTTCGTCGATGAACTGGAGAAATAGCTGCACCGGCTTAGGGATGGTAAAAGGGGAATTAACAGATGAAGGGCGCGCTCATAGTATTAGGAATCGTCATTGTCGTGGGAGTCATCCTGGGCGGACAACTAATGGGAAACAGGAATGAGTTCGTCACCGAAAAGAACGATATCGATGCCCGCTGGGCCCAGGTCGATAACGACATGAAGCGTCGCGCAGACTTGATTCCTAATCTCGTCGAGACGGTGAAGGGCTATGCCAAACAGGAACAGACGGTCATTGGAGAGGTGGCCAATGCGCGGGCAGCTCTCCTCGGAGCTCACAGTAAGCAGGATGAGATCACCGCCAACAACCAGTTGAGCGGAGCCATTGGACGGCTGCTGGTTCTCCAGGAAAACTATCCCCAGCTGAAATCAAATGAGAACTTCCTTCGTCTGCAGGACGAGCTGTCCGGCACTGAGAATCGGATTGCAGTCGATCGGCGAGACTATAACGAGGCCATCAAAAAGTACAATACCGACGTAGACCTATTCCCCAAGAATCTCAGTGCCTCTATGTTCGGATTCCACCATGACGATGCCTACTTTAAGACCACAGAGGAAGAAAAGAAAGTTCCACAGGTAAAGTTCTAACCGAACTCAGTTTCTTCAGGCGGTTCTTCCAATCCTTCCGCGGCTGAACTGTAGCGCTTTAAGATGGTCAAGCAGGTTCTCGCGTTAAACCCGGCCATAACCAACCGGCGATATGCGTTTGCCAGGTTTCTTTCCTCTTTCAAATACTGAGCCAGATCAATATTCCGATATTTGCGTGCGAGGTATTGCTCAATGAGCTCGCTTTCCTCAATGCCTGAAAAAGTCTTTTGGACTGCTTCGTCCGCCACAGCGCTTGCCACTCGTTTTGCTCTCAGGTCTCTCAACACGCGCAGTCGGCCAAATCCGTCGTTCTGCAGGCGGGATGTCGCAAAAGCTTCAGAGAACTTGGCATCGTCAACTAGAGCATACTCCCTCAATTTGGCCATAGCGGTGTCGACGTCCGCCTGTTGGCCCGCCCTCCGAGCCAGCTTGGCCCTAAGCTCGTTTGCCGAGTGAGCACGCCGTCCAAGTGCGCGCAGAGCATACTCCCAAAGCGCCTCGGCATCCAGCTTTTGTGTCTTCCAGCGGGCGCTCATCGCAGCGAAACGTTTGCTACTGTATCATGCTCTACAGGGTGTAAACTGCATAATATTAGCAGTTAAAGATACCAAAAATAAGGAGACAAACATGGAGGAAAGAGGCGGGTTCGGATACTTTCTGCTAGGCCTGGGAATTGGCGTAGCTGCGGGTGTGCTGTGGGCCCCGCGAACTGGCGAAGAGACACGTCAGTTGATCGCTGACCGGGCTGGTGAAGGCGCCGATTACCTGAAAGGTCGCGCACAGGAAAGCTCTGAATTTGTTCGTCAACGTTCGGACGATCTGAAGCAGTCGGCGGCCGATCTGTATGAAAAAAGCCGAACCACCGTTGCACGTCAGAAGGACACCCTCAGTGCCGCTGTCGAAGCGGGTAAGCAGGCTTATCGGGAGGCAGTTAGCGACGTGAAGACGGCCTCCGCCAATGCCGGTACCACACCGGAGAGCGCCTCTTAGTCCCGTTCAAGAGCGCTCTGCATGGACCAACAAACACTACTCACAATCTTTGTGGGCCTTGCCGCTCTCGCCATGTTTATCCAAATGGCGATGCTGGTTGGCTTATTCTTAGTTGCGCGTCAACTTCGCACCAGGCTCTTTGCGATCTTACCTGAGGTTCAATCGATCATTGGCGTTGTGAAACGGACGACGGAAAAGGTCGAGGGCCACATCGATAAGATCGGCGCCTCCAGCAACGCCATCCTGGATGTAACCAAACAGCAACTGGCCAGAGTCGATGACCTGCTGGGTGACGCTACCACCCGCGCGAAGGTTCAAATGGAACGTGCTGAGATGGTCATCGATGACACCATGACCAGGGTTCAGCATACTGTTTCCTATGTGCAGGATGGCGTGCTAAGGCCAGTACGTGAAGTGCATGGAATCCTCGCAGGAGTTCGCACCGCCCTAGCCCACTTAGGACGGGCCCGACGCGCAACCGTCGACCATGCGACCTCTGATGAGGAAATGTTTATCTAGTGAACAAGGGTCAGGATGCTTCAGGTATCCTGACCTGACTCTTGCCTTCCGTTTATGAAGTCCGTGTCATTTCTTCTGGTTTAACCCACCGGTCAAATTCTTCTCCACTCACAAATCCTAACTTCAACGCAGCTGCCCGGAGACTCGAATGATCCACATGTGCCGTATGGGCAATTTTCGCGGCCTTGTCGTATCCCACATGAGGATTTAATGCGGTAACCAGCATCAGCGAACTCGCAACATCCTGATCGACCTGTTCCCGATTGACTTCGATACCCGTGGCGCAATGCTCGGTAAAGCTGTGGCACGAGTCAGCCAGAAGCCGAACCGAATGAAGAAAGTTATGGATGATAACGGGCTTAAAAACATTCAACTCGAAATTGCCTTGTGATCCGGCAAATCCGATTGCTGCGTCATTCCCCATTACCTGCGCCGCCACCATGGTCATGGCCTCGCATTGTGTCGGATTAACCTTTCCAGGCATGATCGAAGATCCCGGCTCGTTTTCTGGAATTGTCAGTTCGCCTAAACCGCACCGCGGCCCTGAAGCAAGCCAGCGTATATCGTTTGCAATCTTCATCAAAGAAGCGGCGAGCGTCTTCAGCGCGCCACTCGCCCAAATCAGTTCGTCATGCGCGGATAACGCCGCAACCTTGTTGGGGTGCGAACGAAAAGATAGCCCAGTCAGCTCTGCAATCTTCGCTGCCGCACGCTCTGCAAATTCAGGGTGTGCATTCAGGCCGGTACCGACTGCAGTGCCTCCAATAGCCAGATCAAACAGGCCCTTCAAAGAGATCTGGAGTCGTTCGATATCCCGATCAAGCAGCGACACCCAGCCGGACATCTCCTGCCCTACCGTGAGCGGCGTTGCATCCTGCAGGTGCGTACGGCCGATTTTTACAATGTCCGCAAACTGCCGCGCCTTTGTGTTCAAAGCCTCCCGCAATGCCTGAACCGCTGGAATCAACTTACGCTCTACCTGCTCCGCTGCTGCAATGTGCATCGCTGTAGGAAACGTGTCGTTCGACGATTGCGACATGTTGACGTGATCATTCGGATGCACAGGTTTCTTGCTGCCCATGCTGCCGCCCGCAAGTTCGATGGCACGGTTCGAGATTACCTCGTTTGCATTCATATTCGTTTGCGTGCCGCTGCCGGTCTGCCAGATTCGCAGAGGAAAATGATGGTTCAACCGTCCTGAAATCACCTCGTCCGCCGCTTCCCCAATGAACCGGGTCCTCTCTTCATCCAACTTCCCTAAATCGTGGTTCACCAACGCAGCCGCTTTTTTCAGCACGCCGAAAGCCCGAATCAACTCAGGCGGCATCCGATCGTCACCAATATCGAAATGATGAAGAGACCTCTGCGTCTGCGCTCCCCAATAGCGGTCTGCTTGCACCTCAATGCTGCCC
>CAXTMN010000220.1:0-4240 GCA_964245395.1 uncultured Bryobacteraceae bacterium
GGAACGTGATCGGGGGGCCCGAAAAGGGGGCCTGCGTTATCATCCGGATTGTGAAGAAAGTGGACGTGCTGGTGGGCAATGAGGAGGATCTGCAGATGGGGCTGGGCATTCCGGGACCGGCCGTAGCCGCGAAATCGAAACTCGATCCATCGGCGTTCTTTTCGATGATGGATGAGGTACGGACGAAGCATCCGCAGGTGAAGATTGTAGCCACCACCTTGCGGGAGGTGCATTCGACGAATCGTCATAGCTGGAGTGCGGTGGCCTGGATTAACGGTACAACCTATCAGGCGCCCACAGCGGAACTGGACGTTTACGACAGGGTGGGCGGTGGTGATGGCTTTGCTGCGGGATTCATATACGGTCTGCTACAGGGTGAGCCGGAAGAAGAAGCGGTCAGGCTTGGCTGGGCTCATGGCGCCTTGCTGACGACATTTCCGGGCGATACGACCATGGCCACGCTCGACCAGGTTCGTAGCGTCGCTAAGGGTGGCTCGGCGCGCATTCAGCGTTAACCTGCTTTCAGTTGAGACAGACTAGCGCCTCAGAACCGGATGTTATGATCAGGCTTAGAAACATCTACTTACATGCGGACGTGTACTTGGTCTCGCATATCTCCGGGCGTCCGGTTTCGCCCGGGGTTGTGTCGTAACAATCTGGTCGGAGGGTGGGTTCTCATTTGCGCCTGGGCGTTATGGGGCACTGTGCCGCTTGGCGCGGGACCTTCTCATCCGGTCGGGGCTGAGGCGAAAGCTGCCGATTCGCGGTCCGTGGACATACGCGTGAACAAGACGCTTGTCCTGATCAATGTCACTGTGACAGATCCGTTGAACCGTTTTGTCACAGGTCTCGAGAAGGAACATTTTCGAATTTTCGAGGACAAAGTAGAACAGCAAATCAGCGATTTTTCAAGCGAGGATGCGCCCATTTCGATCGGACTGGTGTTCGATACCAGTGGCAGCATGGGTTCAAAGCTGCAGAAGTCTCGACAAGCGGCAGCGGAGTTCTTCAAGACTGCGAATCCTTCTGACGAGTTCTTTCTAGTGCAGTTTAACGACCGTCCGGAACTGGTGGTTCCCTTTACGACCGATACTGACAAGGTGCAAAGCGCATTGACATTTACGCAGTCGAAGGGACGGACGGCGCTGCTCGACAGCGTGTACCTGGCAATGCACGAGATGAAGAAGGCAAAAAATCCGCGCAAGGCTTTGCTGATTATTTCGGATGGCGGGGATAATAGCAGCCGATACACGGAGACAGAAATCAAGAACGCGGTACGAGAAGCAGACGTCCAAATATTTGCGATCGGCATCTTCGAATCGATGGGAAATCGGGGGCGAACGCCCGAGGAAGCTGCAGGACCAGGGATGCTGAACGAGCTTTCCGAGCAGACAGGCGGGCGGGAATATGCCGTGGAAAATGTGGCGGAACTGCCCGACATCGCCGCGAAGATCGGGATCGAGCTGCGCAATGAGTACCTGCTCGGCTACACCCCCAAGAATCGGGAGCGGGATGGAAAGTACCGTCGAGTGCAGGTGAAGCTGAACCAGCCGCGGGGACTTCCCCCGCTAAAGGCTTTTTTTCGCCTCGGATATTATGCTCCCACGCAGTAAGCGATGGGGACTCTGTGACGAATGAAGAAAACCGGATTCTCCTGTCTTCTCTGCATTCTCGGCGCCTGGAGTTTGGTTGCGCAGTTTCGTTCCGATACGCGGCTGGTTGTGCTGCACGCCAGTGTGACTGACAAGAAGGGCAAGCTGCTGACGGGTTTGAGTCAGGGCGCCTTCAAGGTTTTTGAGAACGGGCAACCGCAGCAAGTGAAGATCTTCCGGCGCGAGGACGTGCCCGTTTCACTGGGGATCATCATTGACGACAGCGGAAGCATGATGACGAAGCGGACCCGGGTAGAAGCAGCGGCGCTGGCGATGGTGCAAGCCTCTAATCGTCAGGACGAAGTATTCATCGTGAACTTCAATGACGACGCCTTCCTGGACGTGCCGTTTACCAGCGATGTAAAGAAGATGGAGCAAGGACTGGCGCGCATCGATTCCCGGGGCGGGACCGCCATGCGCGATGCGATCAACATGTCTCTGGACTACATAAAGTCGGATGCGAAGAAGGATAAGAAGGTTCTTCTGGTGATCACAGACGGCAATGATAATGCCAGCAACATCTCTCTGGAGAAGGTGGTGGGGCGATCGAATCAGAGTGACACGCTGGTTTACGCGATCGGCTTATTTACCGACGAAGAGAGGCATGAGGCGAGCAAGGCGCGGCGGGCCCTGAATGAGCTGACCGCGGCCACAGGGGGCTTGGCGTTCTATCCCAAGGATGTGAATGAGGTGCAGGCACTCGCGGTCGAGATTGCCCATGATATTCGCAACCAATACACCATTGCGTACACGCCTAGTATTCAGGCGCTGGATGGCAGCTACCGGCAGATCAAAGTGACGGCGGAGGGGCCGGGAAAGCCGATCGTGAGGACCCGGTCTGGCTACTATGCGCGGGCTGCACTGAGTGGCGAGAAGCCGGCTGCGATGCAATCACCGGCAACTCCGCAGCAGTAATGCTTCGGTTTCTTTGGACGGCTTGCCGCGGATACCGTTTTCGCCCCTGGCTCTCTCCTTATTTGCGCTGGCGGATTGAGACTTATAGTGGTGCGCCAGCCGATTCGATTACCGCCAAATCGTTTCTTCAGTTTGTCTGGGCCGAGAGGAAATCCCTCTGGCAATACTTGTTGTGGGTCAGGCGCATGCGCAAGATCTACTTGCGGTAGACTCCTTAAACAAGAAAACCCTCGTGACGAGTTAGCGTCACAAGGGTTTTTCAGACCGCCATCGATGAGGTGTTAGTTCTGCGGGGGCGCTGGGGCGTCGCCTGAAGTGATACCAGGATGCACCCGGTGTCCTTGCGCGGCGTCCTGCACGGTGTAATCGGAAGGCACCTGGAAGAGGGAAGCAGGAGGTTCTACCCGCTGAATATTCGTAACTGTGTAAGTAGAACGTCCAGCCATAGGGTCGTCGCGTTTGGCCAGCACCACAATTTGGAGATCGGGCGAGTACCAGGTTTCATTGGTGGAGACGAGCGCTTGAGCGTTGCCCATGGTTCCGGCAGGGACCGTATGGGTGATCGTTTTTCCTTGCGCCATGACTCCGCCCACAGTCTGAGTTCCGAGATCAGTCGCCACCCGATCTGGGCTTGACGAGGCTACCCCGGCGCGAGCAGTGCGCGCGGGCAGGTTTGTGCCAGCAGGGGGCGTTCGCAAGGCGCGTCGGGTCGCGATCTTGGTTTGCGCGTTCAGGACATAACTGAAGCCGGCGACAGGATCGGAGATAAAGGTCAGGGTAACGGGTCCGCTTTGGGCGAGTGGGCCAGCGGAAATTGTCTGCTGCTCATAAGTGCGACCCTGACTATCTCGAGATACCTGACCGGTGTTGTTCCGCTGAATCGTATTTCCACCGGCCAGGGTTTGGGTGAACTCATTGGTAATCGTGGCCGAGTAAGGTGCTCCTGTAACAATTTTGCCTCCGCGCGGACCGAAGCCGCCCGGGCCAAATCCTTCCGGACCGAAGCCGTGACCTCCGGGTCCACGGCCTGGGCCGGGAGGTCCGCCTGCTTGTCCGTAACAAATTCCAGAAACCAGCATGGTGGTCATCACTGCGAACTTAAGTTTTTGCATATACATCTCTCTTTTAAAATGGCACTCCCACAAACTTTTCAACGCCATTACTCGGCGGTTAAGACGTGAACTCCGAGCGGCTGGCCATCAACTCCGAGCAGCACATCGGCACGAACTGAGCGATCAGACGACGATGGGTCCTGAGACAAAGGCTCAAAGACAATACCGGCATCTGCAAGCGACAAGACCGGGACCTCCATTTCTACGATGCGTGGACTGCCCATCGGAAGATCCGGATTCGAATACGGCAAGCGGACAAAACTTTCTCCGTCTATCTCAATAGCGGCAGCCAGCGACGATTCTGAAGTGCTCACCCTCTTCCCTGTATGCAAGGAGAACCACTGAGGCAAGAACAACACGGTGATGACCACTACGGCTGTCGCGAGGGAGAGTCCCCAACTAAATGGCCGGAGGAGAAATTTGGATGGCAGGACCGGATCATTCGCCTGAGCTGCAAGACGCTCCGACAAAGCGCAGCGGTCATGTGTCTGAGCTGCGAGACGCTCCGATAAAGCGGAGCGGTCCTGACCCCCGTCAACAGTAGAAGGGCCTGTGAGAACG
>CAXTMN010000221.1:0-4171 GCA_964245395.1 uncultured Bryobacteraceae bacterium
CTACAAGGAGGAACAGTCTTGATCCAGAGCATCAAAGGGATGCGCGATATCCTGCCGCCTTCGAGCGCGACTTGGAATCACGTCGAGGCCGTGGCGCGACGTGTGTTCGCGCAGTTTAACTATCAGGAAATCCGGACCCCTCTCCTGGAAGAGACTGCGCTGTTCTCGCGCAGTGTCGGCGAAGAGACTGACATCGTCAGTAAAGAGATGTACACGTTCGAAGACCGCGACGGTAGTTCCCTCACCTTGCGGCCTGAAAATACGGCGTCGGTCATGCGTGCCTACATCGAACATCGGTTAGACCAGCAACCCGGCGTTCAGAAGCTCTACTACATCGGCCCGATGTTCCGTCGTGAGCGTCCCCAAAAAGGCCGCTACCGGCAGTTTTATCAGATTGGTGCAGAGGCGATCGGTTCCGATTCGCCAGCCGTAGATGCTGAAGTAATCGAATCGGTCGTGACGATCTTAACGTCACTCGGCATCCGCGGTTTCGAACTGCTGATCAATTCAGTAGGAACAAGAGAGTCGCGTGCCCGATACAACGAAGCATTGCGCGCGGAACTTCAGGAAGTCGCCCCGGGAATGTGCGAAGACTGCCGGCGGCGCGCAGAGACCAACCCATTGCGCGTGCTTGATTGCAAAGTGCCGCAAGATCAGCCCATCATCGATGCACTTCCCTCAATTCTTGATTTCCTGGACGAAGGCGACAAGGAGCATTTCCGGCGTGTGCGTGAGTTCCTCGATGACCGGCATATCGCTTACACGGTGAAACCGCGGCTCGTGCGCGGGCTTGATTATTATGCGCGAACAACGTTTGAGATTACACACGGTTCTCTCGGTGCGCAAAACGCTATTCTGGGCGGCGGAAGATACGACGGGCTTGCGGAAAGCTTGGGCTCGAAAGTGACGGCGCCCGGTATCGGATTCTCCATAGGGGAGGACCGTCTGGTGATGACAGTGGAGGAAGCGAATACGTCCCGTGTCACGCCGCTTGATGTCTATATTGCCCCCATGGGCGATCCAGCGCTGCGGCATTGTGCAGTGCTCGCTGGAGACATTCGCAAGCTGAACGTCTCTGTCGAAGTGGGAACCGAACGCAAATTGAAACGCATGCTCGAACTAGCGAATAAAATGTCGGCCCGGTTCACCCTGATCGTCGGCGATAACGAAATCGTCACGCAATCCTACTCGTTGAAAGATATGGCTTCTGGTGAACAGGCCACACTTTCGCGTCGGCAATTGCTGGAGCGGTTTACAGAACCGGGTTCTTCAGCGGCGACAGACAAATAACCATGGCTGAACTGAAACTAGACTTTTTGGGCGATTTGCGCCGCACCCAAAGCTGCGGAGACTTGCGCGCCAACGATGTAGGCAAAAGGGCTCTTCTAATGGGCTGGGTGCACCGGCGGCGAGATCTGGGCGGACTCATTTTCATCCATTTGCGCGATCGCGACGGCATCACTCAGCTTGTGCTTGATGAAAGCAGAAATCCTGAAGCCCATGCGCGAGCTCAGCAATTGAGCGGAGAATTTGTGATTGCTGCCGAAGGACTGGTGACGGGTCGCAGCGCGGATACCATTAATCCTGTAATTGCCACCGGCGAAGTAGAAGTAGCCGTAGACAAGCTCTGGATTCTCAACGAGTCTCGGACTCCGCCGTTTCCGATTGAGGATAACGTCGATGTAAAAGAAGATGTCCGGCTCAGGTATCGCTACGTAGATCTGCGTCGGCCCCACATGCAGCGCAATATCATCATGCGGTCGAAAATTGCTTTTGCAGTGCGCCAGGCCTTGTATGCTCAGGGCTTCCTGGAGATCGAAACGCCCTTCATGACCCGCTCCACCCCCGAAGGGGCGCGCGATTATCTGGTTCCCAGCCGCGTGCAGCCCGGCAACTTCTACGCTTTGCCCCAATCGCCGCAAATCTTTAAGCAACTGCTGATGGTGAGCGGATACGAGCGCTACTTCCAGATCGTGCGCTGTTTTCGTGATGAGGACCTTCGCGCAGACCGTCAACCCGAGTTCACCCAGATCGATCTCGAAATGTCGTTCCCGCAAGAGGAACAGATCTTTCAGGTGATTGAACCTTTGATTCGCGGCGTTTGCGAAGCAGCGGGCCACAAAGCACCCAATGAAATTCCGCGCATGACATACGCCCAGGCCATGCGGTCCTATGGGACTGATAAGCCCGATCTGCGGATTCCGCCATTTCACTCTGTCGAGGACCTTTTCGAAGGGAGCGGCTTGACGGCTGAAGGGCTGCCCCTGGTGGCCATTCATATCCCGAAAGTTGGAGCGCCCAGCCGCAAGGAGCGTGACGAACTCAAGGCTTTCGGTCAAGAGCGTGGACTGCGCGTCTTCGATGATCTGAAGCGTCTTGAGAGAGACTTCCCAGAGTCGCTCGCCCGGACGAAAGAGCGCGTTAAGCCAGAAGAGGATGACCTGTTAATTCTGGCCGGTTGGGCTGGCGAAAAAAAGGGTCCACTGCCCGACGCGACGGTTTTGCAAGCATGTGGTCAGCTTCGCTTGCACATCGCGCAAAAGTACAACGACCGCCATCAGCTGCTCGACAGCAATACGTTCAAATTTCTTTGGGTTATCGAGTTTCCGATGTTCGAGTGGGACGACGATGCCCATCGTTGGAACGCCGCGCACCACCCTTTTACGTCGGTGCTTGATGAGGACTTCGACAAGCTGACTAGTGACCCTGCCCATTGCAGAGCGAAATCGTATGACCTCGTCCTGAATGGAGTCGAACTGGGGTCGGGATCGATCCGTATTCACCGCCGTGATGTGCAGTCAAAAGTCTTTGCTGCGCTTGGTTTCAGCGAAGAAGAAGCACGGCGACGATTTGGATTCCTGCTTGAAGCTCTCGAATTCGGTGCGCCGCCCCATGGTGGTATTGCACTCGGCCTCGATCGGCTGGTTATGATCCTGGCCGGTGAGGGATCGATTCGAGAAGTGATTCCGTTCCCGAAAACAGCCAAAGGGAGCGACCTGATGTGCGAAGCGCCATCATCTATATCGGACCGGCAGCTCCGCGATCTGGGCATCCGGTTGGTCAATCCACAATAATTGGCTTATCGTGAAAGGGTGGCGATCTCGGCGTTAGTTCCCCTCCAAACGTACCTGAAGACGGTCTACAGGCCCGATTGCGATTTCGTCGACGGAGTCATAGAGGAACGACACTTCGGTGAAAGCAATCATAGCTGGATACAACTCCGGATTGGAAGCTTCTTCCTTGTCAAATCCCGGAAACAGGAATCGTTGCCATTCCCGAATGGCGGTTTCAGGTAAGCCAACTCGCTTTCGGATCCCTGACCTGGTGGTCATTCGGGGCAAGCCGAACGAGCAGATACCGACTCAAACACCGCTGCTCTGCATCGAGATTCTGTCACGGGAAGATACGATCTCGCGCATGAACCTTCGCATCCAGGATTATCTGGATTTCGGCGTACCGGCAGTTTGGCTGGTGGATCCTCAGGAACGCCAGGTTTGGATCTATCGCCGCAATGGAATGCAAGAAGCGAGGGGCAACTGCATCCAAGTAGACGGTACTGACATTGAAGTTCCCCTGGGCGAAATCTTCGATTGAGCTCGTCACCCTGCTTCATCTTGCCAGATAGCCTTCACTGGTACTCTTCTCTTTGATGCCTGGCCGGCTCCGATTTCGCAACTCGTGTCTCCTGCTATGCGTGTGCCTATGCGCACTTGCAGCAGGCAACCTCCTGGCCGTCGACATTAAGTCCCTTCCCAAACCGACCGGCTACGTCAGTGATCTCGCCCATGTAGTCAACGCGGATGATCAGGCCAAACTCGAAGCTTTTTGCACGCAAGTTGAGCAGCAACTCGGAGTGCAGTTTGCATTGGTCACCATCGACACCGTCGGCGATCAGCCCATTCGAGATTTCGCGCTCCAACTTAGCCGCGAGTGGGGCGTTGGCGACCAAAAAAGCAATCAGGGTGTGCTGCTTTTGCTGGTCGTCAAAGATCATAAGGACGACATCGAGACTGGCCGTGGCATCGAACCGTACATCACCGACGGGTTCTCAGGATCGACTCTGCGCGCCATGCGTCCGGAGCTTCGAGACGGTGACTACGGAACCGGACTGCTCACTGCAGCTCGCTCCATGGCTGGCCAAATTGCGCAGGGCAAGGGCACGCCATTCACC
>CAXTMN010000222.1:0-4099 GCA_964245395.1 uncultured Bryobacteraceae bacterium
ACAGAGCCCTCTCAAGGCTTAAATAGGGGTTCGATTCCCCTTAGCGCTACCACTTCACGCACAACTTATTGCTTTTTGCCGGCGTGATCGACAATGCCGCTATGAGCGTCGCGTCCAGCTTGGTTGTCTCCCGGTTCCCGCTTGCTATCGCCAGTTGCGCTCTTCTCAGGATGAGCCTGGGGATTGCCTTGCTGCTGGTCCGGATCATGACTTTGGGAGGTTCGAGAATTGCATCCTGTGAGCAATCCCGCAACGATGAAAGTGAACAGAACTTTGCGCATCTCAATTGATTCTGCACTATTGGTTTTGGCAGGACAAAAAAAGCCGCACCCGAGCTACTGAATTGGGTGCGGCTGTTGATCAGAGTGAGTTCAGTTAGTTGACTGGCACCAGCATCCAACGCTGGTTGTCATGGCTATTACAGGAGTACTGGGTTATTGGGGTTGTGTTCAGTTTCGACTCACCCCAAACGTCCATGCACTTGCCGCTGTTGTTAGGATGAAGCGTCACGTAGCCATTGCCAGCATCAACTGGCGTCCATATATAGTCCGGTGTTCCGGTATAGGTCCACTGTACAATCGGTTGCCCGTCGGCTGAATTGTCGCGGAAGACATTCAGCGGCAGTCCGCTTAGCCGGTTCACGATCTCATACCCGCCATTCACGGGAATGAATTGAAAGGCCTGATTTGTACCGCCCCAGCATTGATACTGGAAGATACGATCGCCGTTTTGGTATTGGGTTCCGTTTAAGATCAGGTCGACACAGCTACCGCTGTTTTTATTGACGATATTAACCCAGCCCGTGGGAATCGTAAGTGGAGCCGGTGCAGGAGGTGCCCCTTGCACAGTAGCCTGGCCTGAGTTCGAATTCACCATGAGACTGGACTCATCGACAGCTTCGAGGTTGCTGGCAACGATGTTGACGAAGTTGTGCAAATCGGAATCGTCCCAGCTCGGATTGGGCACGCCGCTGATAAACCAGGCGCCATAGTTGCCACCGTTGTCGACCATGAAAGCTCCGTACTTTTTGAGAGCTGTCAAGAGAATCTGCATGGTCGAACTAAAGCCGCTGATGTCAAAATTGGCCTTCAGTCGAAAGCGGGTGCCAAAGGGAGCGCATTGAGTCATATCGCCACAACCTCCTGCATCGTGCCGGGCCGGCCAGACGTGTCCCTGAAAAGTGCTGTTCAGCGCGCCTGCCGTGATTTCCAAAGCGTGGTTGATCGCACCGGCCTGTACCTCTTCATAACGGACCTGGAGAGGCAGAATGGCCATTCCGGCAGCATTTGCTGAAGTCCAGCCATCAGGTCGTAACGCGTTGGAGTTCAGGTTGAAAACGGACCCTTGGGTAGCCCACCAGCTGCCGTCAGCATTTGGTCCGAGAACACCATTGATTCCGGATTCGACGTGAAAAATCTCATACAACATGCAATTTGTAGTGTCTTGAACCAGTGCATGATGGTCGGAGTTGGGATCGTAGTAATGCTGAATGGGTACGTTCGCCGGAATCGGATACGGTCCCGGGTCACTCACGTCCGCATAATCGAAGCCAATGGGGACCTTCGGTTGATTTCCAGTTACGGTCGCGTACGGGAACTCGTTGTAAGGATCGCTGCCAAAGTTGGCGTGGAGGTGATTCACTCCACTGAGATTGTTAATGGTGTTAATCCAGTTATTGGAATACTGGCTCACCGGCAGTGAGTCGATTCGAGTGTTATAGATGCTATTAGCAGGAAAGGAAGGACACCCATTAAGCTGAGGTGCCTGTGCGTATATTGCGGGCCCTGTAAAAATTACAAGTGCCAGCGTGATTGGGGTACGGATATGCCTATCTCCTAGTGAACTTGTCAAGACTAACGTCCTACTCTGGAGGTACCTCTGATTGGGTACGGCTCTCAATCTGTTAGGACTTGGTTAGAAGATTAGCACTAAAGTTTGTCCCAGCAAAGAATTATTTATACCGTCATAAACGCAACAGTGTAAACCTTTGTTAAGTTGCAGCGTCTCTAAATGGTTTTAATAATTGTAAAAGGGACAGGTTGCCGGGTAACTGTTACCACGTGGGGATAAACGCTAGGGAGAATGGGCTAAAGGAACGAAGACGGGCACCCGCAAGGAAGGAATTCCCTGATCGAATGCCCGTTTAGTACGGGGTTGATTCCACAAACACGTTTACACGAGCAAAGTTTCGTGGAATTTTGCTCCTGTCCTCAGACTCAGTCGAACATGCCCTCGAAAAGGACCGAACTGAGGTATCTCTCGCCAGCATCCGGGAGGACAACGACGATGGTTTTCCCTGCCATGGCTGGCTCCTTGGCCACTCGAATCGCAGCGGCAGCGGCAGCGCCGCACGAGATACCGCACAAAATGCCTTCTTCGCGCGCCAGCCGTCGAGCCATTTCAACAGACTCTTCGTTGGTGACTTGCTCGACGCGATCGATGATGGATACATCCAGGTTGCCGGGGATAAAACCGGCTCCTATGCCTTGAATCTTGTGCGGTCCCGGCTTGACGTCCTGCTTCTCAAGAGTTTGGGTGATCACTGGACTTGCAGTTGGCTCAACCGCGATGGAGATCATCGGCCAATTTTTTTCGTGCTTGATGTAGCGAGAGACTCCGGTGATGGTCCCCCCGGTTCCGACGCCCGAGACAAGCACGTCTACCTGCCCGTTAGTATCCTCCCAAATTTCAGGCCCGGTCGTGCGGAAATGAATCAACGGGTTTGCCGGGTTTTCAAATTGCTGGGGGATCATGTAGCGGTCAGGATCACCTGCCCGAACCTCCTCTGCTTTAGCGATGGCGCCCTTCATTCCCTTTGCTCCTTCAGTAAGGATGAGATTGGCGCCGAAGGCTTTCAGGACCTTTCGCCTCTCCAGGGACATGGTGTCAGGCATGGTAAGTGTGATGGGATAACCCCTGGCGGCTGCCACGAAGGCGAGGGCGATGCCGGTGTTTCCGCTGGTCGGTTCAACGATCTCCTTGCCGGGTCTTAGAGTCCCTCGTTCTTCAGCATCCCAAACCATCGCGGCCCCAATGCGGCACTTTACGGAGTAGCCAGGGTTGCGGCCCTCGATCTTTGCCAAAACGGTTGCTTTTGCCCCGTCAACCACGCGGTTGAGTTTTACCAGGGGCGTCCGGCCGATGCTAAATGAATTGTCTTGATAAATCATGTTTTCCTCTCAGATTTCCCAGTTGGGGACGTATTGCGTTTTTTTCTCGTGCCAGTGTCGCGCCATTTCGGCAAACGTTGTCTGGTCTAGAACACTCGACACAGCGGAGTCGACACGATCCCAGATTTCGGCAAAGGGATCGTTGCTGTTTGGCTTTGATGACCCTTTGATGCTTTCGACGGCACGCAGGACTTCACCGACTGTGATGCTCTCTGGCGTCCTGGCAAGGAGATAGCCACCTTCAGCTCCCCGTCGCGAATCAACCAAGCCGCTCTGCTTTAGACCGGCCAGAATGAGCTCCAGGAATTTCTGCGGGATCTTCTGTCGTTTGGCAATATCCGCTATTTTGACGGGCTGAGTCAGTTCAGATCCCTGCCGGGAAATCAGATATTGCGAGGCGAGGTCGAATACAGCCTTGAGCGCGTACTCGCTCTTGACCGAGATGTTCATTCATCTGTCCTCTCTGATTCTAATCTCCCCGGAAATGCTAGCTTTCGGGCTGACCGGTAGGTGCCCCTGCGAATAAACTGCTGGCGCGACTACTATGAGGATTGCAGCGGAAGCGGGAAGTACTGCAGGGGAGACGCATTGGCGAGACATTTATTTGGAACAGACGGGATCCGGGGAGTCGCGGGGACTCCGCCTTTAGATGCCCGAACCGCACATGCCCTGGGAGTGTCGCTGGGTAAGTGGGCCTGCCGCGAGGCTTGCAACGATCTCGATGGCCGTATGGCGGAAGTTCTTATCGGAATGGACACTCGCGAGAGTGGCTGCTGGCTGGCTGAGCAGGTAGCGGGCGGGCTGGCGAGGGCTGGTGTGGGAGCGCGCTTCGCCGGGATCATCACAACGCCCGGTGTTGCTTACGTGACGCGTACGGGACCTTATGTGGCCGGCGTGATGATTTCGGCTTCCCACAACCCGTATTACGA
>CAXTMN010000223.1:0-3732 GCA_964245395.1 uncultured Bryobacteraceae bacterium
AAGAGAGAGATGCCGGCGCGTCGCCGAAGCGAGCTACTGCTCTTTCGAAGAGAGCCTGAATGGCGATTGCGCAGAGCGGTGTCTTCTCAGACGGCTTCCAAACTACCGGATTTCCGCAAATGAGTGCGAGAGCAGCATTCCAGGACCAGACCGCTACTGGAAAGTTGAAGGCAGAGATAATTCCGGTCACCCCTAACGGATGCCAGGTTTCCATCATGCGGTGATCTGGACGTTCGGTAGGAATGCTTAGTCCGCACAGCTGACGCGAGAGCCCGGCGGCAAAGGTGCAGATATCAATCATCTCCTGTACTTCGCCTAAGCCTTCCGACAGAATCTTGCCCGCTTCGATCGTGACCAGCCTGCCAAGAGCTTCCTTGTGCGACCTCAGTTCTTCACCGAGTAGGCGAACGAGTTCTCCCCGGCGGGGCGCTGGAACGTTGCGCCACTCGAGAAAGGATTGGTGAGCTGATTCGACCGACGCAGTCGCCTCGGTGCGCGTAGCCGCCCGCAGGTGACCGATCACTTCGCCCGTGATGGGCGTGTACGCTGCGAAATCGCCTCCTGTGTAGAGATCTCGATCTACTCCAAGGTCATCCAGGATTGCGGCTGTGTCTATTTCGATGTTGCGATTCGCCATTGATTAGCTTCTACTCCCATATATGCCCGCCACTGTTTGGAAAGGTTATCTGACGTTCGGACTTGTCTCGTTCCCGATTCGTCTTGCAGCAGCTGCCCGCCCGGAGACTGTGCACTTCCATCTTCTCCATAAGGATGATCTTTCGCGAGTGCGCGAGGTCATGTTCTGTGCCAAAGAAGATAAGCAGCTGGAGCGCTCAGAACTGGTAAAAGGTTACGAGTATGACAAGGACCGCTTCGTGGTTATTGAACCGGAGGAGCTGGAAAAGATCGCTCCTCCGACAGCTTCGGTGATGGAGATTTTACAATTTTCCCGGATGGAGGAGGTAGACCCGATCTTCCTCGAAAAATCGTACTACGTTTCGCCAGAGGAAGCAGTCAGCCGACCGTATGCTCTGTTGCTGCAAACGATGAAAGAAACCAAGTACGACGCGATCGCCAAAGTGGCTATGCACGGCCGTGAGCACATCGTCATCCTCAGGCCAGGTGAGAACGGAATCGTACTGCACACGATGTATTTTGTTGACGAATTGCATAAGGACAAAGAAACAGGCGCTCCGGCACAAACGAAGTTCGACAAGAAAGAGCTTGAGCTAGCTAAGAAGCTGGTGGAAACGTTGGCGGCTCCGTTTCAGCCGGAGCAATACCACGACGAATTTAAGCGCAACGTAGAAGATCTGATTGAGAAGAAGCGCAAAGGGCAGAAGATTACGCCGATTCGTCAGCCGAAGCAGACCCCGGTGCTTGATCTGATGGCGGCTCTGCAGCAAAGCCTGGCCAAGAACAAAGCGAGCAACCCCGAAGAACCGAAAAAAGCGGTGCGGAAGAAGGCCAGCAGGGTGGCTTGATTTACGTTTTGCATAACTACGCTATGGAATTGAATGAACCGAATGGAGCAGGACGAAAGCGATTAGATTTGTGGCTGCGGGACGAGCTGCGGCTCGCTTTGAAAGCCGCATTCTTTCCGTCGATGCTTCCGTTGCTGGAGTATGGGGCAGGTGTTAGTCCGCAGTCATACGATAAGTCGAACCATGGGCACTATGGACGGGTTCTTAGCTGCTACTGCAGAAGTACACCGGCTGACGATGGTGACCCGGAATGCTGAACATTTCGCGGTTCTCGGCCAGTCTCTCCTCAATCTCTGGACAGCGTAGTTCCTAAGCGGGCAGCGGAATGTCAGAATACAGGCAGGGTGGAGAGTTCGTGCGGATCGAAGGTCATCATTGTAGCTGCATTACTCGTGCGACTCTCGATAGGCCAAACGCAGGCGGGAGCTCTTCACATTGTCGTAGCGGATACTACCGGATTGGCGCTGCCCTCGTTCGTAAGCATATCCAGTAAATCGCTTGCAATTGAGCGGGACGCTAAGACCAATGATGCGGGGCAGGTGAATTTCGAGCACCTTCCTTTTGGCGTTTACCAAATCTTGGTGACGCGACCGCAGTTTGCTCCGTATTCCTCGGTCATCGAGCTCAGGACAGCTGCTCCACGTGACGAAAGGATCCAGTTAAGCCTGCAACAACAGCCGGGCACGACCGTGCAGGTGACGGACACCGCGACCCTACTCGACCCGCATCGGACCGGTGTAACCTACCAGATTGGCTCAAAGCAGCTTCAGGAGCAGCAGCAATCAATTCCGGGCCGGGGCGTACTGGATCTGGTCAACATGCAACCGGGATGGCTTGTGGAGGCGAACGGGGTTTTGCATCCGAGGGGTTCGGAGTACCAGACGCTGTTTGTGGTCGATGGTGTTCCGTCGGATGAGAATCGATCCCCTGGATTTGCTCCGGGGCTAACCGCGAGCGAAGTATCCGGAATGAGTGTAATGACCGGCAATTATCCGGCCCAATATGGACGCAAGCTGGGTGGTGTGGTTGATGTGACCACCAGTCGCGATTTGCGCCCGGGATGGCACGGTTCTGCTGAATTTGGAGGGGGAACCTTAGGCACTGAGGAGGGCTCTTTATCAGGGGTATACGGTTGGACAAGTGGCGGGTTGACACTGAACGCCTCTGGGTCTCATACGGACCACTATCTTGATCCACCCGTTCTCGGGAATTTCACCAACCGGGCCACTTCGAGCGCGTTCGGAGGTATTGTCGATCAGGACCTTTCTTCTTCTGACCGTCTGCATTTGACTGTAAATAGACGACGGACGGCCTTTGAGGTGCCCAATGAAAATCTGCAGGAGCAAGTGGGACAGCGGCAGGATCGGAGTGCGCCCGAAGATTTGGGTCAGGCTGGATGGACCCATACATTTTCCCCGAGTTTGCTGCTCGATGTACGCGCGGTAGTGGAAGATTTATCGGCGAATCTTTGGTCAAATGCCACGGCGACACCTGTTATTGCAGCCCAGCAGCGTGGGTTTCGACGTAGTTATCTGAACGCGAACCTCTCGGCGGAGAAAGGCAGGCACACGGTAAAACTGGGCGCGGACGCGATCTATGCGCCGGTGAGCGAGGCGCTCCAGTATGCAATCACCGATCCGAGTTTCTTTGACGATGGCACACTTCTAAATTTCAACTTCAAAGATCACCGGCTGGACCGGGAACAAGCAGTCTGGGCGCAGGACGACGTTCACCTTGGTAATCTCACGGTGAGCGGTGGCTTGCGGTGGGATCATTATTCGCTGATCGTCAAAGATCATGCTTTCAGTCCGCGCTTGGGAGTTGCCTGGTTCGTTCCGAAACTCGATCTGATTCTGAGATCCTCCTCTGACAGAGCGTTTCAAACGCCAGCAATTGAGAATTTACTGCTGGCCAGTTCACCTGATGTGAACCAGTTGGAAGCGTCTGTGTTGCGGATTCCCGTGAAGCCCTCGCGCGGAAATTTTCTTGAGGCGGGATTCAGTAAGGGGCTGATGAAACGGGCTCGCCTGGACGTTAGCTTCTACCGGCGAACCTTCAACAACTATGCCGACGATGATGTGTTTCTAAACACCGGCATTAATTTTCCCATAGCGTTTCAGAGCGCCCAGGTGCGGGGCATCGACGTCAAGCTGGATCTGCCTGAGTGGGGGAAGCTTTCGGGATTTGCCAGTTACTCAAATATGATTGGCATCGCTCAACTACCTGTTGCGGGCGGGTTGTTTTTAGG
>CAXTMN010000224.1:0-3653 GCA_964245395.1 uncultured Bryobacteraceae bacterium
CCGCCAGGGAAACTCTTGTTTTACACGGCTTCGTTTTGCGGGGCAACGTCAAAGGCAATCCGAATATTCGGTTGCGCACATTGCGGGAGAACTGGACCAACCCCAATCAGCTTCATGTGTGGAAACGGCAGTTTGAAGACAGGCCGAACTCGGCGTTTTCAGGTGGGGGCAGGCGACGGAGGGAGGAAATGCCGGTGGCGAACTCGAAAGCACAATCGGCCAGGCCATGGAGATCGATTCTTAAGAAGGTTTTGAGCATTCTCGAAGGGCTTGCATGGGGCCTCCGAAGGCAGCGTCAGCTCTGCAGGAGAATTGGCTTCAACACATACTGAGAATTCCAGTTATCGTTAGTTTCCGTTCGTAGCTTTGCTGCGCCGTTCATGTCAGTCGTGCTTCACACGACGGCGGGTTCGGGTCAAGGCCGAGCGGAGCGAGCCCGCCAGGGTTGCCTTGACCCGGAATCGCTGTCGTGTTACTGAAGATCTCAACGGCGAAGGAAGCGCTGCTCCGACTCGCGAATTCGCTCGGTGTTGCATATCCTAAGGCGCTGTGTGGCCGCGCTTGGTTGTAATCGGTCCTCCAACTTTCGATGGCCTTCCTCGCCTGGCGCAGACTTGTGAACCAGTGGGTATTGAGGCATTCATCGCGAAACTTCCCGTTAAAACTCTCCACGTGCCCATTTTGCATGGGCTTGCCGGGCTCAATGTAGTCGAGCTCCACTTTCTTCCGCTCGCACCAGCTGCGCACGGCATCGCAAACGTGGTCCACACGAATGGCAGTAGAGAGGTAGTCAGTCATCGATCACATTGGAGGTGAAAGGACTGCCGGGGAGAGCCCCTGATTTCGTTACTGCCCTTCCCAAGCTAGGTTATCAGCGCATTCACCCGATTCAAAGAAGGTGGATGCGGCTTGCAAAATAGTATCCAGATTTACAACTTGTCGCCCTGTATAGATCCCCTCTTGCCCCCCGATCACCAATCTGTTCCGTTCGCCAACGTGGCCCTGAGGGTTTAGAAGATTAAAGAATTGTTGATCGACCTCTACAGCAACAAGCAGATTGTATCCACCGTCGTTCCCTCCTCCGATCACGAGAGCTTTGCCGTCTCCTTCAAGGATTACTTGCGTTCGAATCTTTCCGTCAAGAGCTCGAAGAGCACTCTCCACCTGCGCGAAGTTGGAAACCGGAATAGTCTCGCCTTCGTCCCGATTGGCGACTCTCTTATCTGAACTTATTGTTTTAACGTAAGACATTTTATTTGGTTGGAGTAAAACTTGACTTCCGCTAGGGCTGTCTACAGTGAGAGTTTGCATTCCCAGATTTCGTGCCAAAGATCTCAGCCCAGTTCCTGTAAACTTCTGTATCCGCCAGATCAAGACTAACCCAATTTACACAACGATTGTTGCTTTATCGAACCCCACGTTCTGTTCACTCGTTACTAATATACGACTGGATGACGCATATAGAGTGCAGCAAACCTCATGATAGCGAGACGTTGGCCATTACGATACACCAAAGCGTCTTAGGGATTCGCTTGCCTTCTTCTGGTATTCAGATAAGAGAAACGAGCCGTCAAAGCTACCGTCTCCAAATTCTCTTATGAAGTCAATTACCTGATCCACGCTTGTACTAACATAACGGGAGAACGAGCCGTTGGCCTCGAGTTCTTGAACTGGAGTGTGTTTGAAGTCAAACTCTGCACTTAACTTGTTTAAGATCTCGATGTCTCGTTTAGCCCTTTCAGGAGCTGAACTTTCTCGCACCAGCCGGAAGCTTTTCTCGACCCCATCCAAACCCCGAAAGACTGTAGTAATCGATGGATGATAATAGGGTTCGGTATTGAACGCGATGTTATGCTTTGCCTTAGAAAAGGTAATGGAGTAAGTACTGTTGTCACTTAGTATGAAGCCAAGCTGGGTGAATTCAGTAGCTTTTCCCATAATTATCGTATTGTAAGGTTCTCTCATTTTTGTCTCAAATCACTTTCTTATCATTTGTCCCAATGATGCGTCGTACGAGTAACCTTGCTGCTGTAAATACTGCATTTCTCGGCCAACTCCGGTTAGATCGCCATTGTCCTTAACAAGGAGCTGGTTCATAGGCTTCGTCTAAGGAAATACTATCTCCACGACTTATCGCGTCGTCAAGAAAAGGCTTGTTATACTCGTCCCAGAATTGATCTGGAGTCTTGTAGTATCCATCCGGCGTGTTTAACAAATCAAATCCGCCCGGTTTAGCATCAAAGTCAGTTGTCTTCGGGTAATGCAACTGATTGTTGATGATGTCCGGCATTCTACTGCAGATGAAACCGGCAGCGTTGCCAAGGCACGCCAGGAAAGCGGGCCTCGCGCGCTGCTCTCATGCCGGCATGATCGTCACTGGTCAGCAAGCGTACACCGGACAATCCGCGCGCCTGCAAGCCGGCGAAAAAATCTCGCCAGTGGACCTCTGCTTCGCTGAGCGAAACACTTACACCCAGCACGGTGCGCTGTCCGCTCTCACCCACGCCGAAAGCCATCAGCACGGCGCAGGAGACCACCGACCCGCCGTGCCGAGCCTTTCGTTGCGGGGATAGTCTAAGTTTCCAGAGAGCTTCTGTTTCAACGGCTGAGCATCCGGATATCCTTGTTAGCTTCCGAGTAATTCACTATTGCTGATTCGTGCGGCGACGTCCTTTACTCCCAGGCTGCAATCCTTTGTTGGCGCATAGTGCTTGGCCGTATTACCGACTCAGCGCCGCGCTGGGGGCGTCAGCAGCCCTATCCAGAGTTCGGCAATGTCGTAGTCTGACCTTCCCTAAACCCAGATGAGCTTACGAGAATATCTGCCAGAGTTGATTCCGTAGCGAATCCAATTCAGAATTAGCATCAAGGCGCTCCCTAACATCATTCTTCCAAACATTTAAATCCGACAATCCATTTTTGCTCATCGCCATAGTTCGATAAATAGATCGAGCATTGTCGAAGTGCTTGGGTGTGGCCTCTGAAGGCGGTGTCAGCTCTGCAAGCGCGGCTTCAACACCTGGCAGGAAATTGTATTCTGATTCCCGCTCCATCCAACTCTGAAGCTGCCGAAGGAGACTAACGGCGGAAAAGATTTTTGTAGAGCTTTCAGTCATTTTAGTGGTCCGGAACCTATAACTTGCACACCGTGGATGTTCCAAGGAGTTGGCACAAAGATCTGCTTAATCGCCTGTCCACCCGCATAAATTCCCGATTGTGAGCCGACGGGTCCCTCGTAGATCGTTGTGCCTTTAGGCAGCAAAATCTGCCAATTAGTATCTATCGGAGATGATCCAGTTAACGCACCTGTGTTTGAATCTATCCACTGTGGCTTAATTGCGTTATCGATACGAGCAACTGTTTGCGATGGAACTGGATCATCCGTAAACCACTGACCTAAGGGCTTCGACGAGCCACCAGCTCGAGTTAGAATGGTATCCTGTTCGATAACTCTAGAGTTGTATTTCCCTCCCGCAAAGTTTGATGCTGGACTTCCAGGCATGGCAGCGAGCGGGCCGGGATTCTCAACCATGTTGTACTTGTATTCAGGGGCTGAGCTGGACGAAGAAGGTTTGGTTAGTAGGCCAGCTTCTCTGTTTGGTTTCGGTGGATGTTTAAGTCGGCTTGAATTCCCGTCGTCAATACCTGTTCTC
>CAXTMN010000225.1:0-2542 GCA_964245395.1 uncultured Bryobacteraceae bacterium
CTGCCGAAAGCTGGTATGCCTGGGTGCGCCCGGAAGTCCGCTACGAAAACTGGAAGTTCATTAGCGGCGGCCCGCTTTTCACCCATCAGTTCTCTCACGCCTGGGTAAACTTCCGCCACCAGATGGACACCAACGGAACCGACTACTTCGAAAACTCCCAAATCGCCACTTACGCCCACCGCGATTTCTGCATCAACCTGAAATCGCAATACTCCGACTACGGCCCCGATATGTGGGGCATCACTGTGTCCGATAGCGCAAGCGGCTATGTCAATTGGGGTGGACCGCCCAACTTAGGACCGATCGACGGAACATTGGTCCCGTGCGCCGCTGCTGGATCTCTCATGTTTGCGCATGACATCTGCCTTCCGGTCTTACGCGAGATGTATAACGTTTACGGAAGCAAGGTATACGGACGTTACGGTTTTACGGACGCCTTCAATCCCAATTGGAAAGACCAGAAGCTCTGGGTCAATCAGGATGTAGTCGGGATTGATGTCGGCATCTCCGTGCTGAGCATTGAAAACCTGCTCACCGGTAATGTATGGCGCTGGTTCATGCGCAATCAGTACATCCAGTCCGCCATGGAGCGAGTAGGTTTCCGCTTGGCAACTCCAGGCATCGGCATGAAGCAATCGAGAAGCGGAGCCAGGCGAATTTAGCTCAAAGCACCCGGCATCCGCCCGCAGAGCTGAGGCTGTGGTGTCGTTCTGCTGTTCGCTGGTCGAGACACAGACGTAGCTGATTGAGCATCGTTGCGAGAAGGGATCGCCAATGACTCTATTTCTGCAATACTTTTTTGCAACTCAATGTACTGAGTTTTGAGCCTGCCCTGAGATCGTTTGCCCAAACGCTCGTTTGAGCACCCGAAGACACTGATGTTCAAATAAGGCCAAGAATACCTCCGAACACTCCTGAACAATGAGCCTTTTATTGACCGCCAGTTCAGTCTAATGCTGCCCGCGCACGTCGTCTCCTAGACGGCGGTCCGAATGAAGGGCTGCTACGCTGTAGCTGTTGTCGGTATCGGAGCTGGCGCGCTTGGGGCAACAGTACTCACTCGATTCCTCCGGTCGTTATTGTTTGGCGTCAGTTCACATGACCTTATTATATTTGGCGTGTCCGCAACGGTGTTGCTGCTTGCTGCAATCATCGCAGCTTTGGTTCCTGCTCTCAGGGTGTCGCAATTGGATCCGGCACTCACCCTTCGGAAAGATTAATCAGGTTCTGTGTGACTATCCGACAGGAATCCTTACCGTGGGTGAATGTGGTTCGGGATCGCCTGTTTTTGAGAACTGGCCGGGGACTGCGTTGCAAGGATCAGTCGGCAGATAAATGATTTTGCGTCCGTACCGTCAAGTCGTGCGGACTGCAGGCTTATATCTGGCCTTTGAACTTATTGAGCGCCTCTGGAGTGACGGGCGTGAAGAGGTTGACCAGGTTGCCATCAGGATCACGGAAAAGCAGGGAGCGATTTCCCCATGGCATCGTGGTCGGTTCCTGCACGAAGTCGGTTATTCGCTCCTTAAGTCGCGCGAACTCCCTGTCCACCTCCCCTACAAGAAACTCAATAATCGCGCTCCGGTTCTGTGCTGGACGCAGAACACCTTCAGCCCCGAACAGTCGCAGAGTTCGCGTGCTGCCGATCGCTAGTGTACAGGAACGTGTCGGCAACTCGGCAAAATCTTCCGTGTACCGGATAGCGGATAGACCGCTGATAACCTCGTAGAAGCTTACCAGCCGCTCCAAATTGTCTGTGATAATGCGCATCGAGACCAGATTCATGATGTCCTTTTCTTGTGGGTTGCACCGCCACGAAACCACCATAAACGGAGCCTGCTGACACCGTATTGTCAGCATTGTTTTATTCATGCGCCGAGCCGACCGACTGTTCCAGATCATTCAGATGTTGCGGCGTTCACGACGGCCCGTCACTGCGGGAAAGCTTGCAACAGAGCTTAGGGTGTCTAAGCGGTCCGTCTATCGCGACATCGCCGACCTGACTGGCCAAGGTGTGCCGATCCGTGGTGAGGTGGGAATCGGGTACGTCCTAGACCGACGGTATGACATGCCACCGCTCATGCTGACACCGGATGAGCTTGAGGCGGCCGTGCTAGGCGCACAATGGGTGACGGAAAGGGGCGATCTCGCCCTGGCCGGTGCTGCACGGGATCTCATTTCTAAAATCGCATCTGCCGTGCCACAACGCCTTCGGGTCTTTATTGTTGAGCCAACTCTCGGAACTCCTTTGAACAAGGTTTCAATTGTTGACGGGCTCGACGTTGGAAGATTGCGCACATGGATTCGCCATGGGCGTAAGCTCCGGATCTGCTATCGCAACAAGGAGGGGAATGAAACAGAGCGAATTGTTTGGCCGGTGATCGTCGGTTATGCCGAAACAGTGCGCCTGCTCGCAGCCTGGTGCGAATTGCGTGACGACTTTCGGCATTTCAGAATAGATCGTATCGTCAGCGCTGAGTTTCTCGAAGAATCCCACGGCCTAGGTCTTCGTGAGTTAAAGCAAAGGTGGGAGCACTACATG
>CAXTMN010000225.1:2552-3592 GCA_964245395.1 uncultured Bryobacteraceae bacterium
ACTACATGCAGAATGCGCGGGGAACTCCGCCTTCCTTAAATATTTAGACCCGGGATCGATTGGCCGATGCACACTATCCTCAGCCGTCGTTCGTGCCTAAAGCTTCCGTTTCCGCAACGCTAGATGAGCTATCTTCCATCTGCCACCTGCCCGATAGCTTTCCGCTAATGCGACTTCTAACAACTAACTGCGACGTAATCATGCGGCAGCAAACTCCTGACTCGGTACGCCCATCTCGGCAAGCTTACCCAGGATGGAGAGTAAAGCGGCTTCAGCGTTGCTTTGCACGAAGCCGCCGTTCTTCCCGTCTGGTCGTTAGAGAGGATCTGGGACTACCAGGGATAAGTACCGTCCTTGTGAGTGAAGCTCCCGGTTGGACCATCCTCGGGCAGTTGCGCCAGTCGCACGATCGCGATTGCACCTTCCTCGACCGTTTGTGGCCCGCTATGGTTGTTCAAATCTGTAGCGGTATAGCCAGGGCAGGCTGAGTTGACCTTGATCTTGGTATCGCGCAGGTCGTATGCAAGACCTACGGTGAACATGTTCAAAGCTGCCTTCGACGCATTATAGGCGAGGACCTTCACATGGTAGAACGGCGTGCTGGGATCGCCGTTGATCGCAAGGGAGCCGAGTCCGCTGGAGACGTTCACAATGCGCGCACTTTCCGCCGCGCGTAGCAACGGCAGCAGCGGCTGCGTGAAGGCCACGGTGCCGAAAAAGTTCGTTTCGAACGTGCGCCTAAGTGTCTCGATGCCGACGCTGCTCGCGGGCCCATCCTCCCGGTCGGCGATGGCCGCGTTGTTCACCAGCACGTCCAGACGCCCAAACTCCTTGCCAATCTGCTTGGCGAGTGCCGCACCGCTCTCGGCCGCATGATTCAGATCCGCCGCGACGAAGCGAACATCAAGACCCTCGCCACGCAGTTTGCTAGCAGCCTCTTCACCTCGCGCTTTGTCTCGCGCTCCCAGCAGCACCGTAAAGCCGGCGCGTCCCAACTCGCGAGACACCTCGAAGCCGATGCCCTTGTTTGCTCCCGTTAC
>CAXTMN010000226.1:0-3417 GCA_964245395.1 uncultured Bryobacteraceae bacterium
TCTCGTTGCCGTTCGCATCGTACTTCGCCGACAACGGATCGTAAATCAAAATCCGGTTTCCATTCGCGTCGGTCAGCTTGCTAAAATCTCCGGTGCGCATCTCCGGTTCCGGGTAGCTTAAGGTGAGCGGGTTCGGCGTCCCTTCCCGATAGTTCTCGAAACTTCCCAAGTAGAACAGCTTTACACTGCTGTCGCTTTTCAGCAGTTTCGGAATGTAGATCGGACCTGAAACTTGGCCTCCGTATTGGTCCAGGTAATGCAACGTCTTTGGCGAACCAGCGGCGTTGTTTTGAAACGTATTCGCATCGAACGCGGTACGTCGCATAAACTCCCAGCCCGTGCCATGAAACTGTGAGCCACCGCTTTTCAGCACGGTATTGAATATGCCGCCACTGGTGTGCCCATACTGCGCATCGTACGTGTTCTGTTGAATACTGAACTCCTGCACCGCGTCGACAATTGGTACATAGGCAATGTTGTTGCTGCCCATCTGCGCATCGTTAGGTGCCCCGTCCAGCAGGAACTCATTATTCGATTGCCAGCCACCGTTGACCACCCATTGGGCAATGGCCCCGTTGTCAAACGGGCGCTGCCAAATCGACGCACCTCCAAAGCTGACCCCAGACATCATGTTGCCTAACATGTAAGGATTTCTGCCATTGAGCGGCAACTCGGTCACCTGCTTGGTATCAACCACTCCTCCTCCGCTCGCGGTCTGGGTCTGGAGCAATTCCGGCTCGGCTGTTACTTCAACCCTCTCGCTTACCTGGCCGATGTCGAGCTTCGCGTCTACTCCCGCGATTTGACCCACTGTCAGTGTCATTCGTTCTTGCACATACTGTTTAAATCCCGGCGCCGTAATCGTCATAGAATAGTCCCCGGGCTGAAGCTGGGGAACGGTATAACTTCCCGAGTCGTCCGATTTGGCGTTGAACACCTGGTTGTTCGACAGATTAACGGCTCGCACCTCAGCGTTGGCAATAGCCCTCCCGGAACTATCAACAATGTGCCCCGAAATAGTAGCTCGAAAATCTTGCGCCCAAACCGTTAAGCAGTAAGCGGCTAGCCCAATTGCCAGTGGCCGGATGAAGCGATGAAGATTCAGCATGAAAGCAACCCCTCGGTTTCAAAGATTACGCAAAGATAGTGGCCTATCTCCGTCGTCTACTGTGCTGCATGCCCGGTCGACCCCTTGAACTCCCCTTTTGCTCATAGTCGGCCAAAGTTCGCTAACGCGGGTCAACATGGCTCAACAGGAAAACGTGTCAACAATGTACGCGCCCTTGAGGGTGCTGAACAGGTGAATTGACCGTAAAATCTTCCGTCTAGTCATTTGGCCAGAGGTTTAGGAAAGAAGGCGTAACCGTAACTTGTGTGATAGGATGATCCGGGTTTTAGCAGTACCGGGTTTTAGCAGTACTATGACGCGAAGCAAAAGCATAGAACTCGAACAACATCTTCTAATTCAGCGGATCGCGGCCAGTGACCTTTTTCGAAAATCGCCACGGCTTCGCGACTTTCTTCTGTATTCAGCGGACTGCACGCTCCACGAGCGGCGAGACGATGTACGCGAACAGGTCATTGCTGAGCGAGTCTTTGGCCGTCGACCGGAGTTTCAAGGCGGCCACGACAGCATCGTTCGCGCTGAAGCCCGCAATCTCCGCATCCGTCTCCACACATACTTCGCAACAGAAGGGAAAGACGAGCCGATCGTTGTCGTTATGCCCAAAGGCGGCTACGCCCTGGTCTTCGAACCACGATCGCTTCCACTCGAGTCAGAAAATCTTTTGCCGGTTTCGATCCAGGTCCCTCTAAACGACGTCGTCACAGCCCAGGTCCTTCCAGCCCAGCCTATTGCGACAGGAGTAATCCGCCCCTGGAGTTATCGAAATCTGTGCCTTGCGTTGTGTCTCCTCACCCTCGTCTTTTTAGCTCTTGCACTCTATTGGCGGTCGGCCGACGCGGCTCTCCGCAAGCAGCTTGGCATCGGGAAGCCAATGCTCCCCTTCTCGGCCTTGTTCAGTGCTGCGCAAGACTCCCTCATCGTTACCAGCGACACTGGTTTCCTGCAGATATCGTGCTTGATCCATCGCCATATCAGTCTCAATGACTATATGGCGCGAAGCTACCCTGACGTTCCCAACCTCCAGCCGCCGGGATTGATACACAATCTGAACATCTACGAATTCACCGACGGACGGGAGATGGCGATTGCGGGTCTCATCATGCGCGGCAATGCACTGTATTCTCAACGCATCGCGCTTCGTTCGGGGCACGAAGTTCAGCTCCAGGATTTTAAAGACAAGAGCACCGTCCTCATAGGAAGTCCGATCAGCAATCCCTGGGCACAACTCTACGAAGACAAGTTAAATTTTCGCTGTGATCTTGAACCCGGCGGACGCATTGTATTCCGCAATGAGTCGCCTCTGCCGCGCGAATCCTCCCGCTTTCCAGGCGACGATGATATCCAGCATCATAGAACCTATGCGCGTCTGGCCTTTCTGCCCAGAAACGCCGATACATCCTCTACTCTTCTGATCGCGGGAACCACGGCCCAAGCCACAGCCGCCGCCGGCGAATTTGTTGCCGCCACCGTGCGCTTTGGCCAAACTCTACGCTCCATTGGAGTGGATCCCGACGGTCCGCCGCGCTTCTTTGAAATCCTCATCCGGTGTAACGATTTTGTGGACGGGGCAATCCTCCCGGAAGTGGTGGCTTGGCGCTTAAAGTCGGTACAGGAGAGATAGTTGGCGCGAGTCCCTACAATAGTTGGCTTCCCCGAACGCACGCCTGCTATCCGCGTTACTCTTCGAAAGAAGAGAATGCGCGCCAACCGTTGTAGACACATCTGTATTTCGACAGCTAATAAGGTTGTCTGCTAAAACCGACCCACTTCGTGCCATCCTGTGAGTGCTTAACCGCCGGCCATTGCTTGAAATTAATTAGCGCGCTTCATGGCGTCGAAAAATCACACGCCCCGCCTCATCGTGCTCCCCTGCAATCAGCTCCGTTGACCACTTCTCATACGGCGTTACGCCAGTAAGCCGCCACTGCAGTTCCTCACACAATTGGCCAAAGCCCAACACCGAGTCATCCACAATCGCCAGCGCGGAATCCCCGCTGCGAATCGCTAGCGCAAAAGAACCGCTCGCAAAGTGTGGCTGCTTCACCACCGCAATCTCTTGCAATTCCTCCCAACCAATCAATTGGCTCCCGTCCGCGCGTACCAGCCTTATACCCTCGCCGTTGGTATCTACCGTTTCCACAGCGTGACGCCGAATACCTTTTAGCGCCCATCGGTTCACCTTGTCTACCCAATCCATTACTTAGAACGTTCGTCGATAGCTAAACGAAGTCACGAAATCATGTCACGAAATCATAGATAGCTGCGCCCGCCGCGCGGCCCACTTTGTCGCC
>CAXTMN010000227.1:0-1173 GCA_964245395.1 uncultured Bryobacteraceae bacterium
TTGAGCAGGGCAAGACCCAGACAGGCGCAGGTCAATGCGAGAACAAGGCCGTAAACCCAACGGTTTGCAAGAAGCCAACTTATGTCAACGGCAGAGCGCGGCACGGCAAAGAGTCCTGTGCCGGCGCTGAAGAAGACGGCCGGGACGGTAGCGCCCCAAAGCACTGCAGCGGTTGATCGATACAGCGCCAGCCTTCCTGCCGAGCTCGTGTACCGCTTCAAGCGCAAAATGCGCCGGAGGCCTGCCAAGGGCAGAAGAATGAGAATCGAGAGAGCGTATCCAGCCCGGCAGCCAAGCTGCGCTTGGTCAACACTGACCAATAATCGCCAAGCCGCAGCGAAGTGCGTTGCCGGGCGATCCTTAGAAGAACGTTATGCGCCCGCTTGCCTTAACTCTCGCCCTGTGCTTTGCCCTGGCGCCCATCAACTCCGCTCCGGTAACGGGCTTCAAAGTGATTGCGAAATACCCGCACTCCACCGAAAGCTACACAGAAGGCTTCTTCTATCTGGACGGCCTGTTCTATGAAGGTACGGGCCTCAAAGGTCAATCGCAGTTACTGGCCATCCAGCCCGAAACGGGCCACGCACTCCAAAAAGTCAATTTGCCAGCGGAGTACTTTGGGGAAGGCATCGTCGATTGGGGTCCAAACATTTACGAATGGACCTGGCAATCCCATCTCTGCTTCGTCTACGATCGTTTCAGTTTCCGCCGGCTGAAGCAGTTCACCTACACAGGCGAAGGCTGGGGAATGACTCACAACAAAACGGAGCTCATCACGAGCGACGGCACCGCCACGCTGCGCTTCCACAATCCGGCGACATTCGCCGAAACACATTCCATCGTAGTGAAAGACGGTGCCACGACCATCGACCAACTCAATGAACTCGAGTACATCAAGGGAGAAATCTACGCCAACGTCTGGCACTCCGACCGCATCGCCCGCATCTCGCCGCGCGACGGCCACGTGATCGCCTGGATCGACCTCACCGGCCTTCTTCCAGCGAGCGAAAAGCGCAACGACGAATCAGTCCTAAACGGCATCGCCTACGACGCAAAGCACGACCGCCTCTTCGTCACAGGAAAACAATGGCCCTGGATCTTCGAAATCAAACTCGTTAGCAAAGCCGCGACTGCGAAGGAGTAGACAATCGCCCGAACGGGAATTGATAGTTT
>CAXTMN010000227.1:1183-1666 GCA_964245395.1 uncultured Bryobacteraceae bacterium
GCCCTGGATTTTCGAAATCAAAATTATCCGCCAAACTTCGGGCAAGTAACCGCGATGTGCCGATTCAAAGACCAAGCGCAGCGTGCTGTAACTGAACGTGCGCTTTAGGTTCCCACCGAACGGCGCTTGAGCAGCTACAGATCACAGCACAATTTACGTCCGCCTGCGGCCAGCGTATACCCATATACCGGACAGGGCATGGGGATGAGTCGCAAAACATTTAGCTCATCTTTTGATTACAATGAGCATGTGCTACGCCATAAGCCTTCCCGCCAACCCGGCCAGGACTTGCGCGACGTTCCGACGTACACCATTCCTGAAGCTGCCGCATCCCTCGCCATTCCTCGGCGAACGATGAACAATTGGTTCGGTGGCCCAATGCCCGTACTCAAGCCGAGTAAAAGATCTGGCGAGATTGCTCTTCTATCGTTTAACGACATCTCAGAAGCCTATGTACTGGAAGTTCTTAGGACCGTTTATGGG
>CAXTMN010000227.1:1676-3214 GCA_964245395.1 uncultured Bryobacteraceae bacterium
ATAAATGGCGATTTGAGAGTTGTATTCAGTAATCTTGTTTTCGAAAGACCGGCGCGGGGCAAACAGCCGCGTCGTTCTGTTGACTTGGCGCACTCTCGAAATCTGGTCTTTCCCGAACTGGTGGATATCCTCGGCAAGCGCATCCTTAGGGATGCAAAGAACTCACCATTCAGGTTGTATCCGTGGAGGTTACTAGCGTCAGAAGACAATAGTCAGCCGATAACGATTGACCCGCAAATCATGTCTGGCCGTGCCGTCATTACGGGAACGCGAGTTCCTGTGAGCATACTGGTTGGCATGGTGCGCTCAGGTAAGACTCATGGCCAAATAGCAGCGAGCTACAACCTGAATCCAGAGGTTGTTCGTAAGGCGATTCAGCACATTGAGCGACCTCTATCCAAGGTGGCGTGAGGATCACGTAATACTGTTGGATGACGGCTTCGATTGCGATGAAGCCTATGCGATAGTTTCGCAAGCGGGCCTCAGGGTGGAGAGATTCCGCGACCACTTCAAGACGGACAAGGGCGGGAGAGAGCAACAAGTGAACGATTTACGAGTTCTTAAACTTTGTAATCGCCACGGCTGGCTGCTTGCAACGCTCGACAGTGCAATGAAGGATATGCATCGGCAGGAAATTGCTGCTTGCCCACACGTCGGAATCCTAGCGACAGCACACAACAACGTAGCCAACCCGGAGGAGTGGGCGCAGGGTCTGTGCAAGATTAAGCCCATTATCGAACGCCACAATTTCAAGAAGCGGATGCGGCCTTGGTTTCTTCAATTTAACCGGCAAGGCAGTATCACTATGGGACCAGTTCTCGTAACGTGGGACACGAATGCAGGAACAAGGAAGAAAGGGGTAAAACGATAAAAGTCAGCAGGCGTCTAAACCATCTGAGACTTATGCTCGGCCCAAACGCCGAGGGCTACCGGGTGGCGCTCAAGGGACAGACGGGTCTTTTACCTGATACAGCTAAGACATATCTGGGGCCGCCCGGACGAGTTGACTCAGACCAAGTCCTCTTTGGAGCCATCGGGTTTTCGCCGCCGACTGGCGACCGTCGATGATTAGGCCAATGGCGGACGAGAGACATCAACCGATTCGGGACCGGGCACGTATTGCGTGACGAAGGTTTGAATTTCACCGGGCGAGGCTTCAAGTGATCCCAAGGCAAACGAAAAGGTTCCGAAGCCCATGTCCTGGTTCATTCGTTTCAGCCAGCGCCGCAACCGGGGCAGGCGGGCCAACAACCGCTCCGGATCTTCCAGATACAAACAGAAAAACTGCTGCCGCTTCATTTCCACAACTGCCGCCGCGCGAATCTCCTGCGGCGATCCACACCAGCGGGTTGAGCCCAAGACTCACGCCGCGCAAGACCGCGCCCTCGGATCTTGTCAAAGGCCACAACGCGAGTCGATCGCGAGGCACTTTACCCAGCGCATCGCCACTCAGCAGGAACACAACCGGAAGCGCCAGCAGCAAAGCCAGAAATAGGCCACTCTGCGGCTGTAACAGTAAGAAAAGGAGAAAAAAGAAT
>CAXTMN010000228.1:0-247 GCA_964245395.1 uncultured Bryobacteraceae bacterium
CTCCAAGATCATAACAACACCGGCGTTGATAGTGGGCTGCTTCTTAGGGAGTTGCCGCAGTTGGGCTATCATAGGGAGTATCCAGAGGTGAAGGAAATTAGTGATAGGACCAATCGGCACATCGGAGATGATTGCGATCTTCGTGCTGGCTTTGTTGCTGTTTGGCCCGAAGAAGCTGCCTGAGCTTGCGCGGATGTTGGCCAAAGGCCTGAGCGAGTTCCGCCGTGCGAAAAACGAACTGAAGACG
>CAXTMN010000228.1:257-3203 GCA_964245395.1 uncultured Bryobacteraceae bacterium
GATACTACTTACACGCCTGCAAAGTTTTCATATCCATATGAGGATTATGAAAGATATCAGGCAGAAGCCCAGGAAACCAGTTCTCTTGCTGAGACGGGTTCGGTGAACGGGCATTCGGCTACGATAGCGACGGAAACTAAGTCTGAAGAAGTACGTGACGCTATCTTGAGCACTCCGGTAAATGGGACTGTGCCGCGGACAGCGGGTAGCGCTTCATCTTCGTTAGCTCCTCAAGAGGAACATCAAGCTTAAAAGCTGAAGACTGATGTCCGAGGAACTCGAGAAGCAGGAATCCGACCCTACTAACTTAGCGATCGAGAAAAAAGAGAATAATGGGAGCTCTTCGGAGGCGCCAGCCGAGGTGCTATCCAGCTCTCCTCTGACGACAGCGCCGGTTTACAACAGTTCTTCTGTCCCTTACGGGGTAGCGAACGACGATGGGTCAGCCGCAATTGGCATAAACTCAGCCCCGGCAAGCCCTTTGGTTTTAGCCAAAACACCACCAAAGCCTCCACCCCCACCTTCGTCCGATGATCCCGAGGAAGGCGGTGATGAGGAAGACGGCATGCTGCGCATGTCCTTCATGAGCCATCTGGAGGAACTCCGGACGCGTTTGCTGCGCGCGCTTATTGGACTTGCCGTGGCGTTTTTTGCCAGCATGTTCTTCGCGAACGAACTATGGCTCATCGTTTCCGCGCCAGCCGTTCAGGCCCTGACCCACCTGGGAATCAACCCGCCCAAGCTGGCACAGATCACACCCATGGAAGGCTTCAATGTGATCTGGCTGTGGATGCCGCTGCTAGTCTCGATTTTCCTGGCGTCACCGTGGGTGCTGTATCAGGTTTGGGCCTTCATTTCACCTGGACTTTACAGGCGAGAGAAGCGATGGGCGGTACCATTCATTCTCTCGACCGCCGGGCTGTTCATCACAGGCGGCCTGTTCGCCTATTATGTGGCATTTCGCTTTGGACTCGAGTTTCTGCTCGGGATAGGCCGCAACGTTAATGTGACACCGGTGGTCTCCATCACCGAATACTTTGATCTTTTCGTGAACGTGACGCTCGGCGTCGCGCTGGTGTTTGAAATGCCGGTGGTGATCTTCTTCCTGACCCTGCTTCGCTTGGCGTCTCCACGCTTTCTGCTCAGGCACAGCCGTTATGCAATTCTAGCGATCACCATCCTGGCGGCGGTTGTTACCCCGACTCCCGACTTTTTCAACATGATGATCTTCGCTGTGCCGATGGTGCTGCTCTATTTCGTCGGCCTATTTGCCAGCTTCATCCTGGTGTTGAGGCGAGAAGGTAAGCCGTTCCCGTGGATGATACTGGTGCTGGTCATTTTAGGAGTTGTTGTTACGGCGGCAGGCGTTATGGCGTTGTTTGTCTACCGGTATCACTACCACTTCATTCAGAAGTGGCCATTCTTCATCCGTTAATTCTATTTGTCTCGCCAGAGGGCGACACCGCCCAGCAATCCATCCTCATTCGGAACGCGGCTGACCTGAGTAGGAAGTTCGAAACTGATTTTGGTTGCGTTGCCGCCACCGATGTAGAGATGGTCGTAATTGAACAGGGACTCCAGTTGTTTGAGAGCGCTCTGCAGGAGTTTGTTCCATCGCTTGCGCCCTATACGAGCGAGCCCCTTCTTGCCAAAAGAATCTTCGTAGGTCTTGTTTTTCCGCCAGGGATGATGAGCCAATTCGAGCCCTGGTACCAGACGGCCGTCTACGAACAGGGAAGACCCGAAGCCAGTCCCCAGGGTAATAACCAGCTCAACACCCTGGTTCTTGATCGCGCCGAAGCCTTGGACCGCAGCGTCGTTCGCGACTTGCACGGGTTTCTTCCAGCGCTTTAGCAGGACGTTCTGCAGGTCGAATCCCACCCATTTCGCGTCAAGGTTATGCGCGGTAAAGATGGTCCCGTGCTTCACAACGCCGGGAAAACCGACGGAGACCCGATCGAAATCTCCCAGCGTGTTCTTGACTACATCCATGATTTTGAGCATGGCCTCGGGAGTGGCCGGGACGGGTGTGTTTAAGCGCTCGCGCTCACTGATAGGCTGCCCTTTGGGATCGAGGAGCATGCCTTTGATACCGGTACCGCCGACATCGACTGCCAGAGTGGTGGGACTTTCCGCCTTGCTTGAAGCCATACAAGTCAATGTATATGAGAGGAAGATGATAAGTAGGCGACGAAAGTATATGGCGACGATTGACTAAGCGGTTAGGGGTTGATATTTTGCAAATTCTGCTGCTCGGGATGGGGCTTTGCGGATTGGTCTACTATGGCTATTCGCTGGGTGACCAGTATGTCTACCAGAGTTATCAGAGCTGGGCACTGGACCAGCAAATTAGAGATCATAGACAACCACCGCGCGCTCCAATCCTCAGGCCGTCGCGCGGCCAAATGCTTGGGCGCGTCGAAATACCCAGGCTAAAGTTGTCGACAATCGTTCGGGAAGGAGTCGATGCGGAGACGCTGAGCGTATCGGCCGGACATGTTCCCGCGACGGCCTTTCCTGACCATGCAGGCAACTTCGCGGTTGCTGCACACCGGGATACTCTGTTCCGTGCGATTAGAAACATCAGGAAGGGTGACGTAGTTCGCTTCCGCTCACCTCACGCCACTTACAGTTATGAAGTTCAAGCGACAAAGATCGTTTACCCGTCGGACGTGAGCGTGCTTGAGCCGAACGGGGGTGGGATCATGCCCGCGTTAAACCGCTCGACCAGGGAACTGGACAGCGAGCATCTGCTCACTCTGATCACCTGCTACCCGTTCTATTACATTGGACCGGCCCCCAAGCGGTTTATCGTGGAAGCACGGATGATCAAAGACGGAGGGTCCTAGAGGCCTTTGCTTGTTATACTGCCCTAGGAAACCATTGGGAGGTCGTCTAATGGTAAGACTGCAGATTCTGGATCTGCGTATCGGGGTTCGAGTCCCT
>CAXTMN010000229.1:0-2994 GCA_964245395.1 uncultured Bryobacteraceae bacterium
GAACCCGACATAACCCAGATAAAGGAATGGAGGGTGGATCGCCATCGTCCACCATTGCAGCAGCGGACTCAAACCGTTTCCATCGCCCACATCGATGACTCCGCGTCCAGCCATCAACACCTGAAAGGGACTGGCAACGAAGGTGATCATCCCAATGAAGAATGCCGACACGGTCATCATGATGGCTACAACAATGGGCATCATGTCGCGGAACTTGCGCCGGTTCGTCCAGACAACAATAGAAGAGTAAGTGGCCAGCAACCAACTCCAGAGAAGTAGCGATCCTTCCTGCCCGCCCCACCAGGCAGTGAACTTATAAATCGTTGGCATCGCCTTGTCCGTATGGGCGGCAACGTAGGCCAACCGGAAATCTCCTCCAATCAGGAAGGAAATTAATAACCCCGAAGCCGCGGTAAGAAGAGCCCAGGTTGCGTAGACTGCGCGCTCAGCGCTCACTGCAAGAAAAGCGCGACCCGCATATTTGCCGATCAGGGCCGAAACCACGGCGGACACTGCCAGACAAAAGGCGAGAAGTACCGAGAGTGCGCCTATGTTTTCCATATTGGTGCCCTTTCTTCCTATTACTTAGGATTGCGATTTCAGCCTGGAAGGTTCAAGACCACTGATCCTGGCCGGCGTCGCCTCATGCGACATTCCACGCTGTGGAGGTTTAGCCTCGTACTTTGAAGCGCACTTCGCCTGGATTTTGCTTGCGGTAAAAACACCGTCCGCGCCTAATCGTCCATCAGCCAGCGCCTGAGCATTGTCCTTGAAGGTATCTGGCAAAGGCTCGACGCCCGCATACATCACCCGCAGAGTCTGTGCCCCTTGATGCAAAGTAAAAGAAACCTGAGATCCACTTTTCACAATCGATCCGGGCTTCACATCCCCGCCAATGCGAATTCGCTGGCCTTGGGCTACCCTGCCCATTTGCTCCAGTTCCGGGATGGTGCGGTAATACGTTTTCGTCTCACTAACACCACCAACGGCAAGCCAGACCAGGGATCCGACGATCAGGACCATCAAGGTCCCGAACTTCACGTACGTCTTCATAATGAGGGGCTGCTAACAGTATAACCGCCATTTGTGAGCCCGATATTCACTCTGCCACGGTAAACTTTATACACCGGACACCCCTTGGCGACTGAACTGAAAACGCTCCCACAACTAGGGCGATTGATACCCGATAGCCGCCGCATTGCCCAACTTGCTGACGACCCGGCTCTGCTCGATGCCCAAAGATGGTTCTTACGTGAGCGCGCGTGGATCAACGAACAGCAGCTACAACTCTGCCGTATTCCAGCTCCCACCTTTTTCGAGACGCAACGAGCGGAGTGGTTCCGTCTTCAACTCGAAAATCTTGGCTGGTCGGCCAGAGTGGACCGTGCCGGAAACGTTCTCGCAAGCTTAGGCGACCCACTCACTCCCAGGCCGTTGATCGTGTCTGCCCACCTCGATACGGTCTTCGCACCCGCCCGGCCTGAGGACGTCTACTATGCTCCCGACGGAAGGTTAATCGGACCAGGTGTCTCGGATAATGGTTCCGGATTGACCGCCATCCTTGCTTTGGCGAGACTGCTCGCTCACGCTTCGGACCTTCGGCCCGTTGCCCAGGCCGTTCAATTGGTGGCTAATGTTGGCGAAGAAGGCGAAGGGAACCTGAGCGGTATGCGTTTCATCTGTCGCCAGGTGACTTTCCCCTCTCAGATCAAGGCGTTTCTCATTCTTGATGGGCCCTCGACTGACCACATTACCGCCCAAGCCCTGTCGAGCCGGCGTTATGAGGTGATCTTCGCTGGACCGGGCGGACACAGCTGGAACGACTCAGGCCTGCCCAACCCGGTTCATGCGATTAGCGACGTGATCAGTTCCTTCGTTCAAACCGCTCAACCCCGCGCAGCTGCCGACCCCAAGAACCGGTGCTCTTTTAATTTCGGGATTGTAGAAGGCGGGTCTAGCATCAACTCCATTCCCTCCGTAGCCCGGGCCAAACTAGATCTCCGTTCCGAAAAACCAGCCATCCTGGACGAACTCGCCGACCTTTTGAGCTTGGCCGTAGAGCGAGGACTCGAGCGCGAGAATCGTGGAGCGCGGACCACCAGACTGACCGCCAAGATCAAAGAACTAGGCTCCCGGCCGGGTGGCAAGTTGCCGGAACAAGCCCCGTTACTCAAAGCCGTGCAGTCGGTCGACGCTTACCTGAATATTCGGTCCCGCATCGATTGCGCTTCTACCGATGCTAATGTCCCGCTCTCCTTAGGGCTGCCAGCCATTTCGATCGGAGCGGGTGGGCAAGGCGGGGGCGCACACACCAGTCAGGAGTGGTACCAACCTGACGGGCGTGAACTCGGTCTCCGCCGTATTCTGCTGCTTCTTGCTGCACTTCAGCGCCAAATCGTTAGCGAATCCGAAGCTGGCGCGTGAGCAGCTCGTCTTCCCTGTCTCTCCAGGTTCAGTCTCCCCCTCGCTGGCGAGCCGATCTGGCTCTGGGCTTCGTCGCCCTTGCCTGGGGAACTACGTTCGTCATTGTTAAGGGCGCGCTCACCGATATCTCGACCATCTACTTTCTAGCAACGCGCTTCAGCTTCGCCAGCCTGTGTATGGCGCCTTTGTTCTTCCCTGCCTACCGGCGTATTGGCTGGCGGGCAACGCTGCGGGGACTTCGCGGCGGAGCCATTGCGGGAATCTTGCTCTGGTCTGGGTATGTCCTTCAAACGTTCGGCTTGAAGTACACCAGTGCTGGTAATTCCGGCTTTGTCACCGGGCTTTACATCGTCCTGGTTCCTGTCATGAGCGCTACCCTCTATCGAAGACTGCCGCAATTCAGCGAAGTCCTGGGAATCCTTATCGCTGCGGCTGGAATGCTCCTCCTCACCGTCCCGGGCGCGGTCCTCGGACGCGGCTTTGCCTTCAACAAGGGCGACGTTCTCACCGCAGCCTGTGCGGTCGCCTTCGCCTTTCACCTTCTCGCGCTCGGCTACTTCTCCCAGAAGG
>CAXTMN010000230.1:0-2352 GCA_964245395.1 uncultured Bryobacteraceae bacterium
GTCTCGGACATTCACTTTAATCCTTTTGCAGATTCAGCACTGGTCCACAACCTTGCATGTGAGCCTGCTTAATACTGCCGGCGAATACTCAACGAGTCTTCTGCCTCTAAGTTTTCGAAATTCGGCGAAGACACAAATTGGCCGCTCTTGCAATCAGCTTTGAATGCCATGCAAAGAACTGTCCCGGACCCGGCATTCGCGTTAGTTACGGGTGATTTGCTGGCCCACCACTTTCGGGAGCAATTCAATTCAAATGCAACTAATCACGACGACACTTCCTATTTGGAGTTCGTTCGAAAGACAGTGGAGTTTGTCGCATCCGAGCTGCATCACGTCTCCCCAAAAGCCAGCATCATCGCGCTAGGCAACAATGACGCCGATTGCGGGGATTACCTGATTCAATCCGGTGGACGCTTTTTAGGGGACACGGGACCGGTGGTAGCCGGGCTTGCTGGGGCGCCGTATGAGCCCGCTTTCTCAAAACCGTGGAACGCGTTCGGCAGTTTCAGCGTTTCTAATCCTGTTATCCCGAAGGATCGCATCATCGTCTTGGATACCACTTTCATTTCCTACCGTCACGAGGCTGCATGCGGAGGCAGTGTGGTCGACGCGGGTAAAGAGATGCTTGCATGGCTTGAGGGCGAGCTTGCTGCGGCGAGGCGGCATCGCGAAAAGATATGGCTCGTCTATCACATTCCTCCCGGGATCGACTCTTATGCAACGTTGCGCCACAAAACGGCTGAGGACGCCACTCCACCCGTCACCTTTTGGAGGCGTCCCTATGCTGCGACCTTTGAAGAGTTGCTGAAACAATATCACTCAACCGTAGAGGCAAGTTTCGCCGGCCACACGCACCTGGATGACTTTCGCCTGATTGACATCAAAAGCCGTTTCCGATCTGTCGTGATGATGACTCCAGGGTTGAGCCCCAACATAGGGCAAAACCCTGCTTTCAGGGTGGTGAGGCTGGACAAGGGCAAACTGAGAGATCAGGCCACGTACTACCTGGCCAATCTTGCTGCCGCTAGTCCGCAACTCCCGGCGGACTGGAAGCTCGAGTATGATTTCGATCAAGCCTGGGGGACGCACAATCTGGATGCAGCCAGCTACGAAAAGCTCTGGCAACAGATCGCGCAACCCTCTCAAGAGCGGGACCGATGGGTCTTGTTTTACTCGGCTTCAAAGCCTGGAAATTTCATCACCCCGGGCACCTTCTCGGCGGCACACTGCGCCTCTGGCTACTTGAGTGCAAACGGATTTGAGACTTGTGTGGAAGAAGACAAAATTCATTGAATCGTGACTGATAAAAGTGTCCGATTACAAGACACTATGGGATAAAGCCTTTCTAGGTTTCCCAAACCTAAGTCGTAGTTTTACTTCTCGCAGATCCCGTTAACTCATTGCAGTAAAGGATATGTCTGTACATGCGAACACCACTCCAACTCCTTGCAGTCTTCGTCGTTATGCGAGCGGGACTCTCTTCAGGGTGGGCTCAAACGAGCCACCCAGATATCAATCTCGTTAACCAAACCGTTAACGAGACTCAGCTAATGGTTCTGCCGGGCAACGTACATCCGCTGGCGCGTGTCCAGTTCGACAACGGCGTGGCGCCCGGAGATCTTCCTCTCGAGCGCATGATGCTGGTGTTGAGGCGCAGCACACAGCAAGAGCAGGAACTCGTGAGGTTGCTTCGCAACCAGCAGGACTCAACTTCGCCCAGCTTTCATCAGTGGCTTGCGCCTTCGGAGTTTGGCGAACAGTTTGGACCGTCGTTGGAGGACGTAAAAGCTGTAACAGACTGGCTCGAATTACACGGATTCAAGATCAACGAAGTGTCGGCCGGGCGAACCTATATTGAGTTTTCGGGAAATGCCGCGCAAGTACAATCGGCATTTCACACCTCCATCCATAAGTACATTGTGAATGGCCAAAGCCACTGGGCGAACGCGACGAACCCGCAGATCCCAATCGCGCTTGCGCAGGTTATTGCAGGTCTTCCAACTCTGCACAACTTTTTCTCTAAGCCGCAGCTCGTTATGTCGAACAAGAAGAAGCTTGCGGTGCTCCGACCAGGCAGCAAGCATCCGCACTACACAGATGGGCTTGGCAATTATTCACTGGCACCGTCGGACTATGCGGTCATCTACAACATCAATCCGCTGTACACGTCGGGTATCAAAGGGAATGGAGCCACAATCGCGGTCATAGGGCGCTCTAACATCAACCTGCAAGATATTGCCAGCTTCCGCAGCATCTTCAACTTGCCTGCAAACAATCCGCAGATCGTTCTTAACGGCACAGATCCAGGTGATCTCGGGGACGGGGAGGAGGCCGAAGCGGTTCTGGATAATA
>CAXTMN010000231.1:0-2119 GCA_964245395.1 uncultured Bryobacteraceae bacterium
TTGCCGTGGCGCTGCAGCCGTTATTGGCAAACGTCGGATTCTGGATGGCAAAGGCATAAAACGATCCGGAGCTGGTCGAGCCGAGCATGGCGTTGGTGGTCGCTTCGAGATAGATGACGTAGTTTCCTCCAGAGCTTGGAAGAGTGAGCGTGGCAGCTACTTCGTACTGCGTCGTGCCGTCGGGAATCGCGACACGAGTAATGTAGGAGGCCCCAGCCGCGGACATAACGGTTAAACCCGCTCCGCCACTGTTCGTGGAAGTTCCGTTGATGTTCCAATTAGGAGCCGAGTCGTTATAGCTCTGCAAACTGTCGTGCTGGTAGTACGAATAGGAAGCACGGAGAGGGAAAGCAACCAGAGATCCGAGCAGAAGCGCGGCAAGGGAAAGTGACTTCACATTGCACCTACCCGAAGCATTTGGAAGTCAAAACTCTTCTTCACTTTTCGGAGTTCTTGCAGTACCTCATCCGGTTTGCCATGGATAGCATCGAAGAGCTGAATGCGGCCCTGGCGTTTGGCTCCCAGCAGAGGCGCGAAAGCCGCGCGATCGCGTGCCACGAATTCCACAATGGCCTGAGTTCCGTCGTCACTTAGAACGCTGTGATACGCAACGATTTTTGCAACATCTGTGAAGCCCTTGCTGCTCTCCCCGGCGTTCTCTGATAGGCCACTTACAGGAGCGAACAGCGGTCGCTTTGGGTCTTCGAGTGTTCCAGCTCCAACCATCGGAACCACGCAGATGATCCGCTGGTAAGTCGACGTTGGGTCGGCGTGAGAGCTCGCATATGAAAGGCGTATTAATAGGCACACGCCGGCTAAGACACGTAGGACAGACAAACGCATCAAGCGCCCCTCCGAAAGGCGTAAATGATTGCGGCTGAAGCTTGAAAATGAAGATGCTACTTGGTCAGAGTAAGAGAATGCGGGCAGGAACTCAATAGCACTTTGGTCATGTTTTGCGTCAGATTATCCTGATGATCGGACCGACCGCTGCAGATGCCACGATCACATCGTAGATCTCTGGGCAGAGTACTGGCTAGTTGCTTCTTGCGATGGCGTACAAAGATTCCGATATCATCAGGGACGACGTGGCCACAACCTTTCTAACCAGACGTACTCTTTGCAAGACATTTGCGGCAGCGGCGGCGGGATGGCCATTGCTAGCGGCGGATGAGCATCACATGTTTCTGGCGCTGAATAGCATCCTTGTTAACGGGCAAGTCGGATGGCCGGAGTTCGCTCGACTAGCTGCGAAGACCGGGTTTCCCGGCACTGACGTGATGTTGAAACCTGCCATGCAGGCGGGCGCAGAGGCTACCCGGGCGCTGTTTGCCGAGCTCAAGATCAGGCCGGCCGTTATCGATTTCCCGGTAGAGTTTCGCAAAGATGACGCGACGTTTCGTGACGGCCTGGCGAAGTTGGGAGAACAGGCGCAATTTGCAGCGTCCATTAGGTGTCCGCGCATGGTGACGTACATCATGTCTTCGAGCGACACACCGAAAGCGGAACTGCGCAGCCTCTACAAGCAGCGGTTTACAGAGTGCGCGAAGGTATTAGCGGAGTCCAATGTGCGACTTGGACTGGAGTTTCTGGGACCGCTACATATGCGCAAACAATTCAAGTATGAGTTTATCTGGCGGATGAGTGAAATGCTCGAGCTTGCAAAAGACTGCGGGCCGAATGTGGGCTTGTTGCTTGACGTGTGGCACTGGCATCATTCCGGCGGGACGACGCAGGACATTGTCAATGCAGGGCGAGAGCGGATTGTTCACGTTCATTTCAATGACGCGCCGAACTTGCCGCCGGAACAGATACGCGACAACCAGCGGTTGCTGCCGGGCGAAGGAGTGATCAATCTTACTGCGTTCCTTCAGGCGCTGCAGAAAATCGGATATCGAGATGCTTTGAGCGTGGAGGTGTTTGGCCGAACGAAGGACATTTTACCAGAGGAGGCGGCGAAAGCAGGACTCGACGCATCGTTAGCAGTTTTCAAGAAGGCCGGCGTACCCGAAGGTTAGAGCGGCTAAGGAGATCCGAAGAGCGGGAGCTGTGTCGATGGAGCGACGCGCCTTGGGGGTTTGTCGTCCATGACTGTGCGTCCGTTGAGCGATGGTGAGAT
>CAXTMN010000232.1:0-2105 GCA_964245395.1 uncultured Bryobacteraceae bacterium
CGGTACAGATTCCAGCCCGGAACCGTGTCCTGGGCTGCATCCCAGGCCCGTTCGCTGCCGGCGTCGGCCACGTTGACTGAAGTCTCGCTTACTTCCGCAGGATTGTGCGGCGTATCATGATGAAAGTCGCGCACAATCCACTGCCCGGGGTGCATCCCTTCTTCTGCCTGCCAACTCAGAATCGTATCCGCTGTCGGGTCCGTCCCTGTTTACCGGAGAATACTTGAAACTCGCCGTCGGCACCAGATCCTTGTAACAAGATGGCGCATCGGCCAGCACCATCACATGATTCCCATTGGTGTGTTCGACGTAATAGTAGATGCCCTCCGATTCCATTAACCGGCTTAGAAAGTTAAAGTCCGATTCTCGATACTGAACGCAGTAATCACGCGGAGTATAGCTTTTGGTCAGCGCTAGCCTCAATTGCCCGCTAAAGCCGTGTTCGGACACAACCTGCTGGATGATCTGCGTTACATCTTTGTCCTGGAAGATACGCAGGTTCGTGGCGTAATTCAAAAAGCTGAACCAAGGCACAATCACGGCCGTGTAATGAGCAAATTCGTCATCCTGATTTTCCTTGACGAAACGCTCGCACAAGCCGGTGAGGTAAACCTCTCCTGACTTCAGTCCACTGGGCGCTTCACTCAACTCGATTCGGATGGTGAACGATTTGGTCACATTCCCTGGAATTATGTCGAGCTTGCCGACCCTCGTACGTCAGTGAGATCTTAGAGGGCAGTTGCGAGATCGTTCCGACGCTGAATGTGCTTCTATCAACACTTCTCGGGATGAAATTTGAGTGAGCTACATAGGCTGATTGCCCTAATTTAGCTTCGGTCTTAGCTGTTCGGCCATATGCTTAACAGAAGCGGGAGTGATGAGCCATTTCTCCGGTTGATCGTATTCGAAATCAACACTGACGTTACCGGACGATTGATCGATTCTGAGAAGACATGCCCTCCAAGGATCTCTGCTGGGCTCCTTCATCGCCTCACGTAAATCTTCAAACTTTGTCAATACATTAAAATTTTTGGGCCCAGTCGGCAGAGCCTTGCCACTTCCCTGGTACGCAAATCCACTTACTTTGGTGGAATCATTGAACATTTGAGCCACGATAACTAAGTGACTCCAAGGTCGAGAAGCAATATGAGGATCTTGGACAAGCATCCGCCCAATTTCTAAAATCAAGTCATCTTTCTCCATAAGCAACTCCATCAAGGCTAATAATTGGGCATATCACTGGACGGAACCCGTTGAAACATTTGACCAGCTTGGTTGTAAAACTTCTGAGAGTTCGTATTGGATCTCCAGTTGATGGGTCAAGAACTTCATAGAAAACGTTGACTGAGTTAGGTCGATCCACCCCTGACGGACCAAGTTCGTACGTTATATTAACCTCTTTTCCGTCTTTGTCCAGTCAGCAATCTCGTTCTCCATCGTGCGGTATGCCGAGTTGTTGAAATTGCTATTCTGCGGAAAGATGTTAATTCCACGTTGGTCGCCCACAAAACGATGAGCTACGATGTGGCCGCCCACATCGTCCGATTCCCCTAAATTTCCGGCTGCGCTTTGCGCTACACGCTCGTCCGCGTTCCGAGCCAAGCCAGAGAATGTATCTCGAATGTTTGCTTCGGCTCGAACTGTCCGTCCTTGCCCATCTGTGTACCACGTAACCCTGTTTTTACCGTAAGTGCGTGTAACAGATTTAAGAGCTGAAGCGGCCTCACCCAGCTCTCCTGCCTTCGCCGCCTCCGCAGCACCTTCCTCAGTTGTAGCGCTATCTTGACGCTTTCTCTTCTCCCGTAATTGTGCTTTCCGTTTCTCAACCGCCTTTTGTATCTGTTCGAAGTTATCCCGGAACCACTCCCCCGTTTGTTTCCCTAACTTACTCTCACTGATCCTCTTCGCGACATCATTTACCCCCAGCCGCAACGCTTCGTTCGAAGCAATGCGCTTCGCCGTGTATTCCCCGACTCGCTTCATCGCCTCCGCCACTAACGCCGTCAGCAGCGCCATCCACAATTCAGCGATGGCATAGGCATATAGCGTTGACGCTTGCACCAGGTCTGAATGCTCCGGGATGTGCGGGTTCTCACCGGCATACC